>NZ_JBEXUR010000024.1:0-96445 GCF_040614415.1 Micromonospora sp. NPDC005979 | reverse complement strand
CCCACCAAAAGCAGGCTGCCAGTCCGGGGTATAAATCATAATTGGCACTGGCTTTACAAGCACCCTGTTGAGTTCTCAAAGAACAACCACACACCAACTCGAAGCCCCATTACTGAGGCCCCAACTTGGGGCTTTTTCGTACCGTGTCCTCGCCGCTTTCAGCGCCAGGCACTTTTACTACGTTACCCGCTGGTTTCTGCCGTGTCAAACCGGTGTTTCCCGGTTCGTCGTACTTTCTGCCGTGTTGCGGGCACCATGGTTCGACCGGCTCGCGCCGCTCTCATCTTGGTTTGGCAGGCCGGCCGCAGCGGTTGCCCGCTTGCTCGCCCGTTTCCCTGCCGACTGCCTACCTTACCCGGTCGGTTCCGCCGCACCAAATCCGCCTCGCGGCGTTTCCGTGAGCACCACCCGGTCGGCGATCTGACGGCGAACCCGCCCGACCCCGAGGCCGTCACCACGCTCCGGCCGCTTCAGGCTTTCGCCTGTTTCGTCCGTTCCGCGCTGGCAGAGAGAAAGTTACGCGTCCGGCCCGATGATCGTCAAATCCGCCGGACGCGTCCCCCGTCACATCGTCGACGATCGACTATTCGCCCAGCTCAACGCCGGCGAACGACCGCTTTCCCCGGCGCAGCACCAGGTACCGACCGTGCAGCAGGTCGCCGGTCGACACCGTGGCGTCCACCTCGTTCACCCTCGTGTTGTTCACGTAGGCGCCGCCCTCGGTGATGACCCGGCGGGCCTCCTTGAGGCCGCTCACGAGCCCGGACTCCCGCAGCAAGCCCGCCACGTCCGGCAGGTCTCCGGACAGCCGGACCAGCCCGGCCTCGGTGAGCGCCGCGCGCAGCGTCTCCGGGGCCAGGTCGTCGAGCGAGCCACGGCCGAACAGCGCCTGGCTGGCGGCGACCGCCTGCCGGGTCTCCTCGGGGCCGTGCACCAGCGTGGTCAGTTCCTCGGCCAACGCCCGCTGGGCCAGCCGGGCCGCCGGCCGTTCGGCCGTCGCCTTCGCCAACTCCTCCAGCTCGTCGCGCGTACGGAAGCTGAAGTACCGCAGGTAGCGGTCGACCTCGCGGTCGTCGACGTTGAGCCAGAACTGGTAGAACGCGTACGGACTCGTCAGCGTCGGGTCGAGCCAGACCGCCCCGCCCTCGGTCTTGCCGAACTTCGTACCGTCGGCCTTGGTGACCAACGGCGTGGTGAAGGCCTGCACCGGTCCCGCGCCGCGCCTCCGCACGTAGTCGACGCCCGCCGTGATGTTGCCCCACTGGTCGGAGCCACCGAACTGGAGTTGGCAGCCGTGTCGACGGTGCAGCTCGAAGAAGTCGTTGGCCTGCAACAACTGGTAGCTGAACTCGGTGAAGCTGATGCCGGTCTCCAGCCGCGCCCGCACCACCTCCCGCGCGAGCATCTTGTTCACGGGGAAGTGCTTGCCCACGTCGCGCAGGAACTCGACCACGGACATCTCGCCGGTCCAGTCCAGGTTGTTGACGAGCTGGGCCGCGTTCGCGCCGGTGTACGACACGAAGGGCGCGAGCTGCTCGCGGATCCGCTCGACCCAGCCGGCGATCACCTCGGGCGGGTTGAGCGTCCGCTCGGCGCTCTCCTTCGGGTCACCGATCTGCCCGGTCGCCCCGCCCACCAGCAGCAGGGGGCGGTGACCCGCGAGTTGCAGCCGCCGGGCCGTGGTGACCTGCATGAGCGAGCCGACGTGCAGGCTCTGCGCGGTGGGGTCGAAGCCCACGTAGTAGGTGGTGGCCGTCCCGCCGTCGAGCAGCTCACGCAGCTCGTCGAGGCCGGTCGAGTCCTGGATGAGGCCACGCCAGAGCAGGTCGTCGATCAGAGATTCCCGCCCGGTCGGCGGGAGGTTGCTGTCGGTCACGGTCACCGATTCTCCCCCATCGCCGGCATCGACCCGTACCGGGTTTGGGGCAACGCGCCCGGTTACGCTTGCGCCCCACTGTTTTCGGGAGGGTTCTGTCGTGGAGATGCCGGATCTGACGGGTGGTTTCGTCAACCTGCTCGGCCTGAAATTCGAGGAGGCGACCCCCGACCGCGTCGTCATCAGCTGGCAGGTCCGTCCGGACCTGCACCAGCCGTTCGGCATCCAGCACGGCGGGGTGTACTGCTCGGTCGTGGAGACCGCGGCCAGCGTCGGCGGTTCGCTCTGGCTGGCCGACCGGGGCACGGTGGTCGGGGTGGCGAACCAGACCGACTTCCTGCGGGCCGTGCGCGACGGTGAGCTGCGGGCGGTCGGCCTGCCGGTGCACCGGGGGCGCAGCCAGCAGCTCTGGCAGGTGGAGATCACCGACGCCAAGGAGCGCCTGGTCGCCCGCGGTCAGGTCCGGTTGCAGAACCTCTCCCGGGACTGACCGGCCGGGCGACGCCGGGTCCGGTCAGCTACGAGCCTCGTCCAGCACCGGCTCGACCGCCTCGTCGGCGTCGTCACCGTCGTCGGCGGGGACCTGACTCAGACGTACCTCGGTGATGGCCCGGTGGTCGATGTCGGCCACCGTCAGCACCCAGCCGTCCAGGGTGACGTCCTCCCCGGCGACGGTCGGGATGTGTCCGAGGCGGGCCAGCACCAGCCCGGCGACGGTGGTGTAGTCGCCGGCCGGGCGCGAGGGCAGCTCAACGCCGATGTCCGGCAGGTCGTGCACCGGGAAAGTGCCGGGCAGCACCATCGCGCCGTCCGGTTCGCGGCGGACCGAGTAGCCGTCCCGGTCGGTCTCGTCGTAGATCTCTCCGACGATTTCCTCCAGGATGTCCTCCAGCGTCACGATGCCGTCGACGGCGCCACGCTCGTCCACGACGAGCGCGATGTGCTGGCGCTCGGCCTTGAACTGACGCAGCGCGTCCACCACCGGCAGCGAGTCGGGCAGCAGCATCGGTGGGCGGGCGATCTCGTCGATCGGCCGGTCGTCGGGCACGCCGACCAGGTCACGCAGGTGGATCACGCCGGCGGTGTCGTCCAGGCCGCCGTGGCGCACCACGGGCGCCCGGGAGTGCCCGGTGGCGGCCAGCACGAGCCGCGCGGCCTCCGCCGTGGTCCCGCTGTCGAGCGTGAAGACCCGCAACCGGGGTACGAGCACAGCCCGCAACCGCCGGTCGGCGATCTCCACCGCCCCGGCGATGATGGTGCGCTGTTCCTTGGTGAAGCCGTGGTTGCCGGCGACGATGTCGCGCAGCTCGTCCGGGCCGATCTCCTCGGGCTCGTGCTTCGGGTTGAGCCCGAACAGGCGGACGACCAGGTCGCTGGTCGCGCCGAGCGCCCAGACGGCCGGCCGGGTCAGGCTGGCGAGCACGTCGAGCGGGCGGGCCACCAACAGGGCCCACCGCTCGGCGGACTGCATGGCGATCCGCTTGGGGGCCAGCTCGCCGAAGACCAGGGTGACGAAGGTCAGCGCGAGGGTCACCACCACGATCGCCACCGTCTCGGCGGCGTTGCCGAACATCCCGAGCAGCGGCACGAGGGGCTTGGCGAGGGAGACCGCCGCCGCGGCGGAGGCCAGGAAGCCGGCGAGGGTGATGCCGATCTGGATGGTGGCGAGGAAGCGGTTCGGGTCCTTGGCGAGCCGGGCGAGCACGCCTCCGGCCCGGCTGGTGCGCTCCAACCGCTGGATCTGGCTGTCCCGCAGTGACACGAGCGCCATCTCGCTGCCGGCGAAGAGCGCGTTGATCACGATCAGGATCCCGACCAGGGCCAGTTGGCTCCCGTAGCTCTGCACGCCCGGTTCGCTCCCTCTGCGATGGTGACGCCGGCCGGTACGCACGGCGCCCGCCGGTCGACGAGCCCGCCCGGCGTACGCGCTTCTGTGCCCCGTGCGGGGTCGGCCGAATCCTGCCGGGGTGACGCTACGCCGATCCGGCGGCCGGGGACGCGGGTAGGTCGAGGACGTACGAGTCGCCCTCGGGGCGGAACCCGAGCCGGTGGTAGTACGGGGCGATCATGCCGGGCGGGCTGACGACCCGGTGGAAGCCGCGTTCGGTGAAGAGGCGGCTGCGCCGGTAGACGAACTCGCCGGGCGTGAAGTCCCGGAACTTCGGGGTCACGTAGTCCAGGTCGATCTGGGCGACCCCGCGTGCCTCGGCGTGCGACAGCACCACCCCCACCACCTCGTCGGCGGTGACCACGAGGAAGGCCGAGCGGTCGGCGGCGGCCGGATCCCAGTGGAAGTCGGGGTTGAAGCGGGCGATGTCCGACCCGTGCACGCGCAGCGTGTGGGCGAGGAACTGGTCGTCGACCCCGACCTGGACCACCTGGTAGGTCTGCTCGTCGTGGCGGGTGGCGAGCATCCCTCGCAGGTACCAGATGTTGATCACCGCGAGGACGATGTTGAGCCCGACCATGGGCCATACCTCGATGGCGGCGTTGTAGCCGATCAGCACGGCGCAACCGACGAGGTTCAGGGCGCGCAGCCGCAGGATGCGCGACTGCAGCAGCGACCAGACAAGTACCGCGGAGCCGGCCCAGCCGACCAGATCCAACCAATTCACCCCGCGAGACTAGTGCTAGCCCAGGTCAGGGGTGTCGGCGGGCAGCTCCAGCAGCCACTCCTCGACCTCGGTGCCGCGCCCGTTGGCGTACCCCGAGTCCTCACCGACCACGACGAACCCGCACTTGCGCAGCACCGCGAGAGAGGCGGCGTTGTCCTTCGCGGCCCGGGCGTGCACCGGCCGGGGCAGCTCGCGCAGCAGCGCGGCCAGGGCCGCGGTGGCGTGGCCCCGACCCCAGCGGGTCGGGTCGATCCAGTAGCTGACCTCGGTCTGGTCGTCGACCCGGAAGGCGCTCACGTAGCCGACCACCTCACCATCGGCCTCGACGGTGCGGACCCGGTTCGCCGGGTTGGTGAGCACCCGCGCCCAGTGTCGGGCGAACTCGCGGTGGTCGGAGGGGTCGGCGGGACCGAACGCGGCCATCCGGTTCGCTTCCGGATCCTGCTGGTGCAGGAAGAACTCCACGAGGTCGTCCTCGCGCACCGGCCGCAGCAGCACATCAGAGCTCACCCGGCGAGAGTAAGCCCCACCCCCGACACCCCTCCCCCGCCGATCTTGCACTTCCTGTCGCGACATAAGATAACGAAGACGACATTCCGCCAACAGAAGCTGCAAGATCGGCGTGGGAGTGGTGGCCGATCCAGGGAGAGCTGATGAACCGACAGGTCGTGGTGGGGGTGGACGGTTCGCCGTCCAGCCTCGTCGCCGCGGAGCACGCGGCCCGCGCCGCCCAGCGTCGGTCCCGTCCGCTGCTGGTGGTGCACGGCTACCTGCACGCGCCTCTCACCCCGTACGACCTGACGCTGCCGGGGCCGTCCGAGGAGGCGCGGCGGATGGTGGAGGGCGTGGCGGCCGACCTCACCGAGCGTTTTCCCGGCCTCGCCGTCGAGGTACGCCAGGTCGCCGGTGGGCCCGGCGCGACGATGGTCGAGGAGTCCCGCCGAGCGGAACTCGTCGTGGTGGGCAGCCGCGGATTGGGCGGGTTCACCGGCCTGCTGCTCGGCTCGGTCGGCGCGCAGGTCGCCGCGCACGCGCGCTGCCCGGTGCTGGTGGTCCGTCCCGAGGGGCGGTCGATCGACGTGGACGGGCCGGTGCTCGTCGGTGTGGACGGGTCCGAGTCGTCCCAACTCGCCGTCGGTTACGGGGCCGTCGAGGCGACGTTGCGCGACGTCCCGTTGGTGTTGACGCACGTCGGCCCGTCGGGCGGCGACCGGCCGGTGCCGGACGAGATGGAGGAGGCGCAGGCCGTCGAGCAGGCCGAGGCGGTGCGGTTGCTCGCCGACGCGTCCGCCGTCGTCCGGGCCGAGCATCCCGACCTGGTGGTACGGGAGCACCCGGTCCGGGCGTCCAGCCCGGCCCAGGGGCTCGTCGAGGCCAGCGGCGCAGCGTCGCTGCTGGTCGTCGGCACCCGGGGTCGGGCCGGATTCGCCGGGCTGCTGCTCGGCTCGGTCAGTCAGGCCGCCGTCCACCACGCCCACTGCCCGGTGCTGGTGGCCCACCCGGTCAGCTGACCGGGGCGTCGCCACCTCGGCCGAGCATCTGCAGGAAATCGGTGGTGAGGGCGAACGGGTCCGCCGGGCCGCTGGTGGGCGGCCGTCGCTCGACCTGGTCGGCCAGCTCCCCGGCCGCGCGCCGGATCCGGCCCCGCAACGCTCCGTCGGCCGTCCCGTCGGACCAGTCCTCCGGCGCGGCGAAGACCGCCGTGGGGACCACCACCGCCCGCAGGTAGCTGAACATCGGGCGGACCGCGTGCTCCAGCGCGAGGGAGTGCCGGGCGGTGCCACCGGTGGCGGCGATGAGCACCGGCCGGTCGACAAGCGAGCCCGCGTCCAGGACATCGAAGAACGACTTGAACAGCCCGTTGTACGAGGCGCTGAAGATCGGGGTGACGGCGATGATGCCGTCCGCGGCGGTCACCGTGTCGATGGCCTCGCGCAGCGCGGTCGGCGGGAACCCGGTGAGCATGTTGTTGACGACGTCGTGGGCGTACTCGCGCAGGTCGATCGGGCGCAACTCCGCGTCGTGGCCCCGCCGGACCAGCTCGTCGCGGGTCGCCCCGGCGAGCTGGTCGGCGAGCAGCCGGGTGGAGGAGGGCTGACTCAGCCCCGCCGACACGACGGCCAGCGTCCGGCGGGTCATCGGGTCGCCCCCTCCGGCGCCTTGCCCGTCACGTCGTCGACGGCGTGCACCGTGCTGTCCTTCGCGCCACCGGCCGCGGCGACCAGCGAGGCGTGCGTGGGCGCCTCCGGGACGTGCGCCGGACGCAGGGCGGCGAACTCCTTGCGCAGCACCGGCACGACCTCCTCGCCGAGCAGGTCGAGCTGCTCCAGCACGGTCTTGAGCGGCAGGCCGGCGTGGTCGATCAGGAAGAGCTGGCGCTGGTAGTCGCCGACGTACTCGCGGAAGCCGAGCGTACGGTCGATGACCTGCTGCGGGCTGCCCACGGTCAGCGGGGTTTCCCGGGTGAACTCCTCCAGCGACGGCCCGTGCCCGTAGACCGGGGCGTTGTCGAAGTACGGCCGGAACTCCCGGACGGCGTCCTGCGAGTTGCGGCGCATGAACACCTGGCCGCCGAGGCCGACGATGGCCTGGTCGGCGGAGCCGTGGCCGTAGTGGGCGTACCGCTCGCGGTAGAGGCCGACCATCCGCTGGGTGTGCTCCTTGGGCCAGAAGATGTGGTTGGCGAAGAAGCCGTCGCCGTAGTACGCGGCCTGCTCGGCGATCTCGGGGCTGCGGATCGAGCCGTGCCAGACGAACGGCGGCACCCCGTCGAGCGGGCGCGGCGTCGAGGTGAAGGACTGCAACGGCGTACGGTACTTGCCCTTCCAGTCGACCACGTCCTCGCGCCACAGCCGGTGCAGCAGGTCGTAGTTCTCGATGGCCAGGGGGATGCCGGCGCGGATGTCCTTGCCGAACCACGGGTACACCGGGCCGGTGTTGCCACGGCCCATCATCAGGTCCACCCGGCCGTCGCTCAGGTGCTGGAGCATCGCGTAGTCCTCGGCGATCTTCACCGGGTCGTTGGTGGTGATCAGCGTGGTCGCGGTGGACAGCAACAGCCGCTCGGTGCGGGCCGCGATGTGACCGAGCATGGTGGTGGGGGACGACGGGACGAACGGCGGGTTGTGGTGCTCACCGGCGGCGAAGACGTCGAGCCCGACCTCTTCGGCCTTGAGTGCGATGGCGACCATCGCCTTGATCCGCTCATGCTCGGTCGGCTCCCGACCGGTGGTCGGATCGACCGTGACGTCACCGACGGTGAAGACTCCGAACTGCATGACCAGCTCCTCGCGTGTCAACCGGATGCCGTCGTGGTACCCGGACGCAGCTCACAACTTATTTGACGAGTCAACTATTCCGTCGGCGGCACGTCGCGCAGTGGCGCCGGTCACCCATCGCAACCGGACATCACGTCGCAGAACCGGCCCGGTCAGCCTCCCGCCACCGATGGCAACACCTGCACCTCCGCGCCGTCCACCACCGTCGTGGCCAGACCCCCGGAGTGCCGGCAGTCTTCCCCGTCGACGAAGACGTTCACGTAGCGGCGCAGCTCGCCGCGCTCGTCGCGGATGCGCCGGGCCAGCCGGGGATGCGCGACGGCCACCTCGTCGAGGACCGCCCGCAGCGTCCCGGCGGCGGTGACGTTCAGCCGACTCGCACCCCCGGCCTCGCCGCGCAACGGGCCGGGCAGCAGCACGGTGACCACGCTCAGACCTCCGCGGCGCGGACGCAGAGCACGTCGGGCAGGTGCGCGGCCACCTGCGACCAGGAGTCGCCCTCGTCGCGGCTGGCGAAGACCGAGCCGGAGCGGGTGCCGAAGTAGACCCCACCCGGGGTCGCGCCATCGGCGCACATGGCGTCGCGCAGCACCGCCGGATAGAACGGCCCCTCGGGCAGCCCCACCGACTGCGCCTCCCACTTGCCGCCGGCGTCGACGGAACGGAACACCCGGCAGCGGTGATCGGCCGGAAACCGCTCGCTGTCGGCCACCAGCGGGAAGGTCCATACCGTGCCGCCGCGCCCGGGGTGAGCCACCATCGGGAAGCCGAAGTCGCTGGGCAGCCCGTCGGCGATCGAGGACCAGGTGCGGCCGTCGTCATCGGAACGGTAGACGCCGTGGTGGTTCTGCGCGTACAGCCGCTCGGGGTTGTCGGCGTCCCGGGCGACCTTGTGCACGCATTGGCCGAACTCCGGCCACTCGTTGGGCATGAAGTAGGCGCGGATGCCGGTGTTGCCGGGCGCCCAACTCGCCCCGGCGTCCTCCGAGCGGTAGACCCCGCCGGTGGACATGGCGACCAGCAGTCGGGCCGGGTCACGCGGGTGGGGCAGCACGGTGTGCACGGCCTGACCGCCGAACCCGGCCTCCCACTGGGGGCGGTGCGGGTGGTCCCAGAGGGAACGGACCAGCTCGAAACTGCGGCCGCCGTCGGTGGACTTGAACAACGCCGAGGGCTCGGTGCCGGCCCAGACGACGTCCGGCTCGTCGGTGCCGGCCGGCATCAGCTGCCAGACCCGCCCGAGGGAGACGCCGGTGTCGGCCGGGAACGCGACCGGCGCCTGGTCGGGCTCGTCCCAGGTGACGCCGAGGTCGTCGCTGGTGGCGACACTGGGGCCGAAGTGCGAGCTGGTCACGCCGGCGAGCAGCCGAGGGGTGACGCCCCGGGTGTCGATCGCGACCGCGTAGACACCCGTCATCGGGAAGTGCGGACCGGTGATCTCCCAACTGCGCCGGTCGTCGGCGCTGGTGGCGAGAAACAATCCTTTGGCGGTGCCGATCGCGAGCAGTGTTGCCATGACGTCCTCCGATACCGTCGGTGAGCAGGTTCGGTGATTATGGCCACACCCTCCGACAGCCTCCGTCGCGGCGCGCTCAGCGACGGACGCGGGGCACGTGCCGCCGGTACGCGCTGACCGTCGGATCGCCGTCGAGCCAGAACCGCCAGGGCAGGTCGTGCGCGCCCGTCACGCCGACCCGTGGCCCCGCCACCACCGAGGCCGGCGGTACCGGCTCGACCGGCGGTCGCAACCGGACCGGCCCGTCGCCGAGCAGGTACGCGCCGTACGCCGCGCGGTCGATGCCGAGCGTGGCGCAGAGCCGGGCCGGCCCACGGGCGAGGTCCACGTCGCGCCGCACGGCCGGCCGGCGCTCCCGTGCCGTGTCCAGCCCGTCGACGACCGCGCCGGCGCGCAGCAGCACCGCGGCGGCCTCCCCCTCGTCACCGGTGACCACGTTCACGCACCAGTGCATTCCGTAGGTGAAGTAGACGTAGGCGTACCCGGCGGGACCGAACATCACCGCGTTGCGGGGCGTGCGGCCCCGGTGGGCGTGCGAGGCGGGGTCACCGGCCGTGCCCGCGTACGCCTCGACCTCGGTGATCCGGACGGTGACGCCCGCGGCGGTGAGGCGGCAGCCCAGCAGGCCACGCGCCGCCGGCAGCAACGGGCCGGCGAGCAGGTCCGCCAACTCGGTCAGGCCGGCGTCGGCGGCGCGGTCGTCCGGCGCGAGATCCATGGACCGAACGGTACCCACCCGTCGACGTTTCAACAGTCTGTTGACAACAGCTCGTTGATGGGGTGTGCTCGGTACATGACCACCTCGGACCTCTTCACGGCGCCCGACCCGGGTCGGGCTCGCGCCCACCGCACCTACGAGGCGCTGCAACGGATCAGCGAGCGCCACGCCGGCTCCGACGCGCGGCGGGGGCGCTGGGCCCACCCGTACGTGCTGGACCCGTGGGAGGCGGTCGCCCTGGTCACCGCCCTCGCCGCTGGCGGGGCCGAGCGGGAGCCCTCCGAGGAGCCGGTCGACGCCGCCGACCTGACGGCCGCGCTGACCCTGCTCCCACACGTACGCGCCGAACTGGACGCCCTGGAGGCCGGGCTGCTCACCCTCGCCCGTGACCGCGGCCTGACCTGGCAGTCCATCGCGTACGGGCTCGGCCTGGGCAGCGCGCAGGCCGCCCGCCAACGCTACGAACGGGTAGCCGCCCGCTCCACCGACCAGACCCCCTGATCCCCCGCTCTCGAATCCCGCCGATCTTGCACTTTCTGTCCCGACACAACGGCAGATCGGTCGCGTATCGACAACACAAACTGCAAGATCGGCGCAGGCGGGAGCGGGAGCGGGAGCGGGAGCGGGAGCGGGGGTTATGACTAGGAGGCACCCATTGGAACGTGGGGAGATGTTGTCGTACTGCCTGGCCAAGCCGGGAGCGTGGCTGGACCGGCCGTGGGAGGACGACGAGGTGGTGAAGGTGGGCAGCCGGATCTTTGCGTTCCTCGGCAACGCCGACCGGGCGCCCACGGTCGGCGTGAAGTGCGGCGCGAACCGCGAGATCGCCGACGAGTGGCTGCACCGTTATCCCGCCGACGCGCGCCCGATGCCGTACATCGGCCGGTCCGGCTGGAACACGCTGCGCCTCGACGGCGGAATCGACACCGAGGAGCTGACCGAGGCGGTCGACTCGTCGTACGACATGGTGGTGGCCAAGCTCCCGAAGCGGGAGCGCCCGACGGCCTGAACCACCGTGGCGCCGGCGGCCCGCGCCGACGCCACGGTCAGGTCAGCGGGGTACGACCCGCTCGGTGGCCCACTCCCGCCAGCCGGCCAGCCGGTCCGCCGCGGCGGCGAGCTGGTCGGCGACCGGACCGGGGCCGGTCGAGCCGGGGGTGGTGCGGGCCGCGAGGGCCGAGCGCACCGAGAGCACGTCCCGCACGGACGGGTCGAGGTGCTCGCTGACGGCGGTCAGGTCGGCGTCGGAGACGTCCTCCAGCTCACACTCGCGGGCCGCGCAGAGCGCCACCAACCGACCGGTGATCTCGTGCGCGTCCCGGAACGGCACGTTGCGCCGGACCAGCCAGTCGGCGACCTCGGTGGCGAGGGAGAAGCCCACCGGGGCGGCGGCGACGAGCCGGTCCACCCGGACGGTCATCGTGGAGATCATCCCGGCCAGGGCCGGGAGCAGCAGCTCCAGGGTGTCGACGGCGTCGAACGCGGGCTCCTTGTCCTCCTGCATGTCCCGGTCGTACGTCATGGGCAGGCCCTTGAGCATGGTCAGCACCGTCATCAGGCCGCCGACCAACCGGCCGGACTTGCCCCGGGCCAGCTCGGCGATGTCCGCGTTCTTCTTCTGCGGCATGATCGACGAACCGGTGGCGAACGCGTCGTCCAGCTCCACCCAGCCGAACTCGTGCGAGGTCCACAGCACCACCTCCTCGCCGAGGCGGGACAGGTGCACCCCGATCAGCGCGGTGGTGAAGAGGAACTCGGCCACGAAGTCCCGGTCGGCGACCGCGTCCATCGAGTTGGCGAACGACGTCCGGAAACCCAGCTCCTTGGCGACCGCCACCGGGTCCAGCGGAAGCCCCGAGCCGGCGAGCGCGCCCGCGCCGAGCGGGCTGATCGCCGCCCGGTGGTCCCAGTCGCGCAGCCGCTCCAGGTCACGCAGCAGCGGCTGCACGTGGGCCAGCAACCAGTGCCCGAAGGTGACCGGCTGGGCGTGCTGAAGGTGGGTCATGCCGGGCGCGGCCGTGTCGACGTGCCGCTCGGCCTGCTCGACGAGCGCCTCGGCCAGCTCGACGACGCGGCTGGCCACACCCCGCGCGTGGTCCCGCAGGTAGAGCCGCAGGTCGGTGGCGACCTGGTCGTTGCGGGACCGACCGGCACGCAGCTTGCCGCCCAGGCTCCCCAGACGCTCCAGCAGCCCCCGCTCCAGCGCGGTGTGCACGTCCTCGTCGTCGACGGTGGGCCGGAACGCCCCCGACGCGCAGGCCGCCTCCAGGTCGTCCAGGGCTGCCAGGATGCGGCCCAGCTCCTCCGGGTCGAGCAGGCCGGCGCCGGCCAGGACCCGGGCGTGCGCCCGGGAACCCGCGATGTCGTACGGGGCGAGGCGCCAGTCGAACTGCACGCTCACCGACAGCCGGGCGAGCGCCTCGGCGGGGCCGCCGGCGAACCGGCCACCCCACAGGCTCGTCCGGTTGGTGCCGGCGCTGTTCTCGGTGAGGCTCTTGTCGTCCACGCCGCCCATTGTGGTCCCCATGGTCGTCAGCCACCCATCCGGGCGGCACGGGCCGCAGCCATCCGGCTCGGCGTGCTCCACACGTGCGCGGTCACGGTGCGTTGTTCCCTTCGACGGTGTCTTCCCGGCGGGACCAACCGGCGAGCTTGTCGCCGAGCGCGGCCCCACCGACGGTCTCCCGGGCCACGACGAGAATGGTGTCGTCGCCGGCGATGGTGCCGACGATCTCGGGCAGGCCCGCCCGGTCCAACGCGCTGGCCAGGTACTGGGCCGCGCCCGGCGGGGTACGCAGCACCGCGATGTTGCCGCTGGCGTCCACCCCGTTGAGCAGCTCGCGCAGCAGCCGCACCAGCCGGGCCGGTGCGGCCTCGGCGTCGCGCAGCGGCCGTTTCCCGTCCTCGGGGATCAGGTAGACGGCCGGGCCGTCGCCGCCACGCACCTTGACCGCGCCCAACTCCTCCAGGTCCCGCGAGAGGGTCGCCTGGGTGACCCCGACGCCGTCGGCGGCGAGCAGGTCGGCCAGTTCGGTCTGCGAGCGTACGGGCCGGTCCCGGATCAGCTCGACGATCCGGGCGTGCCGGGCGGCGCGGGTCAGCGGGGTGGTCATCGTCGCTCCCCGGAGGCCGCCAGCAGGAACGTCAGCAGCGCCTTCTGGGCGTGCAGCCGATTCTCCGCCTGGTCGAACACCGCGCTCTGCGGACCGTCGAGCACCTCGTCGGTGATCTCCTCGCCCCGGTGCGCCGGCAGGCAGTGCAGCACGATCGCGTCCGGCGCGGCGTGGTCGAGCAACTCCTTGTTGACCTGGTATGGCAGGAACGGGGTGACCCGGTCCAACCCGTCGGCCTCCTGACCCATCGAGGTCCAGGTGTCGGTGGCCAGTACGTCGGCGTCGCGGGCCGCCTGCGCCGGGTCGGTCAGCACCCGCACCGACCCGCCGGTGCCGGCGGCGATCTCGCTGGCCCGGCGCACCACGGCCTCGTCCGGCGCGAACCCGGCCGGCCCGGCGATCCGCACGTGCATCCCGGCCGTGGCCCCGGCCAACAGGTACGACTGCGCCATGTTGTTCGCGCCGTCCCCCACGTAGGTCAGGGTCCGGCCGGACGTGCCGCCGCACCGCTCCCGGATGGTCAGCAGGTCGGCCAGCAGTTGGCAGGGGTGGAAACCGTCGGTGAGCGCGTTGACCACCGGGACGGTCGCGCCGCTGGCGACCTCGCCGATCCGATCGTCGCCGTGGGTCCGCAGCACGATCGCCGCGACGTAGCGGGACAGCACCCGGCCCGCGTCGGCGAGCGTCTCGCCCCGCCCGAAGTGGGTGACCTGGGTGTCCACGACCAGCGGATGGCCGCCCAGCTCGGCGATGCCGGCGTCGAACGAGATCCGGGTCCGCAGACTCTGCTTGTCGAAGAGCACCGCCACCGAGCGGGGGCCGGCCAGCGGTTGGTGGCCGAACCGGTCCACCTTCATCCGGGCCGCCAGGTCGAGCACGCTGGACTGTTCGGCGGGCGAGAGGTCGTCGTCGCGCAGGAAATGCCGGATCATGCGGTCGTCCCCGTCGTGGTGGGCTGGGTGGAGGATTCGGTGCTCACCGGAGCGCTCGTGCCGGCCGCCGCCGGGGCCGTCGCGTCCAGGGCCGCCGGGAGCGCGGCGAGGAACGCGTCGACCTGCTCGGTGGTGAGGATCAACGGCGGAGCGAGCCGGAGTACGCCCGGCTGCACCGGGTTGGTCAGGAAGCCGGCCTCCCGCAGCGCCTCGGCCAGGACCGTCGACACCGGCGCGGTGAGCACCACGCCGAGCAGCAACCCGGCCCCGCGTACGCCCGCGACGAGCGGGTGGTCCAGCGCCTCGATGCCGCGACGCAGCCGTTCGCCGACGCGCTTGACGTGGTCGAGCAGCCCCTCGTTGGCGATGGTCGCCACCACGGCGAGCGCGGCGGCGCAGCTCACCGGGTTGCCGCCGAAGGTCGTACCGTGCGAGCCGGGGGTGAGCAGGTCGGCGGCCCGGCCGAAGGCGAGCGTCGCGCCCAGCGGCAGCCCGCCACCCAGGCCCTTCGCCAGGGTCACCACGTCGGGCTCCACGCCCTCGGCCTGGTGGGCGAACCAGTGCCCGGTACGGCCGATGCCGGTCTGCACCTCGTCGAGCACCAGCAGCGCCCCGTGCCGGGCGGTGATCCGCCGGGCCGCCGTCAGGTAGCCGGTCGGCGGTACGACCACGCCGTTCTCACCCTGGATGGGCTCCAGGATCACCATGGCGGTGGCGTCGGTGACCGCCGCCTCCAGGGCGCTCACGTCGCCGTAGTCGACGTGGGTCACCTCGCCGGGCAACGGCCGGAACGGGTCCGCCTTGGCGGGCTGACCGGTCAGGGCGAGGGCGCCCATGGTGCGACCGTGAAAACCGCCGTTGGTGGCGACCACGTGACTGCGCCCGGTGCGCCGGGACAGCTTGAAGGCGGTCTCGTTCGCCTCCGCGCCGGAGTTGGCGAAGAAGACCCGGCCGGGTCGGCTGCCGGCGAGCGCCAGCAGCAGCTCGGCGAGAGCCACCGGCGGCTCGGCGACGAAGAGGTTGGAGACGTGCCCCAGCGTGGCCACCTGCTTCGACACGGCGGCCACCACCGCCGGATGGGCGTGGCCGAGGGCGTTCACCGCGATCCCGCCCACCAGGTCCAGGTACTCGCGGCCCGCCTCGTCGACCACCACGGCGCCCGCGCCGGAGACCAGCGCCAGCGGCGGCGTGCCGTAGTTGTCCATCATGGACTGCGTCCACCGTTGCACCAGACTGCTCATGCCCCGTCCGTCCCGTCCTGCGGCACCACCATCGTTCCGAACCCTTCCGACGTGAACACCTCGAGCAACGTGGAGTGCGCCACCCGGCCGTCGACCACGTGCGCGGCGGGCACGCCCCCGCGCACGGCCCGCAGGCAGGCCTCCATCTTCGGCACCATCCCCGACTCCAGCCGGGGCAGGAGTTTGGCCAGGTCGTCCGCGGTGATCTCGGAGACCAGGCTGTTCGTGTCCGGCCAGTCGGCGTACAGACCGGCCACGTCGGTGAGGACGACCAGCTTGCGGGCCCGCAGGGCGACGGCGAGCGCGGCGGCGGCGGTGTCCGCGTTGAGGTTGTGCAGGACACCGTCGGCGTCCGGCGCGACCGTCGAGATCACCGGAATCCGACCGGCGTCGATCAGGTCGGTCACCGCCGAGGTGTCCACCGACTCGACATCGCCGACCTGGCCCACGTCGACCGGCCGCCCGTCCACGTACGCCGGGCGGCGCACCGCGGTGAACAGCCGCGCGTCCTCGCCGGAGAGGCCGACGGCGTACGGACCGTGCGAGTTGATCAGCCCGACCAACTCCCGCCCGACCTGCCCGACGAGCACCATCCGGACCACGTCCATCGCCTCGGCGGTCGTCACCCGCAGGCCGCCCCGGAACTCGCTGGAGATGCCGAGCCGGCCCAGCATGGCCGAGATCTGCGGACCGCCGCCGTGCACCACCACGGGCTTCAGACCGGCGTAGCGCAGGAACACCATGTCGGCCGCGAACGCCCGCTGCAACTCCGGCTCGGTCATGGCGTTGCCGCCATACTTGACCACGACGGTGGCGCCGGAGAAACGCGCCAGCCAGGGCAGCGCCTCGATCAGCGTCTCCGCCTTCACCTGCGCCCGGGTGAGATCACTGCTGAGGTTCATGTCGAGTACGCCGAGTTCTCGTGCACGTACGCGTGGGACAGGTCGTTGGTCCAGATCGTGGCCGTCGCTTCGCCCGCGTGCAGGTCGATCCGGATGGTGACGTCCCGGGCGCTGAGGTCGGCCTTCGAACGGTCCTCGGCCGCGGCGCCGCCCCGGCACAGCCACACCCCGTTGACGGCCACGTCCACCTCGTCCGGCTCGAAGGCGGCCGTGGTGGTGCCGACCGAGGCGAGGATCCGACCCCAGTTCGGGTCATTGCCGAACAGGGCGGTCTTGACCAGGTTGCTGCGAGCGACCGAGCGGCCCACCTCGACCGCGTCGTCCTCGGCCGCCGCCCCCACGACGTCGATGGCGACCTGCTTGGTGGCGCCCTCCGCGTCGGCGATGAGCTGCTGCGCCAGGTCGTGGCAGGCCGTGGTGACCGCGGCGGCCAACTCGGCCGGGGTCGGCTCGATCCCGCTGGCGCCGCTGGACAGCAGCAGCACCGTGTCATTGGTGGACATGCAGCCGTCGGAATCGACCCGGTCGAAGGTCACCCGGGTCGCGGCGCGCAGAGCCTCGTCCAGGACCGCCGGCCCGGCCACCGCGTCGGTGGTGAGCACGCAGAGCATGGTGGCCATGCCCGGCGCGAGCATGCCGGAACCCTTGGCCATGCCGCCGACCGTCCATCCACTGCCCCGAGCCACCGTGGTCTTCGGCCGGGTGTCGGTGGTCATGATGGCCTCGGCGGCGGCCAGGCCGCCGTCGCGTGACAACTGCCGGATGGCGGTACGGACGCCCGGCAGCAGCTTGTCCATCGGCAACCGCTCACCGATCAGCCCGGTGGAGCAGACCGCCACCTCGCCGGCCCCGAGGAGCAGCCGCGGGCTGACCGCGCTCAGCGCCGAGGCGGTGTGCTCGGCCGTGGCGTGCGTGTCCTGGAAACCGGCCGGGCCGGTGCAGGCGTTCGCGCCACCGGAGTTGAGCACCACGGCGCGGACCACGCCGCCCTGCACGACCTGCTGGCTCCAGAGCACCGGCGCGGCCTTGACCCGGTTGGTGGTGAAGACACCGGCGACACCGGCGTCCGGGCCGTCGTTGACCACCAGCGCGACGTCCGGGCCACCGCTGGCCTTCAGTCCGGCGGTCACTCCGGCCGCCCGGAAACCCCGAGGGGTGGTGACACTCATGGCGCTACTCCCCAGATTGACAGGCCCGTCGTCTCCGGCAGGCCGAGCATCAGGTTGGCGTTCTGCACGGCCTGGCCGGCGGCGCCCTTGCCGAGGTTGTCCAGCGCGCTGACCACGATCAGCCGACCCGAGTCGACGTCGACGGTGGCCTGGAGGTGACACGAGTTGGAGCCGAGCGTGGCGGCCGTGTGCGGCCAGCGCCCCTCCGGCAGCACGTGCACGAACGGCGCGTCGGCGTACGCCTGCGCCAGCACCTCCTGCGGGTCGACGCCGCGGGCCGGCACGGCGGTGACCGTGGCGAGGATGCCGCGTGGCATCGGCGCCAGGACCGGAGTGAACGACAGGCCGGTCGCCCCGGATGCCTGCTTGATCTCGGGCACGTGCTGGTGGGTGCCGACCCGGTACGGCGACAGGTCGCCCATCACCTCGCTGCCGAGCAGGTGCGGCTTCGCCGCCCGGCCCGCGCCGGAGGTGCCCGAGGCGGCGACCACGACCACGTCGGCGGGGTTGGCCGCACCGTCGGCGATCAGCGGCGCGAGCGCGAGGGTGATCGCCGCGGCGTAGCAGCCGGTGTTCGCGACCCGGGTGGAGCCGGCGATCAGCTCCCGCTGGCCGGGCAGCTCGGGCAGGCCGTACGTCCACTGGCCGGCGTGCGTGCCGCCGTAGTACTGCGCCCAGGCGTAGGGGTCGGCGAGCCGGTGGTCGGCACCCAGATCGACGACGCGTACCTCGGGCGGGAGCTGGGCCGCGAGAGTCCCCGACTCGCCGTGCGGCAGCGCCAGGAAGACCAGGTCGGCGTCGGCGAGGATCGACGGGTCGGTCTCGCCGAATACCAGGTCGAGCCCGGTGAGCTGCGGATGCGCCACGTCGACGCGGTGCCCGGCCTGGCGGTGCGCGGTGGCGGCGACCAGCTCGAACTCCGGATGCCCGGCGATCAGGCGCAGCAGCTCGCCACCGGCGTACCCGCTCGCGCCCGCGACCGCGACTCGAATTCCCATACCCACCTCCGCATGACTATGCAGAGGAGACTAGCAAGAGCGATTGTTTCCTGCAAGTTAATACAGCCTACTGCATGGTGATGAACGCCGTTGTCGGTCGGCGCAGGGTGGCGTCCTCCGCCCGGGTATTCCAGCAGAGGACGCCCCGCTGTCAGCTCGACTGCTCGGACAACCCGTGCTGACGCTCGTACGTCCGCAGGGCTGCGTCCCACGCCTCCGTGTACTCGCTCGGCCCCATACCGAGATCCCCGTGCCCCCGGACCGCCTCGCGCAGTAGTTTCACGAGATCGGGCACGGCCTCCCGACGCTCCTGGACGTACCGACCGAAAACCTCGGCGAACTGCTCGCTTGTCAACCGTGCGGCGTGCGAAGTGACGGGATCGTCCTCGAGATTCTGCAGCACGGCACACCAGCGACGAGTCAACTCATCCGCCTGAGCCGCCCGGATCTTCTGCAACTCGTGATCACATTCAAGCCGAATCCGATCCTCCCAGTACGGCCGGAGCCGCTCCCGCACCCGCTCGTCGGGGCTGACGCGGACGAGCACTCCGAAGTGCGGCGAGCCCTCACGCGGCCAGCGCTGGCCACCGAGCAGACTGTTCAGCGCACGTTCGAGGTCGTGCGAACGGTGGGGCTCATGTTCACGTGCCAGGTCCACCGCCCGTTCCCGGACGATCCCGCCAGCCCATCCCAGATACCGCTCGGCGCGAAACCGAAGCTCCTCGTAGGTCATGTTCTGCGCCGTCCAGTTGTAGACGGCGTGCAAGCGGAAGTCGTATGCGTCCCCCTTCGCCGGCACCAGGATCGGCGCCGGGACGTCCTGACGGAATGTCACGGTGGCGGGAACGATCGGCGCAGGTGGGGCCGGGGGAAGCGGGGGCTCGGTCGGCGGGAAGAACGCATGCCACCAGCGGCGGCGTTCCACCTGCCCAGGTATGGGTGCTCTCGTGCCGGGGCCACCGACCGGGCCTGCGCTCATCGCGTCTCCTCATCGATCAGTCGTTGTACGTCGTCGAGCAGGTCGTGGTGTGGCATCACCGGACGCCACACGTGGTGAAGCTGATGGTTCAGGCGATGACGCAGCGCCGGCTGTCCAGCGATGACGTGACGCAGCAGGTCAAGGCAGTGGCCGGCGACGACGGGCTGCTGGTCCGCCCGGTCCAGCCAGAAGCCCAGGGTTCGCCACGATCGGTACGCCGTTCTTGGCAGGCTCAGAGCGGTCGCCCAGACGACGGCAAGGTCGGCCAGTTCGATCGTTCGCTGGTCGACCAGGTGCAGCAGCTCCGGCCAGTGCTCTCGGGGCGGTTCAGCCCAGCGGTCCGCGAGTACCCGCACGGTCCGCGCCGCGTGGAGTCGCACCTCAGGATCGGCCGACGAGGTCCAGTCCACCAGGGCCGGCAATACGCTCGCCGCGTGACCGTTGCGGTACACCTCGACCAGCCCTCGTACGACGGAGTTGTTCCGCCGCTGCATCCGGGCCTGCGCAACCTGACGCAGTTGGGCCAGCGCCGACTCCGGCCAGAGCCGGGCCAGCCCGAGGCTGTACGCACGGGCCACGGTGTCCCGTAGGTGAGCTGCTGAACCGGCTACCCACTGATCGAGTTCGGCCCGAATCCGAGTACGCAACCCAGGCTGCATCGCCATGGCGACCAGGACGATCGCCGCGGCCTGCCGAACCCCTGCGCGCCGTTCCCGGGCCAGTTCCCCCACGGCGTCGAGGGCTGACTGCACATCGCGTGTCGCAGACCAACCGATGGCGCCCGCTGCGGCCTGTCGGACCGCCGGAGAGTCTCCGCGGATCAGGTCTGCCAACCAGTCGAGCAACTGCTTGGGCGACCACCACTCCGTCCACGCGACGTCCAGTAACACCGACCGGAGTGGCTGGGCGCCGGGCGAGAAGTCGATCCGGCACCCACCTGGTACGCGCGGGTCGTTCAGCCGTGTGACGGCCTGGCCCAGTGTCGACCCCAACAGTGCGTCGAGCATCGAACCCCGAAAAGGGGCGCCGGTCGATGCGGGTTCCTGGAAGTCGAACCGGGCCAGACGCTGAGCTGCCTGGTGTATCTCGGTCACGGGCTGCCCGGCAAGGACGGCGCAGGACAGGCGGAAGGCCCGCACCTCGTCGTGAGGGAACGCGTCGACCTCCTCGCCGCGGCGTCGCACGTCGAGGATCTCGGCCGCGCGCTCCCGTAGTTGGAGCGGCAGGAACTGCTCCAGCCGCTCAGCCAGCGCGCCGCCCTTCGGAACTGTCCGAGCGATCGTCGCGACGATCGCGATGACGTCGCCGGGTCGAGGTTCGCCGGCCAGGTAGGCCGACAGCAGTGGATGCCCGACGCAGTCCTCATCCACGTATCGCTCTACGCAACGCCCCTCGCACGTGCCTGTGCACCAGCCGACGCACTGCCCGGTGAGCTGTTGGCGAAGCTGCGCCCTGAAAACCTCGGCCGCCGGGGCCGAACGGTGTTCGACGATGTGGCCGACGAAATCGTGCTTTCGTCGGGAGAAGTCCCCGACCAGAATGAGCGTGCTGCCGGAGGTCTCGGCCCGGGCCGCCAACGCCACGAGCGTGAACCCGTCCACCTCGCGAACAGCCGCCTCGTTCAGCCGGAGCACGTAACCGTGCCCGGCGGGCAACGGTGCGTCCACGCCGAGCAGGTCGGCCAACTGGTCGACACCGAGTACGCGGACCCGCTCGAACCCGTGTCTCCGGGCCACCGCCAGGGTGGCTGAGGTGAACCGTCCGCTTCCAACCGAGCCGGAGAGGCAGACCAGGTGGTGATGCTGGAGTTGGTGGTCGAGCCGCCGATCACTCGGCGCGTCGGCGTACCTGCCCGCAGTTTCACGAACACCGGCCTCGACAAGGGTCTGGAACCAGACGCGCCCTGCGCCGTCGGATCGTCCGGCGGTGACGTTGACCGTTCCGATGGCGACGGCGCCAGGGCCGGTGGCGTTCTGTCCCTGAACCCGAACATCGCCGACATCGATCGTCGAACCGCCCAGCAGGCCAGCCAGCCTGCGCAGCACGTCCCCGGGATCCAGGAGGTCTTCCGGGTCGTCCTCCTCCGGTGGTTCCTCGGCCGGCTCCGCAGGAGAGACCGGCTCATCCTCGCCGTCGAGGGACTCCACCGCGACAGACGAGCCGTCCCGGGGTCCGCGAACCGCGCCATATACGACGTCACCGTGTGGGCCACCGCCGGACGCATCCTCCAACACGTCGTGCCAAGGGTCGTCCAGGTCCCCCGGACTGTCGGCGGAGACAGGGGCGTACCGACCGCTCATCGGGGATCGCCTCTACCCGTACCGAAGTTCGCGTCGCGGCCGACCGAGCCGATCGCCGTCGCGCCCTGGCCGATCGCGTTCTGCCCCTCGACCCGGATGTCCCCGGTACGAATCCCACCGTGATCCGTGGGCCTCTCCGCGGTCTGCCCAGAGCCCTGCTCAATGGGCGGCGGGACGACCTGGATCGCGGCGCCGTTGATGTCCTCGTCCACCACGCAGAGCCAGGCGTCCTCGCGGAATTCCTTGTCCGGGTGGGCCACCTCTATCCGAACGAACCGCTCCGGCCGCATTTCCTCCGGGTACTCGGTGACGACATCACGGAAGATCTCGGTCGAGACGACAAGCGCGACGCCGGCATCGGGAAATGCGGCGAGCGCCTTCTTCACCGGCTCGGCGTCGCAGAGCCGACAGACGAACACCACGGCGTTGCCGGGGAAGCCGTTCGCGCCGTCGAGATGCACCAACCCCTGGTGCACCGCCACCCTGAGCCGGATCCGGGCAGCCGGAAGACGGCTGCTGTTGTGGTGGCGTAGCCGCCGGTTCAGCTCCGGGACGAACCTGCCGATGACCCGCGACTCGGACACATCACGTGGCACGATCGCCAGCTCGCCGTCGCCCGCCTGCTGAGTCATCCAGGCCACCCGGTCGAGACCGACGGCATCGGCGGCCTCGTGCAGCAGCTCCCGGAAGTGCCGCTGCGCCTCGTACTGTTGGACGTTGCTGCGTCTGCTGTAGCGCTCCATATCCACGGAGATCAACAGCCGTCGCTCGGGATGTCGCATCCAGCTCCTGCCTTCACCGTCCGGCTCGCCCCGTCGGCGAGCACCGCAGGAGCCATCGAACCGGTGCGTGCGGACCGGGACCCCGTAGAACTACGGCATTCCGCGGGCACGTCGAAAATCGGTCATCCCGTCCTGCTGGCAGATCCGTCGCGCACCCGCGTCGTGTGCTTGCCCTATGAGGACGGATCTACCTGACCTGTTGCTCACCCTCGGCTGGCCGCCCGCGGCGGTGCTGGCCCTGACAACCGTCCACCTGCTGATCGAAGCGTGGGATCGATCAGGGGCATCGCGCTACGCACAGGAACGGCTACGCTTCGGCAGCCGTCCGTCGAGAAGGAGGCTGCGGGTGCGACGACCCCACGAACTGTCCGGCGACGAGTGGCCCTACGGCACGTTCCTGCAGCGGCTCACGCCACCGGTTCGGAAGACGCTGCTGGGGCTGGGGGTCCGTCGTCAGGTCCCCGCCGGGCAGATCGTCATCCACGAGGGCCTGCGAGAAGCTCATCTCGTGCTCCTCGAGGAGGGACTGACCAAGGTCACCGCGACACTGCCGGACGGTCGATCCGCTCTGCTGTCACTGCGGGTCGGAGGAGATCTCGTGGGTGAGATGTCGGCACTGAACAACGAGCCCCGCTCCGCCACCGTGACGACCTGCGGCCCGGCGAAGTACAGCGTGATCCAGCCAGACCGGTTCAAGAGGTTCCTCAAGGATCATCCGGAGGCGGCCCTCGAACTCGCCGCGATGGTGTCCGACCGACTGCGCTGGTCCAATCGACGCCGGATCGACTTCACCTCGTACCCGGTGAAACTGCGCGTCGCCAGAGTGATCGCCGAACTCTGCCGTACCCACGGTCGACAAGGCATGGCCGGCGTCATCATCGACGTTCGTCTCACCCAACCCGACCTGGCCACCATCTGCGGCGCCTCCGAGACCTCCATCCAGAAGGTGCTTCGAGAGCTACGGACGGACGGGTTGGTCGACACCGACTACCGGCGGATCACTGTCCGCGATCTGCCGGGCCTGCGACAACTCGGTGAGCTGAACCCCAGCGACGACTGACGGGCCCCCTCCGCCGCGACGCCGACGGCCGCCTTTCGGAGGGCTGTCGAAAACGAATCGACTGAGTGACCACTCAATCGACTAGCATCATTCTCCGACGGTGGTGGACCGGTTGTCCGGTCCGCGTGGGGGCACCTGACGGAGGCGCGGTGGGAGTGTCGTTCGAGATTCTCGGTCCGGTCCGCGTCCATCGCGACGGCGAAGCCCAACGTGTGCCGGCCGGTCGGCCCGCCGCCCTGCTGGTCACCCTGCTACTGCACGCCGGCGCGGTCGTGCCCGTCGAACGACTGCGCGAGGAGCTGTGGGGCCGGTGCCCGCCGGCATCGGCCCTCGCGAACCTACGCAGCCACGCCAGCCAGCTACGCCACCTGCTCGACTCCCCCGGTCATCCCGCCCGGCTGCCCGCCGAGCACGGCGGTTACCTGCTGCGGGTCGAGCCGGGTGAGCTGGACGCCGCCGAGTTCGAACGGCTCGCCACCGAGGGGCACGCCGCCCGCATCGGCGGCGAACCCGAACTGGCCGCCACCCTGCTCGGCAGCGCGCTGGCGCTCTGGTCGTCGACGGACCCGTCCGGGGTGTATGGGCCGGTCACCGCGGCGGCCTTCGACCGGCTGCGCGAGCGGCGGGCGGTCGCCCGGGAGACGTACGCGAACTGCCGGCTGGACCTGGGCGACGCGGGCACGCCCGCGTTGCTGACCCTGCTGCGCGACCATGTCACCGAGCACCCGCTGCGTGAGCCGGCATGGGCGCTGCTGATGACCGCCCTGCACCGCTCCGGCGACCAGGCCGGCGCGGTGCGGACCTACCAGGCGGCGTGCCGGGCTCTCGACGGAGAGCTGGGCGTCGCTCCCGGGCCGGAGTTGACCGAGCTGTACCGCGAGGTCCGCCGGCACGCGCCCCGGTCACCGGTACCGTCCCGGCGTCGCGTCGCCCCGCACACCCGCGATCATCCGGACATCCGTGACCGTCCGGTCGATCCGCTGGGGCGACGCGTACCGCACGAGCTGCCCTGCCCCTCGGCCCCGTTCGTCGGCCGGCGCGCCGAGCTGGCCCGACTAGGCGATGCCCTGGCCGACGCGCGGCGACAGCCGGTCACCGTCGCGGTCTTCGGGATGGCCGGCACGGGCAAGTCGGCGCTGGCCCTACGCGCCGCCGCGGCGGCGCTGGACGCCTTCCCCGACGGCCAGCTCCACCTCGACCTCGGCGGATCGGTCGCCGACACCCCGCCGCCGCCGTTGCAGGTCGCCACACGCGTGCTGCGGGCCCTGCACCCCGGTGCCGACGAGCCGGCACCGGCCGGCATCGCGGAGGCCCGGGCCCGCGTCCGATCCCTGCTGTTCGACCGCCGGGTGCTGCTCGTGCTCGACAACGCCACCGACGCCGCCCAGGTCGACGGCCTGCTTCCGGTACGCGGGGGATGCGCTCTGCTGGTGACCAGCCGTACCCCGGTCACCAGCGGCGACGCCCCGGCGCTGCGGCTCGACCCGCTGCCGGCCGCCGACGCGCTGGCGTTGCTGCGCGCCACCGCCGGCGACCGCCCGGTCGACGACGAGCCGGAGGCCGCGTCGGCGGTGGTCAGTCTCTGCGAGCGCCTGCCGCTCGCGCTGCGTACCGTGTCCGGTCGGCTGACCGAGGGGCCGCACTGGTCGCTCAGCCGGTTGGCGCGACTCCTGCGCGACGAGCGCTACCGGCTCGCCGAGACCGGACTGGGGCCACGGCTCGGCGCCAGCTACCGGCGGCTCGGCTCGGCGGCTCCGATCTTCCTCCGGCTCGGCCGTGCCCACCCGGGGCCGGTGACCGCGGAGCTGACCGCCGCGTTGACCGGAGCGCCGCCGGAGGACGCGGCACGCGCCCTGGACCGTCTGGTCGCCGCGCAACTCGTCGAACCGGCCGGACCGGGCCGTTTCCACATCGGCGACCTCGTCCGGCTCTACGCCGCCGAGCTCGCCGCCGACGAGGCGGGGGCGGACCGTTACGGTCAGACCGGGGCCGGCGCGTCCTGGCGGTAGCCCTGGGCCTGAAGGGTGAAGAGCCGGGCGTACCCACCACCGGCGGCCAGCAGCCGGTCGTGGTCACCGCGCTCGACGACCTGCCCGTCGGCGAGTACCACGATGGCGTCCGCGTCGCGTACGGCGTTGAGTCGGTGCGAGATGAGCAGGCTCGTCCGGCCCCGTCGCAACTCGCGCAGCCGCTGGTTGAGGTCGTGCTCGGCCTCGGCGTCCAGACCCGAGCTGGGCTCGTCGAGGATGAGCAGGTCCCGGTCGGCACGCAGGAATCCCCGCGCCAGCGCGACCCGCTGCCACTGCCCGCCGGAGAGCACCACCCCCGCCTGCGGGTCGTCCCGGTCCGTGCCGTCGAAGAAGATCCGGGTCAACAGGGTGTCGAAGCCCCGGGGCAACGCGGCCAGCGCGTCGTCGATGCCGGCGTGCCGGGCGGCGGCGCGTAGCCGCTCCGGGTCGTCGCGCGCACCGAGGTCACCGAGGGCGATGTTCTCCGCGGCGCTGAGGTCGTACGGCATGAAGTCCTGGAACACCGCCCCCAACCGTTCGCGCAGCGCCGCCGGGTCGAGGTCACGCAGGTCGACCCCGTCCCACCGGATGGTGCCGCGCTCCGGGTCGTAGAACCGGCAGAGGAGCTTGACCAGGGTGCTCTTGCCAGCGCCGTTGAGGCCGACCAGCGCGGTCGTGCTGCCGGCCGGCAGGTGCAGGTTCACGCCCCGCAGCACCCACGGGTGCTCCGGCGAGTAGCGGAACCACACGTCGCGCAGCTCGATGCCCTCGCTCAGCGGTGGAACCGGACGCGGGCTGGCCGGCACCGGCAGGTCCGGCTCGACGTGCGCCACCTCGTCGTAGTGGTCGAACAGCAGCAGCGCCTGGTGGATCGCGCCGAGTTGCCCGACCAGGCCACCCAGGGCGCCCTGCACGCCCGGGAGGGCGGCCAGGTAGATCACGACGTCGCCGGGGGTCAGCCTGCCCGCGCGGGCCATCGAGATCGCGTAGACCACCCCGACGCCGGCCACCGTGGCGCCGAGCAGGCCGAGCACCGCCTGGGCGCGTACCTCCCGGCGGTCGAGTCGTTGCTCCACCCGGTGCATGCCGTGCAACTCGTCGAGCATCCGGTCGCCGAAGAACCGGCCCAGACCGAACAGCCGCACCTCCTTCGCCGCTGGCACGCCCACCAGCAACTGGGCGAAGAACAGGTCCCGCCGCTGAAAGTGCTCCAACCGCAGGACCATCGCCGCGCGGGCCCGGTTGAGCCGGAGCTGCATCCACAGGGTGGGCAGCGCGGCCAGCAGCACCAGCGCCCCGATCAGGGGATTGAGTACGAGCAGGACGCCGAGGAAACCGGCCACCGCCAGCACGCTCTGCACCGCCCCGAACAGGTTGCCGGTCAACTGTGTGGGACCGATGTGGCCGGTCTGCTGGGCGGCCTGCAACCGGTCCTGGAACTCCGGATCCTCGAGCCGGACCAGCCCGACCAGGCGCTGCACCGCGGCATACAGCCGGCGACGCACCAGCCGCGACACCGCGCGGGTCCGCTCGGCCGCCACGTAGGTGCGCAGGTGCGGCAGGACCGCACCGAGCGCGGCGGCCACCGCCAGGCCGGCACCGAGGGCGGTCAGCGGTACACCGGTCGTGCCGGCGCCGGTGAGCCGATCCAACAGCAGCTTGGTCAGCCCGGCCACCAGCACCGGGGTCACCCCGGCCAAAACCGCGAACACCAGGTCCGCCACCGTGCCCGCCGGAGCGGCCCGCCAGGTCAGGCCAAGGGCCGCCCGGGCGTGCCGGGCGGCCCTTCGCGGTACCAGCCGCGGCCCGCTCACCGGGCCACCGGCAGATCCAACCGGGCGATGCCGAACGCCGTCGACGCGACGATCCCGCGCTCGTCGAGCAGACCGAACGCGGGGAACCCCTTGACGCCGAAGGCCAGCGGAAGCGCGCCGGTGCCGGGTTCGACGAAGACGGTTGCCAGGCCGGCGAACTGCTCGGCGTACGGCTGGGTCTCCGGGCCCTTGCCGACGACGACGATCCAGACGTGCTCCGCGCCGCCGGGCATCGACCGCGCCCGGTCCACCAGCACGGGCAGCTGCTCCTCGCAGTGTTCACAGCTCGGCGAGAGGAACGCCACCAGGGTCATCGGGGGCAGGTCGGCGCGCGAGAACACGCGACCGTCCACGGTGGTCGAGACGAAGTCGCCGGGGATCGAACCCACCTCCAGCATGACCGCCGGCGGCTGGCCCTGCTGGTCGCTGAGCAGGTCGGAGTGTTCGCGCAGCCGCCGGATCACGCCGAGCATCAGGACCAGGTTGAGCAGGCCGAGGGCGGCGACGAGGACGACGGCGACGGTCAACAGCGCCATGAGGGCTCCTTCGAGGGGTGCGGGGATGTGAACCGGTGTCAGCGCCGTCCGACCGGGCGGGACGGCCGCGAGGGCGTGGAGGCGAAGAGAGCGACCAGGTCGTCGAGGCGGACCACCACGGCGGCGAGCGGAACCGCGACGCCGACGGCGAGCAGCACGGTCGGCGCGGACGGTGGCGGCCCGGTGGCGGTGGCCCAGCCGAGCAGGCCGAGCAGCGCCACCGCGAAGAGAAGGACGTTGCGCGTCACGTGCCGGGCGCCGATCGGCGCGTCGGCGGCGCCGAAGCAGCGGCAGGCCGGGCGGGCGCCCCGACGCAGCGCTCCGACGATCGCGGCGGTCAGCACACCGAGCAGCCCGGCGGCGAGCAGCAGCCCGAGCGGCGCGGTACGGGCGACGGCGACCAGCAGCACCACGGCGGCCTCGACGGCGACCGCGAGTCGAGCGACCGGCCCGGTCCAGCGCCTCGGTACGCCGAACTGGCCGACCGAAGCGACGAACTCGGCGAATCCCGCCCGGGTCCGTAGCTTGCCGACGACCGCGGCGAGGAAGACGAGGGCCAGCAGCAGTCGCGCGGTCAGTTCCAGGGCTCGCATCCGTGCATCACCTCCTTGCCGGAGGGCCCACGCTAGGAGCGGCGGATACAGCACAAATACATCGACATATGTCGACGTCATGCGTGGCTGTACGAGCGGTGTACCGGCCCGTCGTAGCGTCCCGACCCACAACTCGATCTCGGGAGGAGGTGAACGGATGTTCCGTCGACTGGAGACCCTGGGTGAACGGATGCTGGGGGTGTTCGTCCCGAAGGTGACGGCGGCCGCCGGCTGTCCGCCGGACCCGTACTGCGCGCTCTGCGGGACGTGCTACTTCAAGCGCTGCAGCACGAACGGCGCCTGCAAGACGACCTGCGGCAGCTGCGGCTACTACTGCAGCGCGGGCGCGAGCACGATGAGCGCTCTCTGCTGAGGCGCTGACGACGTGCCATCTGGTCCAGACCAGGTGGCACGTCGTTTCCGCGTGCGTGCCGCGCCGATGGTCAGTCCGTGCGCGGTCGGGGCCGGACGGCCACCCCGAGCACGTCCGACTCCGCGATGTAGCCGCACTCGCGGGAGTCGTAGCTCTGCGACGGATTGTCCCCGAGCACCACCAGCCGGCCGGGCGGGACGACCTGCTCGCCGCCTCGGCGCAGCAACGGCACCCGGTCCACCGGCACCGGATCGCCGGGCACGGCGTACGCCCGTTTGATCAGCAGACCGGGCGTGTCAGCCGCATCCGGGCGGGTGGGCCGCCCGGCGGTCATCTCGGCCGGGGCCACCACAACGACCACGTCACCCGGACGGATCCGGGCCAACGGCACCCGCCGGGCCAGTACCCGGTCACCGGAGCGCAACGTCGGCTCCATGCTGCGCCCCACGACCGCGACCAGCAGCAGATGCCGGCGGGCCCAGAGCAGGCCGACGGTGGCCACCGCGAGCACGGCGGCCACCGCGAGCCATCCCACCAGCGGCATGCTCAGGCGCCGCGCAGGGTGGCGCCGAAGCGCTCGGCCGCGACGGCGACCGCCGCGTCCCGGGCGGCCAGCGCCTCCTCGACGGTCAGCGTCCGGTCCGGCGCGCGGAACGTCAGCTTGTACGCCAGCGACCGTCGACCCTCGCCGAGCTGCGCGCCGGAGTACACGTCGAACAGTCGCACGTCCTCCAACAGCTCGCCGGCGCCCGCCTCCAGCGCCCGACGCACCTGTTCGGCCGGGACCGACTCGTCGAGCACCAGCGCCACGTCGATCAACGCCGGCGGGAACCCGGACACCGTCGGCGCGGGAACCACCGGCACCGGCGGCAGCACGTCCAGGTCCAGCTCCATGGCGCAGGTACGGCGGGGCAGCTCCAGGGCCGCCACCGCCGCCGGGTGCAGCTCACCGGCGTGCCCGACGACGGTGTCGTCGACCCGAAGCTCGGCGCAGCGGCCCGGGTGCCACGGCGCGTACTCGGCGGCGCGTACCTCGACCCGCTCGTCGGGGATGCCGGCGGCGGCCAGCACGTCCCGGGCCGCCTCGATGGCGTCCGCCCAGCCGGCCGGGCGGCCCGGGCCCCACCAGCCGGCCGGGTCCAGGTCACCGGCGAGCACCGCCGCGACGTGCACCGGTTGGGCCGGCACGACCGCGTCGGCGGCGGCGAACTCCTCGTCGGTGGGTCGCCGGTCCACGCCCATCGCGGGCGGGCTGCCGGCGTCGGGGCGCGGGTGGAAGACCGCCCCGATTTCGTACAGGGCGAGGTCGCGGTGACCCCGGCCGAGGTTGCGCTTGAGGATGCCGAGCAGTGGACCGAGCAGCGTGGTGCGCAGCAGCGGCTCCTCCTCGGACAGCGGGTTGGCGAGGCGCACCGCGGGTCGGCGCGGATCGTCGGCCGGCAGTCCGAGCTGGTCGGCCAGCTCCGGGGAGACGAAGGGGTGCGCGAGCACCTCCACGTACCCCCGCTCGGCCAGCGACCATGCGACGGCCCGGCGGCGACGCTGGCGCGGGGTCAGGCCGTTCCCGGGCGGCGCGGTCGGCAGCACCGACGGCACCTTGTCGTACCCGTCGAGGCGGACGACCTCCTCGACCAGGTCGGCCGGGTCGGTCAGGTCGGGCCGCCAGCTCGGCGGGGTGACGCTCAGCACCGACCCGGCGCCGCTGGCCGTGCCGACCGCGCCCGGGTCCTCGGAGAGCCGGTCCGCGCCCTGCGCGACCGTACATCCCACCTGCTCCAGCAGTGCGACGACCCGCGCCGGCGGGTACTCGACGCCGACCCGCCGGGTCGGCAGGTCCGCCGGCAGGGTGATGGGGGTACGCGGCCGGACGTGGTCGATGTCCAGGATCTCGGCGCTCGGAGCGCCGCCGCCGTGCTCGGTGAGCAGCTCCACGGCCCGCTCCAGCGCGACCAGCGGCACGGCCGGGTCGACGCCCCGCTCCCAGCGCTTCGCAGCCTCGCTGAACAGCTTGTGCCGGCGGGCCGTGCGCCCGACCATGGCCGGATCCCAGTGGGCGGCCTCGAAGAGCACGTTTGTGGTTTTTCCGGTGTCGACCTCGCTGGTCTCGCCGCCCATCACCGCCGCGAGCGAGATCGGGCCGGTGTCGTCGCAGATGACCATGTCGTCGGCGGTGAGCACCCGGCTGACACCGTCCAGGGTGGTCAGCTTCTCCCCCGCCTCGGCACGACGGACCACCAGCGGGCCGGCGATCCGGTCGGCGTCGAAGGCGTGCATCGGCTGGCCCAGCTCCAACATCACGTAGTTGGTGATGTCGACGGGCAGCGAGATGCTGCGGATGCCGGCGGTGACGAGCCGCCGGGCCATCCACGACGGCGTGGGCGCGGCCGGGTCGACGCCGCGCACCAGGCGGGCGGTGAACCGGTCACAGCCGACCGTGTCGCGGACCTCGACCGGGTACGCCGGCGTCGGCGTTCCGCTCGGGGCGGGCGCCAGGGCCGGGTCGTGCAGCGGCACGTCGAACGCGTGCGACAACTCCCGGGCCAGGCCGCGCAGGCTCAGCGCGTACCCCCGGTCCGGGGTGATCTCCAGTTCGAACACGACGTCGTCGAGACCCACGACGGACCGTGCGTCGTCGCCCGGCTTGGCGGCCACGTCCGGCGGCAGCACGATGATGCCCGAGTGGTCGTCGCCCAGGCCCAGCTCCTTGGCCGAGCAGATCATGCCGGCCGAGTTGTGCCCGTACGTCTTGCGCGCGCCGATCGCGAACCCGCCGGGCAGCACGCCGCCGGGCAGGATCACCACGACCCGGTCGCCGACGGCGAAGTTGCGCGCCCCGCAGACGATCTCCTGCGGCTCGCCGGTGCCGTTGGCGGCGCCCACGTCCACCCGGCAGAACCGGATCGGCTTCTTGAAGCCGGTCAGCTCCTCGATCTCGCGTACCTCGCCGACGACGAGCTGACCGGTGACGCTGGCGCGCAGGTCCAGTACGGACTCGACCTCGATGCCAAGGTCGACCAGGGCCTGCTCCAGATCGCCGGTGGGCAGGTCGGCGGGGAGGTCGACGTACTCCCGCAGCCAACTGACAGAAACTCGCATGACTTCAGACCACCGTTCCCGTGTCTCGTACCCGCATCGCCCTACGCCCCGGTCCCGAGCGCGCGGCTGAACCGCACGTCGCCCTCGAAGAGATGGCGGATGTCGCTGACCCCGTGCCGGACCATCAGGGTCCGGTCGATGCCCATGCCGAAGGCGAAGCCGGAGTAGACCTCCGGGTCGACCCCGCAGGCGCGCAGCACCCGGGGGTTGACCATCCCGCAGCCACCCCACTCGACCCACTGCGGACCGTCGCGGTGCTCCGGGAACCACACGTCGAACTCCGCCGACGGCTCGGTGAACGGGAAGTAGTGCGGCCGCCACCGGGTCTTCGCCTCGGGACCGAACATCGCCCGCGCGAAGTGGTCGAGGGTGCCCCGCAGGTGCGCCATCGTGATGCCCTTGTCGACCACCAGGCCTTCGGCCTGGTGGAACACCGGGCTGTGGGTGGCGTCGATCTCGTCGGTGCGGTAGACCCGGCCGGGAACGATCACGTAGATCGGCGGCTTGCGGCTGAGCATCGTGCGGGTCTGCACCGTCGACGTGTGCGTGCGCAGAACGAGGCCGGAGCCCTCCGGCGCGATGTGGAACGTGTCCATCAACCCGCGCGCCGGGTGGTCGGCGGGGATGTTCAACGCGTCGAAGTTGACCCACTCCAGGTCGACCTCGGGGCCTTCGGCCACCTCGTAACCCATCCCGACGAACAGGTCGCTGATCGACTCCATCAGCGTGCTCAGCGGGTGCCGGGCACCACGGGGACGCCGGGCGTACGGCAGGGTGACGTCCACCCGCTCCTCCACGAGCACCCGCGCGGCCTGCTCGCGCTCCACCACCTCGGCGCGCTCGGCGTACGCGGACTCGATCGCCCGGCGGGCCTCGTTGACCCGCTTGCCGGCGTCGGACTTCGCCGCCGGCGGCAACGCGCCGATCTCCCGGCGCGCGAGGGACACCGGAGACCGGTCACCGAGGTGCGCGGGGCGCAGCGCGGTCAGCGCGTCCGGGTCGGCGGCGGCGTCGAACGCCTTCGTGGCGTCGGCGACGGCCTCGGCCAGGGCGGCCGGGTCGAGCAGGGCGACCTGCTTCGGGTCGTACGGATCGTTGCGGTAGCTCATGGCGTACGGGCACTCCCTCACGGCGGCGCCAGCCCGTCATCGGGGCGGCGAAGCGAGTCTACGGACGCGCGGCTGTGCCGCAGCCCGCCGGTAGGAGTTGCGCAGGGAGCAGGTCAGGCCCGCCGCCCGCCGACACCGGCGGGCTGGCTAAACGAACGCCGTGGCGCGTTCATGGACGGACGCTCTCCCCTGCTGTCAGTCGCGCCGAGGGTCACCTCAGCGCTGTGCTCTCGCTGAAGCGTACAGGCAGACGGCCGCCGCGGCAGCCAGGTTGAGGCTCTCCGCGCGCCCGTACAGCGGCACCCGCACCCGGGCGTCGGCGGCGGCGGTCAACTCCTCGGGCAGCCCGTGCGCCTCGGAACCGAACAGCCAGGCGGTGGGCCCGACGAGCCGGCCGTAGTCGGTCAGATCATCCAGGTCGTCATCGCCGTACCCGGTGGTGGCGAAGATCGACAGCCCGGCGACGCGCAGCGCGTCGACGACCGTGACCGGATCGGGCGCGCGCACCACGTCGACGTGGAACAGGCTGCCGGCGGAGGCGCGGACACACTTGCCGTTGTACGGGTCGACGGCGTCCCCGGCGAAGATCACCGCGCCCGCGCCGGCCGCGTCGGCGGTGCGCAGCACGGTGCCGGCGTTACCGGGGTCGCGGATCTCGGCGAGCACCGCCACCAGCCGGGGCGCACCCGCGAGCGCCTGCTCCAACGTCACGTCCAGGTGTCGGCAGACGGCCACCAGCCCCTGCGGGGCGACCGTCTCGGTCAGCGCCGCGATGGCGTCGTCGGTCACCTCGGAGACCGGCACGTCGGCGCGGGCCGCCGTGGCGGCCAGCTCCGGGTACCGGTCCAGCGCGGTGGTCGTACCAAAAAGCTCGGTGACCACCCCCGGCCGCGCCAGGGCCTCGCGGACCGCCTGCGGGCCCTCGGCCAGGAACCGGCCGGCCGCGTCGCGGTCCCGGCGGCGTTGCAGGCGGCGGGCGGCGACAACCCTGGGGGTACGCGGGGTGAAGGCCATGGGGTTTGCTCCTTCGGCACGATCGAGGCGCCCCCCGGACGGCGGTGCCGACGCGGGAGACGCCTCTCTCTGGTGCGTGGGGATCAGGCGGCCTGAGCCGCCGCGCCGCCGGTGCCCTCGGCCGCGACCGCAGCCCGGGCCAGCTCGACGATCGCCGCGAACGAGGCGGCGTCGTTGACGGCCATGTCGGCCAGGATCTTGCGGTCGACCTCGATGCCGGCCAGACGCAGGCCCTGGATCAGGCGGTTGTAGGTCATCCCGTTGGCCCGGGCGCCCGCGTTGATCCGCTGGATCCACAGCTGCCGGAAGTCGCCCTTGCGGTCACGACGGTCCCGGTAGGCGTACTGCATCGAGTGCAGCACCTGCTCCTTGGCCTTGCGGTACAGCCGGGAGCGCTGGCCGCGGTAACCACTCGCGGTCTCCAGCAGGGTACGACGCTTCTTCTGGGCGTTCACAGCCCGCTTGACGCGTGCCATCTCAACTCCTTCTTACGTAAAGGTGGCGCGCGTCAGCGGCCGAGCAGCTTCTTGATGCGCTTGACGTCGGCCTTGGCCAGCACGACCGTGCCGGTCAGCCGGCGGGTCTGGGTGGAGGGCTTCTTCTCCAGGTTGTGGCGCAGGCCGGCCTGCTGGGCAACGACCTTGCCCTTGCCGGTCAGCTTGACCCGCTTACCCATACCCGTGTGGCTCTTCATCTTCGGCATGTGGAACGTCTTCTCCCCTGTTACTCGCCGCTGGTGGCGGCGGTGCCGGTGTCGCCGGCTGCTGCGGTCTCGCCGACCGCCGCGGTCTCATCGGCTGCCGGAGCGGCGGACTCGTCCCCGACCCGGTCCCGAGGACCACCGCGCGACGCCGTGGCGGCGACCGCGGAAGCCTTTACGGCCCGGTGCGGAGCGAGAACCATGATCATGTTTCGGCCGTCCTGCTTGGGAGCGGCTTCGACGTATCCCAGATCCGTGATCTCGGACTCGAGCCGGCGCAGGAGCCGGTAACCCAGCTCCGGGCGGCTCTGCTCGCGACCGCGGAACATGATCGTCACCTTGACCTTGTCGCCCGCCTTGAGGAACCGCACCACGTGACCCTTCTTGGTCTCGTAGTCGTGCGGGTCGATCTTCGGCCGAAGCTTCATTTCCTTGATGACGGTCTGCTGCTGGTTACGCCGCGCTTCGCGCGCCTTCAGTGCGCTCTCGTACTTGAACTTGCCGAAGTCCATGAGCTTGCACACCGGCGGGCGCGCCATCGGCGCAACCTCGACCAGGTCCAGATCGACGTCCGCGGCCAGCTGAAGGGCGCGCTCCAGCGGGACGATGCCCACCTGCTCACCCTCTGGGCCGACCAGTCGGACCTCACGTGCCCGGATCTGCTCGTTCACGCGTGGTTCGACGCTGATGGGGCCTCCTCGAGTCGTTTCTGCTCAGGTGCCGACCCCTGCGGCTCCCGGGAGGGACCCGACTTGGAAAACAGAAGGCCCCGGCGTATGCCAGGGCCCGCTCGACCGGTCGGCACGATCACAGGATCGCGCATCCGGGACCGGGACATGCCCGGAACCGGTGACCGGACCCGGCCACCGTAGCGGCGACTCGGGTGGGAGCAGGCGCTCCGCTTTCAAGGCTGCCTGCTCGCACGCGGAGACAGCCTGGTCGACTCGACAACACTACACCGCCGGACCGCCGACTCCCAAACCGGGCACGACCGGCAGACCATCGCCGTCCGGCGCGACCTCGCCGGGGCACGCGAGAACATGCCGGCGCGGCGCGCGGCGCGCCCGCGCGGTGATCAAGAGGTTTGCGTCACGACACGCCGTGCCCCGTGACGCAAACCTCTTGATCACCGCACTGAGTCAGCTTCGAGCTGGCGTGGGGAGGCGTCGGGGAGGCGGGGCGGGAGCGCGGTGGTTCGCGTGCGCGGGGCGGGTGCTCTGCTCAGCTGCCGACGGCGCGTTCGGCGAGGCGGGCCTGGTGGGCTTCGTAAAGCCGGCGCAGGGCGCGCACGCCGTCGACGGCTCGCTCCTTGTCGGCCGCCTGCAACGCGATCAACGGCAGCAGGTCGTCGTCGTGCAGCTCCAGGCTGGCCCACGGGGCGCCCCGGTCGAAGCGAATGCCCCGGACGACCTCCCAGGGCAGCTCGTACGAGCTGATCACGTTACGCACCCGGATGCGCCGCCCGTCCGCTTCGATGCGCGGGCGGGTGAACAGCAGGAAGCCCAGTGCCCCGAAGATGCCGAGGCCGATCATGGCGATCTGGTCACCGCGCTGGAAGCTGCCGTACCCGTCCCCGGTCGGCCCGGTCAGCGAGGTGGCGACCAGGGCGAACACCACCACCAGCACGATCGCCGCGGACCAGCACACCACCCGGATGCGGCGGGGCTTGAGGCGGACCAGCTCGGTGTCACTCACTCCCCCAGTCTGCCACTCACATCCGCCCCACCCGCGCACCACCCGCCGAGGCGCCACGGTGATCCACACGAGTTCAGCGAAACGGGGGTGACCCGCGCGGGCGGACACCCCCGTTTCGGCGAACTCGTGTGGATCAAGACCCGTCAGAGGCGGCAGGCGTGGATGTTGGTGACCAGGATGGCGCGGGCGCCCAGGTCGTACAACTCGTCCATGATCCGGTGCACGTCGTCGCTGAGCACCATGGCCTGCACGGCCACCCAGCCCTCGCGGTGCAGCGGCGAGACCGTGGGCGACTCGATACCGGGGGTCAACCCGCTGGCCCGGTCCAGCAGGCCGGCCGGCACGTCGTAGGCGAGCATCACATAGCGGCGGGCCACCAGCACGCCGTGCAGGCGGCGCAGGAGCTGCTCGGCCTGCGGGTGGGCCGGCGCGCCGGCCCGGCGCACCAGCACCGCCGACGAGCGCAGCAGCGGCTCGCCGAACACGACGAGGCCCGCCTGACGCAGCGTCGCTCCGGTCTCCACCACGTCCGCGATCACGTCGGCCACCCCGAGGCGTACGGCGTTCTCCACCGCGCCGTCGAGGCGGATCACCTCGGCCTTGACGCCCGCCTCGTCGAGGTGCCGCTCGACCAGCCCCGGGTACGCGGTGGCGATCCGGTGCCCGCCCAGCTCCTGCACGGAGGCGATGTCGTCGGGGCGGGCGGCGAAGCGGAAGGTGGCCCGGCCGAAGGCGAGGTCGACGACCTCCTCGGCGGGAGCGGCCGAGTCGATCAGCAGGTCACGGCCGGTGATGCCGAGGTCGAGATCACCGGAGCCGACGTAGGTGGCGATGTCCTTGGGACGCAGGTAGAAGAATTCGACGTCGTTGGCCTCGTCCCGGCAGACGAGGTCCTTGGGATCGGTGCGCTGGCGGTAACCCGCCTCGCGCAGCATCTGGGCGGCCGGCTCGGCCAGGGTGCCCTTGTTGGGGATGGCGACACGCAACATGACGGAGTGCTCCTTCGATCGAATCTGATCAACGACGGGGCGCACTCACAGATGTCGGTAGACGTCCTCGAGCTCGAGACCGCTGGCGAGCATCAGCACCTGGACCTGGTAGAGCAGTTGGGAGATCTCCTCGGCGGTGCGCTGGGGCCCCTCGTGCTCGGCGGCCATCCACGACTCGGCCGCCTCCTCGACGACCTTCTTGCCGATGAAGTGCACACCCTTGTCCAGAGCGGCGACGGTGCCCGAGCCCGGGGTGCCGGCGGCGGCCTTGGCCTGCAGCTCGGCGAACAACTCCTCGAACGTCTTCACGGGGAACGATTCTTCCAGCCGCCGGGCCGCCACCGGACGTCCGGGTCCGGCCGAACCCAGCAGGCGGACAATTCCCTATCGTCACGGTGGGAAGATCTTCGATCGATGCCCGTGGAGCTTTACGCTGTCCGCCATGGCCAGCCGCTCACGTCTTCTCGCGCTCACCCTCGTCGGCGCCGTCGTCGGCGCCGTCGCCGCCTGCGCGCCGCAGGACGAACCGACCCCCACCGTCACCGCCGCGCCGTCGTGCGTCAAGGACAGCCTGCCCACCCGTACGGCGGGCAAGCTCACCATCGCCACCGACCAGCCGGCGTACGAGCCGTGGTTCCGGCAGGACAAGCCGGAGAACGGCGAGGGCTTCGAGGCCGCCGTCGCGTACGCCGTGGCCGAGAAGCTGGGCTACGCGCGGGGGGACGTCACCTGGACCCGGGTGAAGTTCGACACCGCGATCGCGCCCGGGGAGAAGACCTTCGACTTCGACATCAACCAGTTCTCGGTCACCGAGGAGCGCAAGCAGGCGGTGGACTTCTCCGCGCCGTACTACCTCGTGCGGCAGACGGTCATCGCGCTCAAGTCGTCGAAGATCGCCGGCAAGAAGACCGTGGCCGACCTGAAGGGCGCCAAGCTCGGGGCCCAGGTCGGCACGACCAGCTACCAGGCGATCACCGACGTCATCAAGCCCACCGTGAAGCCGCAGGTCTACAACAGCAACGACGACGCCAAGAAGGCCCTGCAGAACGGGCAGATCGACGGTCTCGTGGTGGACCTGCCGACGGCCTTCTACATCACCGGCGCGGAGGTCACCGACGCGGTGATCGTCGGCCAGGTGCCGCGGGTCGGCGTGCCGGAGGTGTTCGGGCTGCTGCTGGACAAGAACTCGCCGCTGACCCGCTGTGTGAGCGGAGCGGTGGGTCAGCTGAGCGAGGCCGGCACGCTGAAGGAGTTGGAGCAGAAGTGGCTCGCGCAGGTGGCGGGCGCGGCCGAGCTGACGTGACGCCACGGGAAGCCACCCCCGCCGTAACGCCACCGGCGCACACCCCCTCGGCGGCCCAGGCACGGCGAACGGCGTACCGGCGTCGACAGACCGTCTACAGCGTGCTGGTCGCGGCCTCGTCCACGGCGGCGCTCGGCACGTTGCTGGTCGTCGCGGTGACCGGCGCGCCGGGCTGGGACCGGGTACGGGAGTCGTTCCTGGACCCGAGGATCGCCGCCGACGCGCTGCCGGCCGTGTTGGACGGGCTCTGGCTCAACGTACGGCTGCTGGTCTGCTGCGCGGCCGGGGCCCTGCTGCTCGGGCTGGTGATCGCCGTGCTGCGGACGCTGCGCGGCCCGATCTTCTTTCCGGTACGGGCGCTGGCCGCCGGCTACACGTACACGTTCCGCGGCCTACCGCTGATCATCGTGCTCTACCTGCTCACCCTCGGCGTCCCCGGGTTGCGGCTGCGGGGCATGCCGTCGGTGCTGGTGCTGGGCGGGCTGGCGCTGGTGCTCACCTACGGCGGCTACCTCGCCGAGGTGTTCCGGGCCGGCATCGAGTCGGTGCACCCCAGCCAACTCGCGGCGGCGCGGTCGCTCGGCCTGACCTACCGGCAGACGATGCGGCACGTGGTGCTGCCGCAGGCCGTCCGCCGGGTGGCGCCACCGCTGCTCAACGACGTGGTGGCCCTGCAGAAGGATGTCGGGCTGGTGTCGCTCGCCGGTCCGATCGACGCGGTCCGGGCCGCCCAGATCGCCACCGCCCAGACGTTCAACTACACGCCGTACATCGTGGCGGGCGTGCTGTTCGTACTGCTCGCGATCCCGCTGATCGCGGTCACCGACTGGGTGACGCTGCGCTCGGCCCGTCGCCAGTCGGGAGGCTGAACATGACGCTGCTGCGCTGCCGGGGGCTGCGCAAGGAGTTCGCCGGCCACGTCGTGCTGGACGGGCTCGACCTGACGGTCGCCGAGCACCGGGTGGTGGCGCTGATCGGGGCGTCCGGGTCGGGCAAGTCCACGCTCCTGCGGTGCGTGAACCTCCTCGACGAGCTGGACGACGGCACGATCGAGCTGGACGGGGAGGACATCTCCGACCCACGGGTCGACGCCGACCGGGTACGCCGGCGGATCGGCATGGTGTTCCAGGCGTACAACCTGTTTCCGCACCTGAGCGTGTTGGACAACATCACCCTCGCGCCCCGGCGCGTACACCGGCGGGCCCGTGCGGAGGCCGAGGCCCAGGCCCGCGACCTGCTCGACCGGGTGGGGCTGGGCGCGAAGGCGCACGCCTACCCGGACGGGCTCTCCGGCGGACAGCAGCAGCGGGTGGCGATCGTGCGGGCGCTGGCGAACTCGCCTCGGCTCATGCTGCTCGACGAGGTCACCTCGGCGCTGGACCCGGAACTCGTGGGCGAGGTGCTGACGATGATCCGGGATCTGAAGGCCGACGGGATGACCATGGTGCTGGCCACCCACGAGATGGGCTTCGCCCGGGAGGTCGCCGACGAGGTGTGCTTCCTCGACGCGGGGCGCGTCGTCGAGAGCGGCCCGCCGGACCAGGTGCTCGGCGAGCCGACGCAGCCCCGTACCCGGCAGTTCCTCCGCCGGATCATCGAGGCCGGCCGGCTCTGAGACCGGACGGCCGCCGCCGGGCCCGACCGCCACTCGGCCCGGCCGCCGGCCGAGCGGGTCAGCCGGCGAAGCCGACCCGCTGCGCGTTGCCCGCCGCCACCGTCCGCACGGCCAGCGCGGCGTCGAGCGCCGCGACGGTCGCCGCCCAGCCCTTGTCCTCCGCCGAGCCGGGCAGCCCGGCGCGGTCCCGGGCCTGCTCGATGGTCTCCACGGTGAGCACACCGTGCGCGACCGGCTTGCCCTCGTCCAGCGCCACCCGCGTCAGCCCGTCGGTGACCGACCGGCACACGTAGTCGAAGTGGGCGGTCGCGCCCCGGACGACCACGCCGAGCGCGACCACCACGTCGCAGCGGCGGGCGAGGGCCTGGGCGACGACGGGCAGCTCGACCGAGCCGGCGACGCGGGCGACCACGGATCGCGCGCCGCACGCCTCGGCGGCGGCGACCGCGCGCTCCAGCATGTGGTCGGTCAGGTCGCCGTGCCAGCGCGCGGCCACCACGCCGACGGTCAGCCCCGCGGCATCCACCGCGTCGACTCCCGGCTCACCGAAACCCGCCATCGTCATGCTCCGATCTCGTCGTTGGCGACCGGACGCCCCAGCGGCGCCTCGGACACCTCGTCCAACTCGTCCAGCAGGTGACCCATCCGGTCCCGCTTGGTGCGCAGGTAGCGCAGGTTCTCCGGGTGCGCGCCGGCCGGCAGGCCCTCGCGGCCGGTGATGGTGAGCCCGTAACCCTCCAGCCCGGCCCGCTTGGCCGGGTTGTTGGTGAGCAGTCGCATCGAGCGCACGCCCAGGTCGTACAGGATCTGCGCGCCCGTGCCGTAGTCGCGGGCGTCGGCCGGCAGGCCCAGGTCGAGGTTGGCGTCGACGGTGTCGCGGCCCTGGTCCTGCAACTGGTACGCCTGGAGCTTGTGCAGCAGCCCGATGCCACGCCCCTCGTGGCCGCGCATGTAGAGCAGCACACCCCGGCCCTCGCGGGCGACCCGGGCCAGCGCGGCGTCCAACTGCGGCCCGCAGTCGCAGCGCAGCGAGCCGAACACGTCCCCGGTGAGGCACTCGGAGTGCACCCGGACCAGCACGTCCCGGCCGTCACCGAGGTCTCCGATGACCAGGGCGACGTGCTCGGCCGGGTCGTGCTCGGCGCGGTAGCCCAGCGCGCGGAACACCCCGTGCCGGGTGGGCATCCGGGCCTCGGCCACCATCTCGACCTGCTTCTCGGTCCGCCGCCGGTAGGCGATCAGGTCGGCGATGGTGATCAGCACGAGACCGTGTTCGGCGGCGAACTTCTCCAGGTCCGGCAACCGCATCATAGTGCCGTCGTCGTTGACCAACTCGCAGAGCACACCCGCCGGACGCAGCCCGGCGAGCCGGGTCAGGTCGATCGCCGCCTCGGTGTGCCCGGGCCGGCGCAGCACCCCACCCTCGCGGGCGCGCAGCGGCACCACGTGCCCGGGACGTGCCAGGTCCGTCGGGTCGGTGGCCGCGTCGGCGAGCAGTCGGATGGTGTGCGCGCGGTCGGCCGCCGAGATGCCGGTGCTGACCCCCTCCCGGGCGTCGACGGTCACCGTGTACGCGGTGCCACGCCGGTCCTGGTTGGTGTGGTGCATGGGCGGCAGGTCGAGCCGGTCGGCCTCGCTCTCGGTCAACGGCACGCAGACGTACCCGGAGGTGTAGCGCACCATGAACGCCATCAGCTCCGGCGTGGCCAGCTCGGCCGCGAAGATCAGGTCGCCCTCGTTCTCCCGGTCGGCGTCGTCGACCACGACGACCGGCCGTCCGGCCGCGATCTCGGCGATCGCCTGCTCGATGTCAGCGAAGCTGCGCTCGCTCATGCGACGGCCTCCGTGTAGGTGGGCGGGAGCGCGGTGGCCGGGCGGGTGGCGCGCGACGTGTGCCACCAGGCGGCGAAGCCCCAGGCGCAGAGGGCGCCGTAGATCAGGTACATGGCCGCCGACGGGTAGAACCCGCCGCGCAGCAGCAGCGGCACGCCGACGGCGTCCACGGCGATCCATACCAGCCAGAACTCGACCCAGCCGCGGGCCATGCCGTAGGTGGCGAGCAGGCTGCCGGTGAGGATCCAGGCGTCCGGCAGCGGGCCCCAGGAGCCCAGCGCCTTGAGCAGCGGGTACGCCGCGGCGGTGCCGACGACGGCGGCCAGCAGCAGGGCGAGCCGTTCCCGCCCGGTGGCCCAGCGCGGCAGCACCGCGGCGTGCTGGGCGTCGGCCCGACGGTTGCGCTGCCAGCGCCACCAGCCGTAGACGCTCACCGTGAAGAAGAAGACCTGCCGGCCGGCCTGCCCGTACAGGTCGTGGGCCTGCGGGGTGGCGAACACACCACCGAGGAAGACGGTGAACAGCAGCGCGTTGCCGATCATGCCGACCGGCCAGGCCCAGACCAGCCGGCGCAGCCCGAGCAGCGCCGAGATCAGGCCGAACGCGTTGCCGACGATCTCCCGGACGAGCACCGGCGAGCCGGCGACCTGCACCTGGGCGTCGAGGAGCCAGCCGATGGCGCTCATCAGGCCACCTCGCCGGTCTCGGTGAGCCGGCTGCCCAGCAGCCGCTCGACGTACTTGGCCACCACGTCGACCTCGAGGTTGACCGGGTCACCGACGCCCTTCGCGCCGAGGGTGGTCAGCTTGAGGGTGGTCGGGATGAGCCCGACGGCGAACTCGTCGACGCCGACGGCTGCCACGGTCAGCGACACGCCGTCGATCGTGATCGAGCCCTTCTCCACCACGTACCGCGACAGGTCGGCGGGGAGCCGGAACCGCACGGTCTCCCACTGCTCGGCCGGTTCGCGGGAGATCAGCTCGCCGACACCGTCGACGTGACCCTGCACGAGGTGCCCACCGAGGCGGCTGCCCAGCGCGGCGGCTCGTTCCAGGTTGACCGGGTCGCCCGCGTGCAGCGCGCCCAGCGCGGAGCGGCGCAGGGTCTCACCCATGACGTCGGCGGTGAAGACGCCGTCCGCCGCGTCCACGACGGTCAGGCAGACACCGTTGACGGCGATGGAATCACCGTGGCGGGCGTCGGAGGTGACGAGCGGGCCCCGCACGGCGATCAGCGCGGAATCACCCGCGGTGGCCGTGACGCGCACGATCTCGCCCAATTCCTCGACAATGCCGGTGAACATGTCAGCCCTCCCTCTTTCGGGGCAAAGCGGTGATCCGGAGATCCGGACCGACCTGCGTAACGTCGACGAGCTCCAGATCGATGGCCTCAGCGATGGTCGTCACTCCCGCGTCGACCAGGGCGGTGGGGCCGGCGCCGAGCAGCCGCGGCGCGACGTACCCGACGATCTTGTCCACCAGGCCGGCGGCCAGGAACGCGCCGGCCAGCCGGGGCCCACCCTCCAGCAGCACCGCCCGGACGCCGCGCTGGTGCAGCGCCGCGAGCAGCGCCGCCAGGTCGACCCGGCCGTCCTTGCCCGCGCCGACCTCGGCGGCGGTCGCGATCCACGTCCGCGCGGCGCCGTCGCGGACCCGGGCGTCCACCGGGGTACGCCCCGAGCTGTCCACCACGACCCGCAGCGGCTGCCGGATGGCCAGGCTGCCGTCGCGTAGGTTGCGGGCGGTCAGGCGCGGATCGTCGGCGAGCACGGTGCCCACCCCGGCGATGACCGCGTCGACGGTGCCGCGCAGCGCGTGCACGTCGATCCGGGCCGCCTCCGAGGTGATCCACATGCTGGTGCCGTCGGCGGCGGCGGACCGGCCGTCGAGGGTGGCGGCGTACTTCCAGATGACGTACGGCCAACCCCGGCGCATCGAGGTCAGCCAGGCCACGTTGCCGGCCTCGGCCTCCTCGCCGCGTACTCCCAGGTCCACTTGGACCCCGGCGGAGCGCAACGTGGCGGCGCCGCCGGAGGCCACCGGGTTCGGATCGGGTACGGCGATGACCACCCGGGCCACGCCGGCCTGGACCAGCGCGGTGCTACAGGGGCCGGTGCGGCCGGTGTGGTCGCAGGGTTCCAGAGTGACGATCGCCGTGCCGCCCTTGGCCCGCCGGCCGGCCTGGGCCAGCGCGACGATCTCGGCGTGCGGTCCGCCCGCGTACGCGTGGAAGCCCTCGCCCACGACCTGGCCGTCCGCGTCGAGCAGCACGCACCCGACCACCGGGTTGGGGCTGGTGGTGCCCAGCCCGCGCGCCGCCAGCTCGATCGCACGCCGCATCGCCTCGTCGACGGAGACGCTGGCCATCGCCCTGTCCTGCCCTCTCACTCGCCTCATCGCGCGGGCGGTCAGGGAGGCGGTATGGACCGCGGGCAGGCGGGGGCGGATTCCGGGTACGGCACAGCCGCCCCGGGTGGGCGGCACGGCACGCTGAAGCCAGCGGCCGGCTCGGACCCGTCCGTCCCGCGCGCTGTCTCCCATCCGGACTGTCTGGGCGCGGACGAGCCGCCCCCAACCGTCGGCCCCGGATTTTCACCAGGTCCACCGGGCGGCAGAGCCGTCCGGGTCGCGGGCTGACCACGGTTGGACCGTGGATCACCGCCGGTTCGGAATTTCACCGAGTCCCGCCAGCGCGTGGTGGGTACTTCGCAGTCTTACACGGCGAACCCGGCGTGTCGTTATTCAGGCAAGCTACTTCACAGCGGGATCACGCGTCAGGTGACGCCGCGCCGCCGGTCCACGGCGACGTACGACCCCGGTTGGCTCTTGGCGACCGTCTTCATCTCCGAGGCCACCGCGATGGCTTCGAGCGGGTCGGTGAACCGCTTGCCGGCGTCGGACAGCGAGACGCCGATCGAGAGCGTGACCAGGGCCGCCCGGCGGATGTTGCCGCGCCGGTCCTTCAGCTCGACGAAGCCGCGCTCACGGTCGTTCGCGTCGTAGAGCGTGTCGGCGGACTTCTCGAAGTCGACCACCGCCCGGGAGGTGAGCGGGCGGACCTGGTCGGGCGCGCAGACGATCACGAAGTCGTCGCCGCCGACGTGGCCGAGGAAGGCCGGGGGCAGCCCCACCGCCACCACGGCCCGGTGCAGGCTGCGGGCCAGGGCGGAGATGAAGTCGTCGCCCCGGACGAAGCCGTACCGGTCGTTGACGCTCTTGAACCGGTCGATGTCGATGTAGCCGACCGCGTAGTCCACCCCCTGCCGGACCCGGTCGCTGATCTCCCGCCGGATGCGGCTGTTGCCGGGCAGTCCGGTGAGCGGGGACACCTCCCGGAACTCCTTGTTGCGCCGCAGCGTCGAGGAGACCCGGGCCACCAGCTCGGCGGTGTCGAACGGTTTGACCAGGTAGTCGTCGGCGCCCGCGCTGAGCCCGTGGACCTTGTCCACGGTCATCCCCTTGGCGGTCAGCATGATCACCGGCAGGGCGGAGGTCATCGGATCGGCGCGTAGCCGCCGGGTCAGCTCCAGCCCGTCGATGCGGGGCATCATGAGGTCGACCACGGCGAGGTCGGGCCGCTGACGCTCGATGACCTCCAGGGCCTCCTGGCCGTCGCTGGCGTGGATCACGTCGAAACCGTGCAACCGCAGGTTGAACTCGACGAACCGGGCGATGTCCTCGTCGTCGTCGACGACGAGGATGACGTCCTTGCGGTCGGCCTCGGGCTCCATCTCAGGCCTCGGGCGCCGCGCGTTCCGCCAGCGCCCGCAGGTGCCGTACCGCCTCCGCCGGGTCGGCGGCGCCGTAGACGGCGGTGCCGGCCACGAACGCGTCGGCGCCGGCGGCCGCCGCCTGCTCGATGGTGTCGGCGGCGATCCCGCCGTCCACCTCGATGCGCAGCTCCAGGTGCCCGGCGTTCACGTGCCGGCGGGCGGCGCGGACCTTGTCCAACAACTGCGGGACGAACCGCTGTCCGCCGAAACCCGCCTTGATCGTCATGATCAACAGGGTGTCGAAGCTGGGCAGCAGGTCCAGGTACGGCTCGATCGGGGTGTCCCGGTCGATGGCCAGTCCGGCCTTCGCGCCGGCCGAACGCAGGTCCTTGGCCAGGGCCACCGGGTCGTCGGCCGCCTCGGCGTGGAACGTGACGTTGTACGCCCCGGCGTCGGCGTACCCCGGGGCCCACCGACGCGGATCGTCGATCATCAGGTGCACGTCGAACGGCATCGTGGTGGCGGCCCGCAGGCTCTGCACCACGGGCAGCCCGATGGTCAGGTTGGGCACGAAATGGTTGTCCATCACGTCCACGTGCAACCAGTCCGCGGCGTCCTCGACGGCACGGACCTCTTCGGCGAGGCGAGCGAAATCGGCGGCCAGGATGCTCGGCGCGACGATTGGCGGCGGTACGGTCACGGGGCCAGTGTACGAACGCGGCCACCCGCCGCCCGCAGCACGGCACCAACTCCGACACGCTGTGATCCAGCAGTGACCAGTAGTGCAGAATAAACCGATCCGGATCCTCGAATCCGGACGAACAGACATCAGTGGCTGGCCGATCGACCCAAACGCGACGACACTCCAAGCGGGACGGTGCCGTAGGCTGCACGCCCGCCGGGGTCGCGCCACGGGGCGCGGCGACCGGTCGCCAGCTCCCGGGAGGGCGGACGATGCGACGGTGGCTTGCAGCGCTGGCGCTGGTCGGCGTCACGACGATGCTGCTCTCCGGCTGCGCGCCGGCACGCGGCGCGGACGGTGATCTCACCGACGACTGGCCGGAACTGCGGGTTCCCCGACCGTTCACCCCGGCCACCGACACCTGCCTGCCCCGGATCACCGCGGTCGTGCAGGCCAGCACGTACGAGACCGTCGACTGCGCCCGCAGCCACCTCGCTGAGGCGATCCACGTCGGCACGTTCACCGGGCCGGCCGCGCGGGCCGGCGACCGGCCGGGCCCGGGTTCGACCGCGCTGCGGGCGGCCCGCGCCGAGTGCGACCAGCGGGCCCGGGACGTGCTCGGCGGCGACTGGCACACGGCCCGGCTCACCCTGACGCTGTCGCTGCCCACGGCGCCGGCGTGGACCGGCGGCGCACGCTGGTTCCGCTGCGACCTCAGCGAGACCGACAGCATCGACAACACCCGCCCGGTGAACCGCGTCGGCAGCCTGCGTGGCGCGCTGATCGGCGACAGCCCACTGACCCACCGCTGTTTCGATCCCAAGCTGATCGGCGACAACCTCAACTACATGGCCCCGGTGCTCTGCACCGAGCCGCACCGCGCCGAGTTCGTCGGCGTCTACGAGGAGAAGGACCTGAGCTGGGCGGCCTTCACCCGCTCCGGCGAGCAGGCGCACCGGCGCTGCATGGCGCTGATCGCCGCGTACGTGGCGGTGCCCAACAACAGCGAGCTGCCGTACCGGGCCGGGTCCATCTACTACCCACCGTCGCAACGGGAGTGGGAGGAGGGCGACCGCGGGGTGCGCTGTTTTCTGTGGAGTGACGACCGGAAACTCACCCGTTCCATGCGCGGCGCCGGCCCCGAGGGACTACCCGCGATCTGAGCTACGGTGCCGTATGCTGCTGCGCCGTGGCGTTACCGGCCGGCTGGAGGTCGACCGGAGGTCACCGGCGGCGGGAGGTCGAAGATGCGACGGTGGTTGACGGCGATTGCCGGGGGCGCGGCGGTGGCCCTGGCCCTCGCCGGCTGCGGCACGCCCACCGGCGTTGACCGGAACCTCACCGACGACTGGCCGGCGCCCGTGGCGGCGAAGCAGTTCGTACCCGCGGCCGGTGTCTGCCACCACTCCTTTCAGCAGGTCGGCTTCCTCAGCGGCTACAACCCGATGGAGTGCAGCGAGGCGCACCGGGTGGAGACCATCCACGTCGGCACGCTCACCGGGCCCGGCGCGGAGCGCGGCACCACCCCGCCCGCCGGCTCCGAGGGCATGCGCGCCGCACAGGCCGGCTGCGAGAAGGAGGTCACCAAGGCGGTCGGCGGCGACTGGCGCTCCGGGCGCCTGGGACTGACCGTCGTGCTGCCGTCGTCGCCCGCCTGGGCCGGCGGTGCCCGTTGGTACCGCTGCGACGTCACCGAGATCGCCAGCATCGACGACACCGCCGTCGACCTGCGCACCGGCAGTCTGCGCGGCGCGCTGGCCGGCGCGGCCCCGCTGGCCTACCGCTGCTTCAACCCGAAGCTGGTCAAGGACGACATCGAGGCGATGGTGCCGGTGTCCTGCACGGCGAAGCACCACGCTGAGTTCGTCGGGATCTGGCGGGCCCCGGACATCAGCTACGCGGAGTTCAACCGCACCACCAAGCGCACCCACCGGGCGTGCCAGTCGGTCACCGCCAAGTACGCCAAGGTGCCCGACGACTCCAAGCTCGACTTCCGCGCCGGGACGATCTACTACCAGCCGTACGAGCAGGAGTGGAAGAACGGCAACCGTGGGGTGCAGTGCTTCCTGTGGATCAGCGACCGGAACCTGACCCGCTCGATGCGCAACGCCGGCGACAAGGGCCTCCCAATCACCTGACCCCCTGAGCTAAAAGGAAGGGCCCCTTGTTAACGCCTGGCGTATAACAAGGGGCCCTTCCTCTCAGTTAGCGGGGCGGGCTCAGCCCTTGCGCAGGACGGCGAGGAACATCGCGTCGGTGCCGTGCCGGTGCGGCCACAGCTGCACGGTGGGGCCGTCACCCAGGCCGGGCATGCCGGCCGGCAGCAACGGTCGGGCGTCGACGAAGTCCACCGCCACACCGCTGCGGCGGGCCGCCTCGGTGACCGTCACGTGGGTCTCGACGGTGTGCGGCGAGCAGGTCACGTAGGCGACCAACCCGCCCGGCCGGACCGCCCGCAGCGCCGCGCCCAGCAGCTCGCGTTGCAGCCGGGTCAGCGGCGGCAGGTCCGACGGCTGCCGCCGCCAGCGCGACTCGGGACGCCGACGCAGCGAGCCCAGCCCGGTGCACGGCGCGTCCACCAGCACCCGGTCGAAGTGGCCCTCCGGCAGCTTCGGGTCCGCGCCGACCTCACGACCGTCCATCGCGAGCACGGTGACCGGGAGGCCCCGGGTCGCCTGGGACACCAGCCGGGCCCGGTGCTCGGCCACCTCCACGGCGGTCAGGCGGGCGCCCCGCTGCGCGGCGATCGCGCCGAGCAACCCCGCCTTTCCGCCGGGGCCGGCGCACAGGTCCAGCCAGCGCCCGTCCGGGCCGTCCAGCGGCGCGTCGGCGAGCGCGGCGGCCACCAGTTGGGAGCCCTCGTCCTGGACGTGGGCGCGGCCGTCGACCACCGCCGGCACGTCGCCCGGGGCGCCGCCCGGCAGATAGACGGCGTACGGGGAGAAGGCGCCGGGCGCCCCGCCGACCGCGTCGGCCAGCTCGACCGGGTCGATCAACCCGGGTCGGGCGCACAGGTGCACCGGGGGACGCTCGTTGTCCTCGATCAGGAGGCGGGCCGTCTCGCCCAGGTCACCGCCGAGCGCCTCGGAGAAGGCCCGCACGATCCACTGCGGGTGGCTGTAGGCCAGCGCCAGGTGCCCGACCGGGTCGGTCTCGATCGGCGGCGCGAGCTTGGCCACCCACCCGTCGATGTCACGGGTCGACACCTCGCGCAGCACCGCGTTGGCGAACCCGGCCGCGCCCGGCGCGACCGAGCGGACCAGGTCGACGGTCGACGACACGGCCGCGTGTGGAGGCACCCGCGTGTGCAGGAGCTGGTACGCCCCGATCCGCAGCGCGTCGCGTGCCGGCGGGTCGATCCGGGCCACGTCCCGGCCGGCCGCGTCGCTGAGGATCGCGTCCAGCGTGCCCAGGTGACGCAGCGTGCCGTAGGTCAACTCGGTGGCGAAGGCGGCGTCGCGGCCGTACAGCCCCTCCTCCCGCAGGATGATGGGCAGCACCAGGTTGGCGAAGGCGTCGTCGCGGTGCACGGCGGCCACCGCCTCGTACGCCGCGCGGCGCGGCCGGTCCAGCGGCGGTCGCGCCGGCCGGCGGTCGCCACCACGGCCGGTCGACGGCCCGCCCCGGTACGGACGCGTCCCCTCCGGGGCCGTCACGCTAGTCCCTCGCCCGCGCCGACGCGGACGCCGCGCGCCCAGTCGGTGGCCGCCATGGCCCGCTTGCCCGCGGCGCGGACCTCACCGAGGCGCACCGGCCCGGTTGCCGTGCCGGCCAGCACGCGGGTCTTCTCCACCAGCAACTCCCCCGGTTTCAAGTCCGGGCCGTCGGCCACCGTGACGACCGGACCGAGCTTCACCCGCTCGTCGCGGAAGGTCGTCCACGCACCGGGCGCCGGGGTGCAGGCGCGGATGCGCCGGTCCACCGCGAAGGCCGGGTCGGCCCAGCGGACCCGGGCGTCCTCCACGGTCAGCTTTGGCGCGAGGGACACCCCGTCGGCCGGCTGCGGCTCGGCGCGGGCGGTGCCGTCGGCGATCGCGTCGAGCACGGCCACAAGCAGCCCAGCGCCACTGTCGGCGAGGCGTTCCAGCAGGTCACCGGAGGTGTCGCCGGGACGGATCTCGTCGGTCAGGGTGCCGTAGACGGGCCCGGTGTCCAGGCCCTGCTCCAGTTCGAAGACGCTGGCCCCGGTCAGCTCGTCGCCGTGCAGCACCGCGTGCTGCACCGGCGCGGCGCCCCGCCAGGCCGGCAGCAGCGAGAAGTGCAGGTTGATCCAACCGTGGCGGGGGATCTCCAGCGCGGACGGCGGCACCAGCGCGCCGTAGGCCACCACCGGTACGCAGTCCGGGGAGAGCGCGCGCAGCCGGTCGAGGAACTCCGGGTCGCGGGGACGGGCCGGCGTGAGCACCTCCACGCCGTGCTCGTCGGCCCACACGCCGACCGGGGAGCGGGACAGGCCCCTCCCCCGTCCGGCCGGCGCGTCGGGTCGGGTGACCACGGCGACCAGCTCGTGCCGGGAGGCCGCGACGGCGGCCAGGGCGGGTACGGCCACCGCCGGAGTGCCGGCGAAGATCACACGCATCCGGGTCACCGACCCAGACCGAAGGGGTCGCTGATGTGCGGGCTCAGCTTGACCGTGGGCGGAGCCGAACCGTCGTACCACTCGGCCTGGCGGATCGCCTTCATGGCCTCCTTGCGCCCCTGCGCGTCCAGTCGGTCCAGGAAGAGCACCCCGTCGAGGTGGTCGGTCTCGTGCTGCACGCAGCGCGCCATCAGACCGCTGCCGACGATCTGCATCGGGTCGCCGAACGAGCTGAAGCCCTTGGCGACGACGTTCTGCCGACGCTTGGTGTCGAAGTAGAGCCCGGGGATCGACAGGCAGCCCTCCGGGCCGTCCTGCTCCTCCTCGTCGGGGAACTCCAGCACGGGGTTGATCAGGTGCCCGAGCACGTCGTCGACGTCGAAGGTGAACACCCGCAGGCTCACGCCGAGCTGCGGCGCGGCCAGACCGGCCCCGTTCTGCTCCCGCATCGTGTCGGTGAGGTCGGCGACGAGCCGACGTAGCTCGGCGTCGAAGTCGACCACCGGATCGGCCGGCGTGCGCAGCACCGGATCCCCAAAAAGACGGATGGGCTGGACGGTCACGCGGGACGGCTCCTTCGTCGGACGGGCGAGCGGTGCCGTACCAGTCTACGGAGTGCCCGGCAGCGCGCCGGCCGGCGTACCTCGATCGGCCGGGGCCGGTGTGCCCAGCGTCACCAGCAGGCTCTCGTAGCCGCGCAGGGTCAGCCGGGTCCGGTGCCGGGGCGGCTCGGCCAGTGCCAGCTCGGGCAACCGGCGCAGCAGCAGCGGGAACGCCAGCTGCGCCTCCAGCCGGGCAAGGCCGGCGCCGAGGCAGTAGTGCGGACCAGCACCGAAGGACAGCGGGTGCGCCTGCTCACGGGTGGGGTCGAAACGCTCCGGGTCGGTGAAGCGGCGGGGATCGCGGTTGGCCGCGCCGAGCAGCAGCAGCGCCGTGCTGCCCGCCGGCAGGTCGAGCCCGCCGCAGCGCACCGGCGCCGCGCTGGTCCGGGTGGTCAGCTGCACCGGGGAGTCGTAGCGCAGCAGCTCCTCGACGTACGCCGGGACGAGCCCGGGGTCGGCGCGCAGCGCGTCGGCGTCCTCGGGGTGGCGCAGCAGCACGACGAGGCCGTTGCCGAGCAGATTGGTGGTGGTCTCGAAGCCGGCCACCAGCAGCACCACCAGGTTGGCCAGCAGTTCGTCGACGGTGAGACGCTCGCCATCGGCGTCGTGGACCTGGACCAGCGCAGTGGTCAGGTCGTCGGCCGGTTCCCGGCGCCGGGCGACGATCAGCTCGACGAAGTAGTCGCGCAGCTCGGCTGCGCCCGCGTCGGCGACTGCCAGCTCCTCGGTGGTGATCTCCGGCTCCAGCACCCCGGTCATGTCGCCGGCCCAGCGGCGGAACAGCGGTCGGTCCTGCGCCGGCACGCCGAGCAGCGCGCAGATCACCCCGACCGGGAGCGGGTACGCGAAGTCGGCGAGCACGTCGACCGGCCGGCCGTCCTCGGCGCGCTCGATCATCGCGTCGAGCAACTCCTCGGCCTGCGCCCGCACCACGTCACGCATCCCGGCGATCCGGCGCGGACTGAACACCCCGGCGGCGAGCCGACGCATCCGGCTGTGGTCGGGCGGGTTGGTCCGCAGCATGGACCGGGCGATCGACTTCATCGCCGGGCTCTGCCGCCAGTTCGGCCACACCTGGTCCCGCAGCGCGTCGTCGAGCACCACGAGCCGGGGGTCGCGCAGCAGCTCGTCGACCTCCGGGTAGCCGGTCACCACGTACAGGCCGGGCAACGCCTCGACCACCGGACCGTGCGAGCGCAGCCGCTCGTACGTCGGGTACGGATCGACGCGTCCCTGCGGCGACATGAGCAGTGTGAGCGCCTCGGCAGCCTCCATGGTCGGCCTCCCCGTCGATGCGTGGAAGGCTCCATCATCCCGGTGCCGCCGCCGGAAGGCATCCCCTGCCCGGCGCTCGTCAGCCCCGGGCGGTCGCCGCCGCGGACAGCAGGGCACGGACCCGCTCGGCGTCGGGATGGCCGAGGTCGTCGAGGATGCGCAGGGCCCGCCGCCAGGTCCGCACGGCGCCGACGGTGTCCCCGGCAGCCTGCCGGCTCTCGCCGAGCCGGGACAGGGTGTCCGCCTCGTCGTAACGGTCGCTGATGCGCCGGTAGAGCCGGAGCGCGCGCCCGTAACAGCGGATCGCCTCGGCGTCGTCACCCAGGCGGGAGTGGATGAAACCGAGGCTGTCCCAGGTATTCGCCTCACCGTGCCGGTCACCGGTACGGCGCAGCAACGTCAGCGCCTGCCCGCAGTGCGTGAGCGCCGGGGCGTACTGCCCGAGCTGGGCGTGCGCCCAGCCGACCGCGTTGCGGGCGCTCGCCTCCCCGGCGAGGTGGCCGGCGTCGCGGTACAGCGCCAGCGCCCGCTGCCCGTGCTCCAGCGCCTCGGCGTGCCGGCCGAGGCCGTCGAGCATCGCCCCGAACGCGCGGTGGGTACGAGCCTGCCCGGTGTGGTCACCCAACGCCCCGAAGATCGCCAGGGCGTGCCGGTAGTTGGTCGCCGCCTCGTCCACCCGACCCAGCCGGGACAGCACCCGGGCGAGGTCTCGGTGGGCGTTCGCCTGCCCGAGCCGGTCGCCCGCCCGGCGGGCCCCGGCCAGGGCGGTCCGCTGGGCGGTGGCGAGGTCCGGCCACCGCCCCCGGCGTTGCAGGAAGTCCACCAGCGTCCACGCCAGCTGCCAGGCGTGGCCGTCGAACCCGACGTGCCGGGCGTGCGCGACCGCCGCCAGGAGCACCGGGTACTCGGTGGTGAACCAGGCGAGCGCCCGCCCGTGGTCGACGATCTCCTCGGGCCGCACACCGGGTGCGACCGGGGCCAGGGTGACCGGATCCCGGCCCGGTTGCAGCAGCAGCGCGGCCGCGTGGGCGGTGTGCAGGTAGTGGTCCAGCCCACGCCGGATCGCGGCCCGTCGGGCGCCGGCCGGCTCGAACCGTTCGGCCTGCTGGACGGCGTACGCCCGGAGCAGGTCGTGCGCGCCGAACCGCCCGGGGGCGTGCTCGGTGACGAGGTGCGCGTGGGCCAGCTCCGCAAGCAGTCGGGGCGCCTGCTCCCGGGGCACCCCGGCCAGGCTGGCCGCCGCCGCCACGCCGATGTCCGGGCCCGGGTGGCAGCCGAACAGCCGGAACAGCCGTGCGGCCGGGGGCGTCAGGCTCCGGTAGGACCAGGAGAACACGGCCTGCACGTCGGTGCCGGCATCACCGGCGTCGAACGACTCCAACGGGCGGGGCGCCTCGCGCAGCTCGGCCGCGAGGCTGGCCAGGGGGAACCCGGGATTCGCCGCGCCCCGCGCGGCGAGTACCGCCAGCGCCAGCGGCAACCGCGCGCACCGCTCGATGATCTCGTCCACCGCCCCCGGCTCGAGGGTCAGCCGGTCCGCGCCGAGCCGGCGGGCCAGCAACTGCCACGCCTCGGCGGCGCTGAGCAGCTCCACGCCCAGCGGCCGGGCGCCCTCGGCGGCGACCAGACCGGCCAGGCGATTGCGGCTGGTGACCAGGACCAGGCAGGTCGGGCTGCCGGCCAGCAGCGGCCGGACCTGCTCGGCGTCGCGGGCGTTGTCCAGCAGCACCAGCATCCGACGGCCCGCGAGCAGGCTGCGGTACAGGCCCACCTGCGCGCTCAGATGGGTGGGGATCCGTTCGGGCGGCACCTCGAGGGCCTCGAGAAACCCCCGGACCGCCTCGACAGGAGTCACCACCGTGCCGGTGGAGTCGAATCCCCGCAGATCGACGTAGAGCTGACCGTCCGGGAAACGGTCGGCGACCCGATGCGCCCAGTGCACCGCCAGGGTGGTCTTGCCGACCCCGGCCGTACCGGACAGGGTCACCACCCCGGCCGGCGCCAGGCCGCCGTCGTCGGCGGCGTCCGGGCCGGCACAGGCGGCGTCGAGCTGTGCGAGCTGGGCGGTACGTCCGACGAATCCGGGCAGTGCCGGTGGCAGTTGACGGGGTACGGGGAGGCGGTTCGACATCGCGGCGACCCGTGCGCCGCCGCTCTGGGGACGCGCCGCCCCGGTGCCCGCCCGAACGTCGGTCGCGTGGTCACCGGTCGGGCGTCGGCGTCGCTCCTCGATCCGGTCCCGCGCGGTGGCCAGCACGCCCTGCTCGGTGGGGCTCGCGCCGAGCAACCTGATGAGCGCGTCGAACCGCTCCGGCGGGGGCAGGACATTACCGGCGAAGTACTCCCCGATGATGCCGCGTGACCAGCCGGTCTTCGCCGCCAACTGCCGGTATGTCAGCCGGGTCTCGCCCTGTTGCCGTGCTTCACGGCGGCGCAGTTGGCGCAGCAGACCGGCCAGATCCGGCAGGGTCTGCGCCGCGACGGCACGACGTGCCACGTCGCACGCCCCGGGCGATTCCTGCACCCCGGCACGAACGCCGGGAGGAATCCACTGGTCGGACATGCGGCCCCCACCCCCTCCCGGTCACCCGGCCGCCCCGGATGCCGACACGGGCAGGCTAGACGCGGCCACCGGCAGTGAGATAGGAGATCGCCGATGTCTGACAGTTCACATCGGACCTTTCGCCGTCCGACGCTGTCCGACCGTGTCCAATCCCGTCCAGGATCGCCGTCCGGATCGGACGTCGCATGCCACCGTCCCTGGTGCGGGCCCGGCCCGCGCCACGAACCCTGGGGAAGGGGTACAGATGATCCGTCCACACCCGAACGCCCGACGGTCCGCGTCGATGCTGCGTCGCATCGCCGTGGCCGCCTGCGGCCTCACGCTGCTCGTCACGGGCGTGACCGCCACGTCGGCCACCGCCGCGCCGAAGGGCAAGGCCACCACCACCGGATCGTTCGTCGACAGCACCGCGGTGCCGGGCGGCTTCGCCTCCTGGTCCGAGCTGCTCCAGTTGCAGCAGCGGATGAACACCGCCGCCGCCCAGATCACCAACGCCGCGCAGCGCAGCGCGAACTCCGGCTTCGCCGGCATCGTCGCCGATCCCGCCACCCGTCACCTCCAGGTCTACTGGAAGGGCGAGCCGCCGGCCCGACTGGTGGCCAACGCCCGGGCCACCGTCGCGACGACAGTGCTGCCCGCGGCGTACTCGCAGCGGGAACTGATGGTCGCGGCCGACAAGCTGCGCGCCACGGCCGGCGACAAGATCACCACCGTGGGGCCGCGCGCCGACGGCGCGGGCCTGCTGGTCGGTACGCAGAGCGGGCTGCTCGGGGCGACGGCTCTCGCCGGCGTGCCGGTGACCGTCCAGACCGGCGTCGCCGCCGCTCCCGCCACCCGGTGGGACGACAGTCCGCCCTGGTGGGGTGGCGCCGCGTGGCGCAACACCTCCACCGGTGGCGGCTGCTCGACCGGCTTCGGCGTCTTTGCGGGCGGGGTGTCGCGGGTGCTCTCCGCCGCGCACTGCGCCAACCTCAACGTCGTGGCGGCCGACCCGACCGGGCAGACCATCGGCACCGTCATCAGCCGCAACGTCAGCAGCGACACCCTGCTCATCGCGGGCAGCGGCGGCGGCCGGGTCTTCAACAACAGCACGGACGCGAACGGCGCGGTGGTCAGCGAGTTCAGCAACCAGGTGATCGGCGCGCAGGCCAGCCAGGTCGGCAACTGGGTGTGCAGCTCGGGCGCGTACTCCGGCACCCGCTGCTCGATCCAGGTGAAGGCCCGCAACCTGTGCATCAACGTGCGGAACTTCGGCACGGTCTGCGGTCAGGTGCAGGCCGAGAACACCGCCCACACCAACGCGGTCGGCCAGGGTGACAGCGGCGGCCCGGTGGAGATCGTGAACGCGGCGAACACCCTCCAGGTCTGGGCGACCGGCACCAACACCGCCATCGACGACACCAACACGTCGACGGCGTGCACCGGCTACGTTCCCACCGGCCGGGTGTGCGCCTGGCGGTTCTACTACGAGGACATCTTCTCCGGCATGGCCGGCGTGGGCGCCTCCGGAGTCGTCCTGGGCTGACGCCTCCGCACGACCATCGTCCAACCCGACACCCGGGCCGGCGCGCATCTCGCGCGCCGGTCCGGCGTCGCGCTCAGGCTGCGCCTAGGCGCCGACGCCCGTGTCCGCTGCGAGCACGGCGTCGCCGCGGAGCAGCGCCGGCTCCGGCAACGGCAGGTGGATCTTGTGGGCGGCCTCCCAGTCGTAGACCAGGCCCGGCCGCACCTGCGCGGCGAAGTAGTCCACGGCGCTCATCCCGCCGACCACCGGCTCGTCGACCTCGGCGACGAGCTGGGCCGGCACCAGGGTGAAGCCGTTCTGCAGGGCGGCGCTGAGCCGCCGGTGACCGTCGACGACGAAGAAGTACTCCCCCGTAAAGCCGATCTTGAGCGGCTCCAACGACTCGTCGCCGGCCTCGGCCACGTCGCCGACGAACTCGCTGTCCCAGAGGCCACGCAGGGTGGCGATGTCCTCGGTCGGGTAGACCCGCGCCGGATCCAGCAGCAGCAGCGGCGGGCCGTCGCGCAGCACCTCGGCGCCGAGCGTGCCCTCGTACGCGGCGACGATGTGCTCGACCACCTCGGCGGCGGAGGCCCGGGTGGTGTCACAGATCAGGTCGTAGTTGCGCAACCGAGCCTTGTCCACCCCGTAGCGGAGGATGAACCGGCTGCGCTCGCTGGCGCTGCGCTCGCGGAGCTTGGCCTTGGCCTCCTCGTGCGAGGCGTAGCTCTCCGCCGGGCCGGACGGGCGGGCCAGCACCCGGCGGGCCGCCTCACCCGGCTCGGTGATCATGTGCACCTTGAGCGCGTCGGTGAAGAAGTGCCAGGCCAGCCGCGAATCCATGATCAGGTGTTCGCCGGAGGCGGCGATGTCGCGCTGAAGCTGGTCGACGTACCCGTCGACGGCCTGGTCCAGCTCCGCGTGCAGGTTGAGTTGCAGGGCGGTCATCTGCCGCTGCTGCGCCATCTCCCGATAGAGATCACCCACGCTGACCCGGCGCATACCGAGCCGCTTGGCGATCTCCACCGACACCGTGCTCTTGCCGCTGCCGAGGTCGCCGTTGAAGACGATCGATTGTCGAACGGTCACGACTGGTCCACCCCTGATAACCGGCTTCCTGACATCATCGACAGCCCGAGCATGACGGGCGATGCTACCACCTCGTCACCAGCGTTCTGCCGGACGCGGTGTGCGGGCACCGGTCGCCGCGCCCGCCTGCCGCCGCCTGCAAAACGGTCAGAACAGGCTCAACGGATCGACCTGGAGACGAACCGGCTCGGCGGCCTTGCGGGCGGCGCGCACCCCGGCGGCCGAGTGCAGGGCCTCGGCGAGCGCGGCGGCCCGCGCCCGGGGCACCCGCAGCAGCATCCGCTCGCGCCCCTCCTCGGCCGGCACGGGCCCGAGCACCTCGGCGTCGGCGGGAAGTCGGGCCTCGGCGAGCAGGTCGGCCACCGCCTCGGCCGGGCCGGTGACGCTCGCCATCCGGACGGCCGGCGGGAAGCCCAGCTCGCGGCGCTCGACCAGCTCCCGACCGGCGAACCAGGCGGCGTCCCAGCGCAGCAGCGCCTGCACCGGAGCGAGCGCGCCGTCGGCGACGACCACCACGCGGCCGGCCGGCGCCGGGCGGGCCAGAGCCGCCGCGGCCAGCCAGCGGCGCAACGCCTCCTCGCCGGCACGCAGGTCGGCCCGGGTCAGCAGGGCCCACGAGTCGAGCAGCAGCACCGCGCCGTAGCCGCCCGTCGCGACCGGCTCGGCACCGGGCGTGGCGACGACCAGGGCGGCCGCGCCGGGCACGTCGGTCAACACCTCCTCCCGCCCCGAGGTCCGCACCGGCACGTCGGGGAACGCCCGGCCCAGCTCCTCGGCGGTACGCCGGGCGCCGGTGACCGCCGCCCGCAGCCGCCGCCCGCCACACTCGGGACAGGCGTACGCGGCGGCGACCCGGGCGCACCAGCGGCACACGGGGGTGCCGCCCGCCGACGGCAGGGCGAGCGGGCCGGCGCAGTGCGCGCAGCGGGCCGGGGTGCGGCAGTCGGCGCAGGAGACCGAGGGCAGGTAGCCGCGGCGGGGCACCTGCACGAGCACCGGCAGGTCCGCCCGGAGCGCGTCGCGGGCGGCTGTCCAGGCCAGGCTGGGCAGCCGGGCGGTGGCCGCACCGGGATCGCGGGCGAGCTGCGGGTCGTCCCCGGTCGGCGCGATGGCCGGTATCCGCGCCCGTACCGTCGCCCGGTCGGCGACCACCTCCCGGGCCCAGCCGGTCTCCAGCAGCAACTGCGCCTCGGCCGTACGCGCGTACCCGCCGACCAGCGCTGCGGCCTCGCCGAGCCGCGCTCGGGTGAGCAACACGTCGCGGGCGTGCGGATAGGGCGCGCGGGGTTCGGAGTGCAGGTCGTCCCCGTCGTCCCAGACGGCGACGAGACCGAGCCGGCGCACCGGGGCGAACATCGCCGCCCGGGTGCCGATGACCACCGGAACCTGCCCGCGACGGGCGGCGAGGAACGCCCGGTAGCGCCGGGCCGGCCCGAGGGCGGCGGAGAGAGCGACGTGCCGCCCCGGGCCCAGCACGTCGGTCAGCGCCGCGTCGAGACGGTCGAGGTCGCGCGCGTCCGGTACGACGACCACCGCGCCGCGCCCACCGGCGACGGTGGCGGCCACGGCGTCGGCGTAGCGGGCGGCCCAGTCCTCGCCGGGCAGCGCCGACCAGACCGCACGGGCGGGCCGGCCGTCGGTGAGCGCTCGCAACAGCGCCGGACCGGCCGGATAGTCCCGCCATCCCCTCGGGTCGATCGGCTCCCCCGGCGCGGCCTCCGGCGTGGACTCCTCGTCGTGAGGCTCCTTCTCGACACGGGCGTGTCGGGGTGGCACGGCGAGCCGCAGGACGTCGGCGAGATTGCCGGCGTACCGGTCGGCGACCGCGCGGGCCAGACGGGCGACCTCGGGGGTCAGCACCGGCTCGGGCGAGACGACCTTCTCCAGGTAGGCGAGGCGGCCGGTGTGCCCGGAGTCGTCCGCTCGGGACAGCAGCCAACCGTCGACCAACTGCCCCGCGAAACGCACCTTGACCCGGGTGCCGGGCACCGCCACGTCGTCCAGCTCGGCCGGCACGAGGTAGTCGAACGGGCGGTCCAGGTGCGCCAGCGGCACGTCCACGCAGACGCGCGCGACCGGCGACCCCGGTGCGGGTCGCCGGTCGCTAGGCCTGGTGGCGGTCAGGCTCCCGCGGCCGACTTGAGGTCGGCGGCCCGGTCGGTGCTCTCCCAGGTCAGGTCCGGCAGCTCCCGGCCGAAGTGGCCGTACGCGGCGGTCTGCTGGTAGATCGGGCGGAGCAGGTTGAGGTCCCGGATGATCGCGGCGGGGCGCAGGTCGAACACCTCGGCGACCGCGCTCTCGATCGAGGCGACCGGCACGGTCTCGGTGCCGAACGTCTCGATGAAGAGGCTCACCGGGTGCGCCTTGCCGATGGCGTAGGCGACCTGCGCCTCGCACCGCTCGGCCAGGCCGGCGGCGACCACGTTCTTGGCCACCCACCGCATCGCGTACGCGGCCGAGCGGTCCACCTTGGACGGGTCCTTGCCGGAGAACGCGCCGCCGCCGTGCCGGGCGTACCCGCCGTACGTGTCGACGATGATCTTGCGGCCGGTCAGGCCGGCGTCACCCATCGGGCCGCCGATCTCGAACCGGCCGGTGGGGTTGACCAGCAGCCGGTAGCCGTCGGTGTCCAGGCCGAGGCTCTCCAGCTCGGGCGCGATGACGGAGTCGCGCACGTCGGGGGTGAGCAGCGACTCCAGCGAGATGTCGGCGGCGTGCTGGCTGGACACCACGACGGTGTTCAGCCGGACCGGGCGCAGCCCCTCGTACTCGATGGTGACCTGGGTCTTGCCGTCCGGCCGCAGGTAGGGGATCGTGCCGTCCTTGCGCACCGCGGCGAGCCGACGCGCCAGCCGGTGGGCCAGCGCGATCGGCAGCGGCATCAGCTCCGGCGTCTCCGAGCAGGCGAAGCCGAACATCATGCCCTGGTCGCCGGCGCCCTGCGCGTCCAACGCGCTCTCCGACGCCCCGGTCCGCAGCTCGAAGGCGTTGTCGACGCCCTGCGCGATGTCCTCGGACTGCGCGCCGATCGAGACGCTGACCCCGCAGGACGCGCCGTCGAAACCCTTCTTCGACGAGTCGTACCCGATGTCGAGGATGGTCCGGCGGACGATGGTGGGGATGTCGGCGTACGCCTTGGTGGTGACCTCGCCGGCGATGTGCACCTGGCCGGTGGTGATCATGGTCTCGACGGCGACCCGGCTGTGCGGGTCCTCGGCGAGCAGCGCGTCGAGGATGCCGTCGCTGATCTGGTCGGCGATCTTGTCCGGGTGGCCTTCCGTGACCGATTCGGACGTGAAGAGGCGGCGTGTCACGGCACTCCTAAGCGTGTGAGGTCGTTCCGCGGCAGTCTAGTCACCGCTGCGGCCGGTGTCGGGGGCGGTCGCGCCCTGTTCCACCCGTCAGGAGCGGTTGGCCAGCCGCGCCACGACGAGGTCCCACACGGTGTCGGCCACCGCCTCCTTGGCCTGCTCCGGCAGACGACTCACCGAGCCGTCCGCGCCGATGACCGTCACCGTGTTGGTGTCGGCGCCGAAGACCCGGTCCGGACCGACCTCGTTGACCACAATGAGGTCGGCCCGCTTGCGGGCCAGCTTCGCCCGGCCGTTGGCCTCCGCGTCGCCAGTCTCGGCGGCGAACACCACCAGCACCTGCCCCGGTCGCTTGCGCTGGCCGAGCTCCGCCGCGATGTCGGGATTCGTGACGAGCTCGATGGTGGGAGCGACACCGTCGTCCGACTTCTTGATTTTGCCAGGCGCGTACGTCGCCGGTCGGAAATCGGCCGGAGCCGCCGCCATCACGACCGCGTCGGCCTCGCCGGCGGCCTTCAGGGTCGCCTCGCGCAGCTCGGCGGTCGTGCCGACCCGGATCAGGTCGACCCCGGCGGGGTCGGCGAGCGAGACGTTGGCCGCGATCAGCGTGACCCGGGCGCCGCGGGCGACCGCCGAACGCGCGAAGGCGTAGCCCTGTTTGCCCGAGGAGCGGTTGCCGAGGAAGCGGACCGGGTCCAGCGGCTCACGGGTACCCCCGGCGGTGACCACCAGGCGGCGACCCGTCAGGTCCGCCGGGGCGGAGGCACCCCGGGCGAGGACCTGGCGGGCGACCGCGAAGATCTCCGCCGGGTCGGGCAGCCGGCCCTTGCCGGTGTCGGCGCCGGTGAGCCGCCCGACGGCCGGCTCGATCACCCGGACGCCCCGGGAGCGCAGCGTGGCGACGTTCGCGACGGTGGCCGGGTGCTCCCACATCTCGGTGTGCATGGCCGGGGCCAGCACCACCGGGCAGCGGGCGGTCAGCAACGTGTTGGTGAGCAGGTCGTCGGCGAGCCCGTGGGCGGCCTTGGCGAGCAGGTCGGTCGTGGTCGGCGCGACCACCACCAGGTCGGCCTGCTTGCCGAGGCGGACGTGCGGCACCTCGTGCACGTCGGACCAGACGTCGTCGGCGACCGGCTGGCCGGAGAGCGCCGCCCAGGTCGGCGCGCCGACGAATCTCAGCGCCGACGCGGTCGGCACGACACGGACGCGGTGGCCCGACTCGGTGAAGAGTCGCAGCAGCTCACATGCCTTGTAGGCAGCGATGCCGCCGCCGACCCCGAGGACGATCGAGGCGGACATCGACGGTAACGGGCCTACGGCTGGTCGGTCGGCTCGGCGGTGAGTAGGCCGCCGTTGATCTCGCGCATGGCGATGGAGAGCGGCTTCTCCTGCGGGGTGGTCTCGACGAGCGGGCCGACGTACTCCAGGAGGCCCTCACCGAGCTGGCTGTAGTAGGCGTTGACCTGGCGCGCGCGCTTGGCGGCGAAGATGACAAGCGCGTACTTCGACGTCGTCTTCTCGAGGAGCTCGTCGATCGGCGGGTTGGTGATGCCTTCGGGGTTGGCGATGGATCCCACGAATTAACCTCTGCGTCTTTCGAACCGCGCGGACGCGGTGCTGAGTCCCGACGGCGGCCGACCATCAGCCACGCAGGCGCGACCAGGCCGGATCCGGATAAGTTGAACCGAGTAAGCCTAGCAGCTCGTCCACCACCCGATCGGTGAGGTCGTGCGTGAGGGTGTCCGCGAAGGCGGCCGCGACGGCCGCGTCGGGCCGGCGTCCGGGCGGGATCAGCAGCACCAGACGCGCGTCGGGCAGTCGTTGCCGCACCAGCCGGGCCCCGGTCACATCGAGCGGAAGCAGGACCTGCTGCCCGGCGTCGAGCCGGGCGCGCAGCGGCGGGTGCAGGGTCCCCCGGCGGTACGCGCCGATCCGGGACCACTCCAGCAGCTCGCCGGCGGCCGCCCGCCGCTCGAACTCGGCCGGGGCGAGAAACACCCGTTGCTCCCCGTCCACCTCCGGCTCCCGGCGCGGCCTGGTCGTTGCCGGCACCGGGATCCACACGGACGGGAAACGCGCCCGGACGAGCTCGACGACACTCTCCCTGCCGGAACCCGAAGGTCCAGCCAGGACAGTGAGCCGAGCCGCCGGGCGCGCCTCGTCATCCGTGCTCACTGCTTGTTTCTACACGCTGCCAGGTTCAGTTGGCGGCGAACTCTCCAAGCAGTGCCTTGCGCTGCTGCTCGCCGAGGCCGCGCAGACGACGACTGTCGGCGATCTTGAGCTTCTCCATGATCTGGGTAGCCCGGATCTTGCCAATGCCCGGCATCGCCTGCAGGACAGCCGAAACCTTGAGCTTGCCGACGACGTCGTCGCTCTCGGCGCGCTCGAGGACGGCGCCAAGGGTGGTCTTGCCCTGCTTGAGCTGCTCCTTCAGCTCGGCACGGGCCTTGCGGATCTCCGCGGCCTTCTCGAGCGCGGCAGCGCGCTGTTCGGGGGTCAGTGACGGGAGCGGCACCAGTTCTCCTCAGGTCCCTATCGCGGCGGGCGGGGCGCACCGCCGCATCTGTGAAACGTGGTGTCGCTGTGAACCAAGGGGTCCATGGTTCCCAGCGCGGGGAAAACTAGCGGTCAACGGAGCTTTCGGCAACGTGGGCGCGCGATGATCATCGCAAAGTGACCGACCCGTCAGTCAGTCACCGGGCAGCCAGAACAGCCCGGCAGTCGCCCAGCACGCGGTCGGCGGCGGCCCGCAACGCGTCGGCGTCCGGTCCTGCCGACAGGACCTCACGGGAGTAAGACGGGAGCACCGCGGCGAGGCTGGAGCCGAAGACGGTACGCAGATCGGCGGCGCCCGCACCCTGCGCGCCGAGCCCCGGAGCGAGCAGCGGCCCACCCACGGTGGACAGGTCATGACCCGTGTCACCGATGGTGGCCCCGACCACCAGACCGAAGCTGCCGAGGGGGTCCGCACCGCTGTTGAGCTGGGAAATCTCGTCGATCACGGTCTGCGCCACGGTGCGTCCGTCAGCCGTCCGGGCCCGCTGCACGGCCGCGCCCTCGGGGTTCGAGGTGAGGGCCAGCACGAAGACCCCGCCGCCGTGTTTGGCGGCCAACTCGAACATCGGCGCCAACGAACCTACTCCCAGGTAGGGACTGGCCGTGACCGCGTCGACATACAGAGGGCTGGATGGATCCAGGTACGCGGAGGCGTACGCACTGACCGTTGAGCCGATGTCCCCACGCTTGACGTCGAGCAGAACGAGCGATCCGGCTTCTCGTAACTGTCGGATAGTTGACTCAAGAATCGCCACACCGCGGGATCCGAATCGCTCGAAAAAGGCCGACTGAGGCTTGACAACCGCAACCCGGTCACCGAGCGCATCCACCACGGTTCGGGTGAACCGGTCCAGACCGTCGACGTCGTCGGCGAGGCCCCAGCGGGCCAGCAGCCCAGGATGCGGGTCGATGCCCACGCAGAGCGGTCCGCGCTCGTTGACGGCCCGGTGCAGCCGGGTGCCGAAGCTCTCCATCGGACTACTTCCCCTCTTGTCGCCCGGGCGGCGGGCCGCCTCCCGGGGTGCTTGTCGGTTCCCGCTCAGCCGGCCGCCACGGCCGCCGCCACCCCGGCCGCGATCCGGGCCAGGTCGGCGTCGTCCGTCACGTACGGCGGCATCGTGTAGATCAGGTCGCGGAAGGGCCGCAGCCAGACGCCCCGGTCGGCGGCGGCCATGGTGGCCGCGCCGAGGTCGACGTCGTGGTCGAGCTGGACCACGCCGATCGCCCCGAGCACCCGCACGTCGGCGACGCCCGGCTGGGCGCGCAGCGGCTCCAGGCCGGCGCGCAGGCCCGCGCCGATCCTGGACACCTGCGCCGCCCAGTCGCCCGCCTGTAGCAGCCCGATGGAGGCGTTGGCGACCGCGCAGGCCAGCGGATTGCCCATGAACGTCGGACCGTGCGCCAGGACGCCGTCGGCAGAGATCCCACGCGCGATCTCCGGGGTGCACAGCGCCGCGGCCAGGGTCAGGTAGCCGCCGGTGAGCGCCTTGCCCACGCACATCACGTCCGGGGACACCCCGGCGTGCTCGGCCGCGAACATCGTGCCGGTACGGCCGAACCCGGTCGCGATCTCGTCGAAGACCAGCAGCACCCCGTGCGCGCGGGTCACCTCGCGCAGCACCCGCAGGTAACCCGGATGGTGAAAGCGCATCCCACCGGCGCCCTGCACCACCGGTTCCACGATGACCGCGGCCAGTTCGTGGGCGTGCCGCTCGACGGCGTCCACCAACGCCGCCACGTACGCCTCGTCCGGCGGATCGGCGAACCCGCCCGGCGGCACCGGAGCGAAGACCTGCCGGGGCAGCACGTCACCCCAGAGATGGTGCATCCCGCCCTCGGGGTCGCAGACGCTCATCGGGTGGAAGGTGTCCCCGTGGTAGCCGCCCCGCCAGGTGGCCAGCCGACGCCGCTCCGGCCGGCCGACGGCCCGCTGGTACTGCAGGCACATCTTCACGGCCACCTCGACGCTGACCGACCCGGAGTCGGCCAGGAACACGTGCTCCAACCCGTCCGGGGCAAGCTCGACAAGCGTCCGCGCGAGCCGCACGGCGGGCTCGTGGGTGAGCCCACCGAACATCACGTGGCTCATCCGCCCGAGCTGGTCGGTCACGGCCGCGTCCAGCACCGGGTGCCGGTAGCCGTGGACCGCCGCCCACCAGGACGACATCCCGTCCACCAACTCCCGGCCGTCGGAAAGGGTCAGCCGTACCCCCTCGGCGCTGCGGACCACGAACGGCGCGTTCCCCGGCGGCAACGTGGCGTACGGATGCCAGACGTGCGCGCGGTCGACGGCCAGGATCTCCTCGGGTGTCACGCGTACTCCTTCCGGACCGGGCCGGGCCGACCGGCCCGGCCGGGGTGATCGGCGGCGGCGTCCGGGCGGCAGGCCGCGCGGCCGGACCGCACCACCCCCCAACCGCGTCCTTTGCTCTGCTTCAGCGGGGGCAACACCTGGTGTCCGGATATCGGACGCCCACTGTTTCCTCGGTTGAAGCAGAGCAAAGGACGCACGGACCGGTCGGGATCCCCGGCCGACCGACGCACGGACCGGTCGGGATCCCCGGCCGACCGACGCACGGACCGGTCGGGATCCCCGGCCGACCGACGCACGGAGTCGGCGGTGACGCCGCTCCGGGGGCCGGTCAGCGTCACCGGCCGGCGACCGGATCCGGCGTCGCCGCCGTGGCGCTCGCGCGGGCCGCCGCCCGGACCAGGGCCGGGCCCCGGTAGATGAAGCCCGTGTAGAGCTGCACCAGGGCGGCGCCGGCATCGAACATCCGGGTGGCGTCGTCCGGGTCGAGCACGCCGCCGACCCCGACGATGGGCAGCCGGCCGCCGGTCTCGCGATGCACGAAGGCCACCACGTCCCGGGCACGGCCGGTCAGCGGCCGACCGGACAGACCGCCGGCCTCTGCGCCACGGTCGGTGTCCACGGCGGCCAGCCCGTCGCGGGCCAGGGTGGTGTTGGTGGCGATCACCCCGGCGGCGCCCCGGGCCAGGCAGACCTCCAACAACTCGGCGATCGCCGCCTCGGTCAGGTCCGGCGCGATCTTCACCAGCACCGGCTTCTCCCCCACCAACGCGCCGAGCAGCGCGTCCAGGTGGGCACGGTCCTGCAACGACCGCAGACCTGGCGTGTTCGGCGACGACACGTTCACCGCGAAGTAGTCGCCGTGCCCACGCAGCGCCCGGTACGAGGCCAGATAGTCCTCGACCGCCTCGTCGAGCGGAGTCACCTTGGACTTGCCCAGCGAGATGCCCAATGGCACCCCGAGTGGACCGGGCAACGCAGACAGCCGGGCGGCCAACGCCTCGGCGCCGGCGTTGTTGAAGCCCATCCGGTTGACCACCGCCTCGCTGGCCGGGAGCCGGAACAGCCGGGGCCGCGGATTGCCCGGCTGGGCGTGCGCGGTGACCGTGCCGACCTCCACGAAGCCGAAGCCGAGCGCCGGCCAGGCCGGCAGCGCGGCGCCGTCCTTGTCCATGCCGGCAGCCAGCCCGACCGGGTTGGGGAACCGCACGCCGAAGACCGTGCGCGGCGCCTCGACGGCGTACCGGGCCCGCAGCGCGGCCAGGGCGGCGGGACGCCGCGACAGTGCGGCCAACCGCCGCAGCGTCCACTCGTGCGCCGTCTCGGCGTCCCCGCCGCCGAGCCGGAACAACCCGGGCCGAACGACCCGCTCGAACAGCGTCACTGCGCCGCCCGCAGGGTGGCGTGCAGATCCTGCAACGGTCGCACCCGCATGTCGCCCCGGATACGTGCCTCGATCCCCATCACCGCCGCGGCCGCGCCGGGGACCGTGGTGATGCAGGGGATGTCGGTGGTGACGGCGGCGCTGCGGATCTCGTAACCGTCAGAGCGGGCACTCGCGCCCGAGCCCTGCGGCGTGTTGATCACCAGCGCCACGTGGCCGCCGAGGATCAGCGACACGGCGTCGTCGCCCTCGCCGGCCTGGTAGTGCTTGCGGATCTGCTCGCAGGCGATGCCGTGCCGGCGCAGCACCTCGGCGGTACCGGCCGTCGCCACGATCTCGAAGCCCAGGTCGGCCAGCCGCTTGATCGGGAAGATCATGCCGCGCTTGTCCCGGTTGGCAACCGACACGAAGATCTTCCCGGCGGTCGGCAACGACCCGTACGCGGCCGACTGGCTCTTGGCGAAGGCGTGCCCGAAGTTGGTGTCGATGCCCATCACCTCACCCGTCGACTTCATCTCCGGGCCGAGCAGCGAGTCGATCCCCTTGCCCGCGCGGGTACGGAAGCGCTTGAACGGCAGGACCGCCTCCTTGACCGCGATCGGCGCGTCGGCGGGCATCGTCCCACCGTCCCCCGTCGCCGGGAGCAGACCCTCGGCACGCAGCTCGGCGATGGTCGCACCCAGCGCGATCCGGGCCGCCGCCTTGGCCAGCGGCACCGCCGTCGCCTTCGAGACGAACGGAACCGTCCGCGACGCGCGCGGGTTGGCCTCCAGCACGTAGAGCACGTCGTCCTTGAGCGCGTACTGCACGTTGAGCAGACCGCGCACGCCGACACCCCGGGCGATGGCCTCGGTGTAGCGGCGGACCTCGGCCAGGTGCGAGCCCGCCAGGGTGATCGGCGGCAAGGCGCAGGACGAGTCTCCGGAGTGGATGCCGGCCTCTTCGATGTGCTCCATCACGCCGCCGATGTAGACCTCGCCGTCGGTGTCGCACAGGGCGTCCACGTCGATCTCGATGGCGTCGTCGAGGAACCGGTCCACCAGCACCGGGTGGTCGCCGGAGATGTCGGTGGCCCGGCCGATGTAGTCACGCAGCGTCGGGTCGTCGTACACGATCTCCATGCCGCGCCCACCGAGCACGTAGGACGGACGGACCAACACCGGATAGCCGATCTCGTCGGCGATCGTCTTGGCCTCGTCGTACGAGGTGGCCATGCCGTGTGCCGGCGCGCGCAGCCCGGCGCGGGCCAGGACGGCGCCGAACGCGCCCCGCTCCTCGGCCAGGTGGATCGACTCCGGCGAGGTGCCGACCACCGGCACGCCCGCGTCCTTGAGCCGCTGCGCCAATCCCAGCGGGGTCTGCCCGCCGAGCTGCACGACCACACCGACCACGCCCGGGCCGCCGGCCGCGCGCCCGGAGGAGTCCTCCGCGTGCCAGGCCTCCAGGACGTCCTCGAAGGTCAGCGGCTCGAAGTAGAGCCGGTCCGCGGTGTCGTAGTCGGTCGACACCGTCTCCGGGTTGCAGTTGACCATCACGGTCTCGTAGCCGGCCGCCCGCAGCGCCTGCACGGCGTGCACGCACGAGTAGTCGAACTCGATGCCCTGCCCGATCCGGTTCGGGCCGGAGCCGAGGATCAGCACCTTCGGCCGGTCCGACGGCACGACCTCGGTCTCGGAGTCGTACGACGAGTAGTGGTAGGGCGTGCTGGCCTCGAACTCGGCCGCGCAGGTGTCGACGGTCTTGTAGACCGGGCGGACGTCCAGGCGGTGCCGCAGGGCGCGTACGCCGTCCTCGGCCGCCAGCTCCGGACGCAGCGCGGCGAGCTGCCGGTCGGAGAGCCCGGCCCGCTTGGCACGGCGCAGCAGCTCGGCGTCGAGCACCGGCGCGTCGACGATCTCGGTCCGCAGCTCGATCAGCGCCGCGATCTGGTCCAGGAACCAGGGGTCGATGCCGCCGGACGCCTCGCTCACCTCGCTGATCGACGCGCCGAGACGCAGCGCCCGCTCCACCGTGTAGAGCCGGCCGTCGTGTGGCACGCGCAGCGCGGCGAGGGTGTCCGCCAGGGTGACGCCCGCCGGGTCCGGAGTGGTCCAGAACCCGACCGCCTTCGTTTCCATCGAGCGCATGGCCTTGTTCAACGCCTCGGTGAAGTTGCGCCCGAGACTCATGGCCTCGCCCACCGACTTCATGGTGGTGGTCAGCTCCGGGTCCGCGCCGGGGAACTTCTCGAACGCGAACCGGGGGATCTTCACCACCACGTAGTCCAGGGTCGGCTCGAACGCCGCCGGGGTCTTCAACGTGATGTCGTTGGGGATCTCGTCGAGCGTGTAGCCGATGGCGAGCTTCGCGGCGATCTTCGCGATCGGGAAGCCCGTCGCCTTGGAGGCCAGCGCCGAGGAGCGCGACACGCGGGGGTTCATCTCGATCACGACGATCCGGCCGTCGACCGGGTTGACCGCGAACTGGATGTTGCAGCCGCCGGTGTCCACCCCGACCTCGCGCAGCACGGCGATGCCCAGGTCACGAAGGTGCTGGTACTCCCGGTCGGTGAGCGTCATGGCCGGGGCCACGGTGACGCTGTCGCCGGTGTGCACGCCCATCGGGTCGATGTTCTCGATGGAGCAGACGACCACCACGTTGTCGTGCCGGTCGCGCATCAGCTCCAGCTCGTACTCCTTCCAGCCGAGCACGCTCTCCTCGATCAGGACCTCGTGCACCGGGCTGGCCGCCAGGCCGTCGCCGGCGATGCGGGCCAGGTCCTCCGGGGTGTGCGCCATGCCGGAACCCAGGCCGCCCATGGTGAACGACGGCCGGATCACCACCGGCAGGCCCAGCTCGGCGACGGTCGCCTCGACCTCGCCCATCGAGTGGCACACCCGCGAGCGCGGCACCAGCGTGGCCGGGTCCTCGACGCCGAGGCGTACGCCGGCCTTCGCGACGATCTCCTTGAAGAGCTGGCGGTCCTCGCCCCGGTTGATGGCGTCGATGTTCGCGCCGATCAGCTCGACGCCGTACTTCTCCAGGACGCCGTTGGAGTGCAGGGCGACGGCGGTGTTCAGCGCGGTCTGCCCGCCGAGGGTCGCGAGGATCGCGTCCGGGCGCTCCTTGGCGATGACCAGCTCGACGAACTCCGGGGTGATCGGCTCGACGTAGGTCGCGTCGGCGAACTCCGGGTCGGTCATGATCGTGGCCGGGTTGGAGTTGACCAGGCTGACCCGGATCCCCTCGCTGCGCAGCACCCGGCACGCCTGGGTGCCGGAGTAGTCGAACTCGCAGGCCTGCCCGATGACGATCGGCCCGGAGCCGATCACCAGGATGTGCTTGAGATCGGTCCGCTTAGGCATTGCTGCGCCCCTTGCTGTGGTTCCGGCTTCCGATCAACTCGGCGAAGCGGTCGAAGAGGTAGTCCGCGTCGTGTGGACCGGCCGCCGCCTCCGGGTGGTACTGGACGGTGAAGGCGGGCACGTCCACGGCCCGCAGCCCTTCGACCACGTTGTCGTTGAGGCAGACGTGCGACACCCGCACTCCACCGAAGTCGGTGTCGATCACCTGGTCGGGAACCACCGCGCCGGCACCCACACCCGCACCCGGCACCTCGACCGCGAAGCCGTGGTTGTGGCTGGTTACCTCGACCTTGCCGGTGGCCCGGTCGAGCACCGGCTGGTTGATTCCCCGGTGGCCGTAGCCCAGCTTGTAGGTGCCGAAACCGAGCGCCCGACCGAGGATCTGGCTGCCGAAGCAGATGCCGAAGAGCGGCACCTGCCGCCGAAGCGCCTCCCGGGCCACCGCCACCGGACCGTCGGCCGTGGCCGGGTCGCCGGGTCCGGGCGACAGGAAGATCGCGTCGGCGCTGGTGGCGAGCAGGTCCTCGATGCTCGACGAGGCCGGCAGCACGTGGGTCCTCACCCCGCGCGCGGCGAGTCGGCGCGGCACGTTGCGCTTGATGCCCAGGTCGAGCGCGGCCACCGTGAACCGGTGCTCGCCGATCGCGTCGACGACGTACGGCTCGGGAGTGGTCACCTCGGTGGACAGGTCCGCGCCGACCATCTGCGGTGACTGCCGGACCCGGGCCAGCAGGCTCTGGGGGTCCTTCTCGACGCTGGAGATGCCCACCCGCATGGCGCCCCGATCGCGCAGGTGCCGGGTCAGCGCGCGGGTGTCCACCCCGCTGATGCCCACCACACCCTCGGTGGCGAGGCGGTCCTCGAGACCGCCGGTGGCCCGCCAGTTCGAGCCGATCCGGGCCGGGTCGCGCACCACGTACCCGGCCACCCAGATCCGGCCGGACTCGTCGTCCTCGCCGTTGACGCCGGTGTTGCCGATGTGCGGGGCGGTCTGCACGACCACCTGACGGTGGTAGGACGGGTCGGTCAGCGTCTCCTGGTAACCGGTCATGCCGGTGGTGAAGACCGCCTCGCCGAAGGTCTCCCCGACGCTGCCGTACGCCTCACCGGGGAACGTGCGCCCGTCCTCGAGCACGAGGATCGCGGAACGTCTACGCGTCACTTGATTGCCTTTCCGTCCAGGACCGTCGGCTCGCCACGCAGGAAGGTCGCCACGATGCGACCTGGCAGCGTCATGCGGGCGTACGGGGTGTTGCGACTGCGGCTGGCCAGCTCCGCCGGTTCGATGGTGCGGCGGGCCGCCGGGTCGACCAGGGTCAGGGTGGCCGGGGCGCCCGGGGCGGGATCGACGCCGTGCCCGGTCAGTCCGGCGATCCGGGCCGGGACGCGGGACATCCGTTCGGCGATCAGGTCCCACTCGGGACCGAGCACGTCCAGCGCGATGGACAGCGCCGTCTCCAGGCCGAGCATCCCCGGCCGGGCGTACGCCCACTCGCACTCCTTGTCCTCCACGGCGTGCGGGGCGTGGTCGGTGGCGATGATGTCGATCACGCCGTCGGCGAGCGCGGCGCGCAGCGCGGCGACGTCGGCGGCCGTACGCAACGGCGGGTTGACCTTGAAGACCGGGTCGTAGCTCTCCGCACGCTCGTCGGTGAGCAGCAGGTGGTGTGGGGTGACCTCGGCGGTGACGCGTACCCCACGGGCCTTGGCCTGGCGCAGCACCTCGACGCTGCCGGCGGTGGAGACGTGGCAGACGTGCAGTCGGCTGCCCACGTGCTCGGCGAGCAGCACGTCCCGGGCGATGATCGCCTCCTCGGCGACCGCCGGCCAGCCGATCAGCCCGAGCCGGGTGGAGACCTCACCCTCGTGCATCTGGGCGCCCTCGGTGAGGCGGGGCTCCTCGGCGTGCTGGGCGATGATCCCGTCGAACGCCTTGACGTACTCCAGGGCCCGGCGCATCAGCAACGGGTCGGCGACGCAGTGCCCGTCGTCGGAGAAGATCCGTACCCGGGCGGCGGAGTCGGCCATCGCCCCCAACTCGGCGAGGCGCTCGCCGGCCAACCCGACGGTGACCGCCCCGATCGGCTGCACGTCGACCATCCCGGCCTCCCGGCCGAGCCGCCAGACCTGCTCGACCACGCCGGCGGTGTCCGCGACCGGCGACGTGTTGGCCATCGCGCAGACCGCCGTGTAGCCGCCCAGCGCCGCCGCCCGGGACCCGGACTCGACCGTCTCGGCGTCCTCCCGGCCGGGTTCGCGCAGGTGGGTGTGCAGGTCGACCAGGCCGGGCAGGGCCACCAGGCCGGTTCCGTCGATGACGGTGGCGTCCGGCGCGGACAGCCCCGGACCGACCTCGGCGACGACGCCGTCGCGGATCAGCAGGTCGGTCGGCGCGGCGCCGACGATGCTCACGCTGGTGATGAGGTACGCGGTCACCGGTTGTTCCCTCCGAGCAGCAGGTACAGAACAGCCATCCGGACGGAGACCCCGTTGGTGACCTGTTCGACGATGGTGGAGCGGGGTGAGTCGGCGACCTCGGGGGTGATCTCCATCCCGCGGTTCATCGGACCGGGGTGCATGACGATCGCGTGCTCGGGCAGGCGACGCATCCGGGGACCGTCCAGCCCGTAGCGGCGGGCGTACTCGCGGGCGGAGGGGAAGTAGGAGTCCCGCATCCGCTCCCGCTGCACCCGCAGCATCATCACCGCGTCCACGTTCGGCAGCACCGCGTCGAGGTCGTACGACACGTCGATGCCCGGGGCGAGCGCTCCGGCGATGTCGACGGGGATGAGGGTGGGCGGGCCGACCAGGGTGACCTTCGCGCCGAGGGTCGACAGGAGCAGCACGTTGGAGCGGGCCACCCGGGAGTGCAGCACGTCCCCGACCACCGCGACCGACAGGCCGGCGAGCCGGCCCAGCCGGGACCGCATGGTGTACGCGTCGAGCAGCGCCTGGGTCGGGTGCTCGTGCGTGCCGTCGCCGGCGTTCACGACCGACCCGTCCACCCAGTTGGCCAGGCGGTGCGGGGCGCCGGAGGCGGGGTGCCGTACGACGACCGCGTCCGCGCCCATCGCCTGCAGGGTCAGCGCCGTGTCCTTCAGGCTCTCGCCCTTGGCGACGCTGGACCCCTTGGCGGAAAAGTTGATCACATCGGCGCTGAGTCGCTTCGCCGCCGCCTCGAACGAGATCCGGGTCCGGGTGGAGTCCTCGTAGAAGAGGTTCACCACCGTCCGGCCGCGCAGCGCGGGCAGCTTCTTGATCTCCCGCCCGGCGACGGTCGCCATCTCGGCGGCGGTGTCCAGGATCTCGGTGGCGGTGTCGGCGTCCAGGTCCGCGCCGGAGAGCAGGTGCCTGATCATGAGTGAGCTCCCCCGTACAGCTTGACCTCGTCGGTTCCGTCGGTCTCGGCGAGCGTCACCTTGACGCTCTCGGCGAGCGCGGTGGGGATGTTCTTGCCGACGTAGTCGGCGCGGATCGGCAGCTCGCGGTGGCCGCGGTCGACCAGCACGGCGAGTTGCACGGACGCCGGGCGACCGACGTCGTTGAGCGCGTCGAGCGCGGCCCGCACGGTCCGGCCGGAGAAGAGCACGTCGTCGACGAGGATCACCCTCTTGCCGTCGATGCCGCCGCTGGGCACCTGGGTCGGGCCGATCGCGCGGGTGGCGTGCCGGCGCAGGTCGTCGCGGTAGAGCGTGATGTCGAGCACACCGACCGGGACGACGACGTCCTCGAAGGTGCTGATCCGGGCGGCGAGCCGCTGCGCGAGGGGGACGCCGCGGGTGGGAATCCCGAGCAGCACGGTGTCGGCCGCGCCCTGGGTCTTCTCCAGGATCTGGTGGGCGATGCGGTCGACCACCCGCTGCACGTCGGCGCTGGCGAGGATCACCTTCACCGAGGGTTGTCGCGGTGGTGACGGGCGGGCAGCCGGTGGGGACGCCACGGCGGACCTCCTTCCCCGCCTCACGGGACGGGTCGTTAAAGGATGTCGGGCACCTCCGGCCGGGGAGCGCGAGCCGCCCTGGCCGGGGCTTCACGCCACGTTACCAGTGGTCACCGCGCCGACCGACAGCGGCCGCTGACCACCGGATCAGATCCACGAAACACCCATGAGCCCCTCGGCCCTCCCCAACGGTAAGGTCACGACCACTTGACCAGGTGTCCCATTCCCCGTACCGTCACGCTCCGTAGCGATCGACGGGAGAACCCCGAGCAGCACTGGGAGTGTCCGAATGCCCTCTGAATACGCCAAATCTCTGGGCGCCCGCCTGCGCTCCATCCGCCAGCAGCAGGGCCTCTCCCTGCAGGGTGTGGAGGAGAAGTCGAACGGGCGGTGGAAGGCCGTGGTGGTCGGCTCGTACGAGCGTGGCGACCGGGCCGTGACGGTGTCCCGTCTGGCCGAGCTGGCCGAGTTCTACCGTGTCCCCGTCTCGGAGCTGCTGCCCGACGGCAGCGGTGTCCGGCACGAGCCCACCAGCAAGATCGTCCTGGACCTGGAGCGGCTCTACGACGAGGCCTCCGAGGACCTGGCCTACGTCGCCCGCTACGCCCGCGCGATCCAGCAGCAGCGCGGTGACTACAACGGCCGGGTGCTCTCCATCCGCGCCGACGACCTCCGGGCGCTCGCCATCGTCTACGACGCCTCACCGTCGGGTCTGATCGAGCGGCTCACCGAGCACGGCGTGCTGGTGGCCGACCCCCGGGCGTTCTTCGCCTCCTGAGCTGTCGCTTCACCTGATCTGCCGTTCGACGAGAAGGGCCCGTGCCGGTGGCACGGGCCCTTCTCGTTCGCGGTGCTCGCGTCGGCTCAGCGGGTGGCGTACTCGGCGATGCGGCCGAGCACACCGTTGAGGAAGCGCGGCGAGTCATCGGTCGACATTTGCCGGGCCAACTCGACCGCCTCGCTGATCGCCACCGCGTCGTCGATCTCGTCGACGTAGAGCAGCTCGTAGACGGCGATCCGGGCCAGGTTGCGATCGACCACCGGCATCCGGTCGAGGGTCCAGCCCTCGGCGTAGCTGGCGATCAGCTCGTCGATCCGGTCCAGGTGCTCGGCGACCCCCTCGACCAGCCCCACGGTGTAGCCGAGGTGCTCCGGGCGGGGCTGTTCGATGCGCTGGAGGTAACCGGCCAGGACCTCGACGGGCGGACGATCCCGCAGATCGGCCTCGTACAGGACGTCCAGCGCCCGCTTGCGCGCCTTGCGGCGCGCCGGCATCTGCTGCTTGGGACCCTCAGCCATCAGGCGCGGCCGAGGTAACGGCCGTCGCGGGTGTCGACCTTGATCTTCTCACCGGTGGTGATGAACAGCGGAACCGGCACGGTGGCGCCGGTCTCGACGGTCGCCGGCTTGGTGCCACCGGTCGAGCGGTCACCCTGCAGACCCGGCTCGGTGTAGGTGACCTCGAGCACGACGCTGGTGGGCAGCTCGATGTAGAGCGGCACATCCTCGTGGGTGGCGACGGTCGCCTCCGCCTCGGGCAGCAGGTAGTTGGCTGCCTCCCCGACGGTGCCGCCGGGCACGGTGATCTGGTCGAAGGTCTCCAGATCCATGAAGACGAAGTCCTCACCGTCGGCGTACAGGTACTGCATCGTGCGCTTGTCCACGGTCGCGGTCTCGACCTTGGTGCCCGCGTTGAAGGTCTTGTCGACCACCTTCCCGGACAGCACGTTCTTCAGCGTGGTGCGGACGAACGCACCACCCTTACCGGGCTTGACGTGCTGGAACTCGACGACGGACCAGAGCTCGCCGTCAAGGTTGAGTACCAGGCCGTTTTTGAGGTCGTTGGTGGAGGCCATTTCCTGCCTTGATCATCAATTGGCGGACAGACCTGGCAAGTCTACAAGCTGCGCCGAGATGCGTTACCCGCCGTGGTCGGCCGTCCGCGACCACGGTGCCCCGACAGCGACCGGTGCGCGTCCGCCGTGCCGCCAACACCCCGAGATTGGTAACAGGCCGTTACCGACTGGCCGCCACCGGCCCCACCCTTCCGACAGCCTTTGCTCTGCTTCACCCCAGGCAACAGTCACCCTGAGTGGCACTCGACAGGGAGCGTCGGCCAGCCTCGAAACCGACTATGCGCAGGTCGTGGCCGGTGTTTCCGTGATTGAAGCAGAGCAAAGGACACGAGGACCGGGGGCGACCGCCGGAGCGCGGCCGACAGCCAGCGACAGCCAGTGACGGCCCACGTCAGGCAGCGGCATCACGCAGCGTGACTCGACGCGGCGGGGGCAGGAGACGCAGACGTTGTTCAGGGGGTGCGGGTGGCGAGGTGGTGCAGGGCCAGCCGATAGCCGTCAATGCCGAGACCGCAGATCACCCCGGTCGCCACCGCGGAGATCACCGAATGGTGCCGGAACTCCTCGCGGGTGTGGATGTTCGAGATGTGCACCTCCACCAACGGCCCGCGCAGCATGGCGCAGGCGTCGCGCACCGCGTACGAGTAGTGCGACCAGGCGGCCGGGTTGAGCACCACGGCGGCGCCCTCGTCGGCGGCGTCGTGCAGCCAGCCGAGCAGCTCGTGCTCGGCGTCGGTCTGCCGGACCGTGACGTCGAGTCCCAGCTCCCGACCGGCGGCCTCGCACAGCGCCACCAGGTCGGCGTAGGTCGTCGAGCCGTACACGGCGGGCTCCCGGGTGCCCAGCCGACCCAGGTTCGGCCCGTTCAGCACGTACACCCTCATCGGGCCACCGCCTCCCGGTACGCCGCTTCGAGCAGGGCGTCGTCCGGGCCCTCCAGCATCGCCGGGCGGGCCAGCCCGTCCAGCACCACGAACCGCAGCCGGGCGCCCCGAGCCTTCTTGTCGACCCGCATCGTGGCCAGCAGCCGCGGCCAGGCCTCGGCGGGGTAGCTCACCGGCAGGCCGAGCGCAGTCAGGGTGCTCCGGTGCCGGTCGGCGGTCGGGGCGTCCAGCCGGCCGGCGAGCCGGGCCAGTGTGGCGGCGTACACCAGGCCGACCGCGACCGCGTGGCCGTGCCGCCAGCGGTAGCCCTCGTTCTGCTCGATCGCGTGCGCCAGTGTGTGGCCGTAGTTGAGTACCTCCCGCAGACCCGACTCGCGCAGGTCACCGGCGACCACGTCGGCCTTGACCCGGATGGCCCGCTCGATCAGCTCCCGGGTCACCGGCCCACGCGGGTCGGTCGCCGCCGCCGGGTCACGCTCGACGAGTTCCAGGATCACCGGGTCGGCGATGAACCCGCACTTGACCACCTCGGCCAACCCGGCCGCGAGGTCGACGGCGGGCAGGCTGTCGAGGGTGGCCAGGTCGGCGAGCACACCGACCGGGGGGTGGAACGCGCCCACCAGGTTCTTGCCGGCGGCGGTGTTGATCCCCGTCTTGCCGCCCACGGCCGCGTCCACCATGCCCAGCAGGGAGGTGGCGACCGGCACCCAGCGCACCCCGCGCAGCCAGCAGGCCGCGACGAACCCGGCCAGGTCGGTCACCGCGCCGCCGCCGACCCCGACCACCGCGTCGGTACGGGTGAAACCGGCCGCGCCGAGCCGGTCCCAACAGACGGCCGCCACGTCGATCTGCTTGCCCGACTCGGCGTCGGGCACCTCGATCGGCAGCGGGTCGACGCCCGATGCGCGCAGCCGCTCGCCGATCGCGTCGGCCAGGGCCTTGAGCGGGGGCGTGTGCAGCACCGCCGCCCGGGTCGCGCCGGGCAGCAGCCCCGGCAGCGCGCCCAGCAGGTCGCGTCCGACCAGCACGTCGTACGGTCGTTCGCCGCCGACCGGAATCCGGGTCACCTCGTCCATCGCCGGCAGCCTAGTCCAGCGGACGGCGTGGCGAGGGCGTCTGTCCACCTGCTGGCCGGGCGGCCCAGTCGGCCAGCAGGCGGGCGTGCTCGGCCACGGCGGTTCGCAGCGCGTCCGGGTGGCGCACGGTGAACGGGCAGCCCAGGCCGGCGAGCAGCGCGGCCATGCCGGGCAGGCTCTCGGCGCGGGCCCGCAGCAGCACGCCGTCGCCGGTGGCGGTCAGCTCGGCCACACTGCCCGGGATACGCCGCCGGGCGGCGACCAGATCGGTCTCCAGCAGCACCTCGACCTCGTGCCGATACGGCACACCGGCCAGCGACCGGGTCAGCCACGCCACCGCGTCGAAGCCGTCCGGCACCGTGAACGTCGCCGCGCCGGGCGTGACGGCGCCGATCCGGTCCAGTCGAAACGTGCGCACCTCGCCGCGCCGGTGGTCGTGACCGGTGACGTACCAGCGGCCGGCGTGGAAGACCAACCCGTACGGGTCGAGGTCACGATGCGACCGCTCACCGCGCCACGAGCGGTAGTCCAGGCTCACCCGCTGCCGCCGCCGGGCGGCCGCGGCCAGGGCCAGCAGGGTGCCCGACGCCGGTCGCGCCTGGGGCTCGGGCCGCCGCAGTGTGAAGCCGAGGTGCTCCCGCACAGCGGTCAGCCGGTCGGCGAGCGCCGCCGGCAGCACTCGGTCGATCTTCGCCAGCGCGGTCGCCGTGGCCGGCAGTTCGGTGGCCAGCCCGACCCGTTCGGCGACGACCAGGCCGAGCAGCACCGCCACCGCCTCGTCGTCGGTGAGCATCAGCGGCGGCAGCTTGTACCCGGGATGCAGCCGGTAGCCGCCGTGGCGGCCCCGGTCGGCGAGCACCGGAATGCCCAGCTCGACCAGGGTGGCCGCATAGCGGCGCACGGTCCGTTCGTCCACACCGAGCCGGCTCGCGAGGTCGCCGGCCGTCGCCCGGTGCCGGGCCTGGAGCAGCTCGAGCAGGGCCAGCACCCGACCGGCGGGATGAGACACGGGCCACTCCTTCAAACCGGGCGGATCCTGTCCGGTTTCGATCGTACGGTCGGTCGGTAATCGAGAAAAGGAGTGACAGATGGCGACGTTCGTACTGGTGCCGGGGTTCTGGTTGGGCGCCTGGGCGTGGCGGGACGTGACCGCGACCCTGCGTGCGCAGGGCCACGAGGTGTACCCGATGACGCTCACCGGCTTGGCCGAGCGTGCCCATTTGGCCGGCCCGCAGGTGAGCCTGGAGACGCACACCACCGACATCGTCCGGCTGATCGAGGTCGAAGACCTGCACGACGTCCTGCTGGTGGGGCACTCCGGCGGCGGCATGCCGGTCGCCCAGGCGGCGGACCGGATCCCGGACCGGATCGCCCGGGTGATCTACGTGGAGAGTGGACCGTTGCCGGACGGCACCGCACAGTTCGACACCGTGCCGCCGGAGGAACAGCAACGGCTGCGCGCCGTGATCGGCGACGGTGACCTGCTGCCGCCGCCGGCCTGGGACCCGCCGGCCGACCCGTCGAACCTGGCCGGCCTGGACGAGTCGACGCTGTCCCTCCTGCGTGAGCGCTCCACCGCACAGCCGCTGCGGACGGCGACCGATCCGGTACGCCGCACGGGTGGCCGCACGGCACCGACCGCGCTGGTCGCGAGCACCTTCCCGCTCACCGTGGTGCGCGAGATGATCGCCCAACGGCACCCGTTCTTCACCGGACTGGCCGACGGCCCGCTGTACGAGTTGCCCACCGGGCACTGGCCGATGCTCAGCGAGCCGAAGGCGCTGGCCGACATCCTCGACCTGGTCGCCCGAGCCTGACAACGCGCCGATCTTGCGGTTGTGGTTGTCGAGATACCGGAAATGCCCCGGTACGTCGGCGCAGCAACTGCAAGATCGCGCGGAGGGGCGGGGCGGGGTCAGCGCGGCAGCAAGGCGGCGACCTCGGCGACGACGGCCGCCGGGGTGCGGCCGTCGGTGACCACCGTGTCGGTCGCCACCTCGGCGTACAGCGGCTTGCGCTGGTCCATGAGGTGCTTGAGGGTGGCTCGCGGGTTGATCGCCAGCAGCGGTCGGCCCGCGCCGAGCCCCACCCGCTTCACCGCGTCGGGCAGTTCCACCGACAGGTGGACGACCCGATGCCCCACCAGGGCGGCCCGGTTCTCCTCGGCCAGGACGGCGCCGCCACCCAGGGCGAGCACACCCGTGCCGGACGCCAGCGCCGCCGCCACGGCCGCCCTCTCCAGGGCCCGGAAGTGCTCCTCCCCCTCGTCGATGAAGATCTCCGGGATGCTCTTGCCAGCCATCTGTTCGATGTCGGCGTCGGTGTCCCGGAACTCCACGCCGAGGGAGGCGGCGAGCGCCTGCCCCACGGTGGTCTTGCCACAGCCGGGCACCCCGACCAGGACGACGACCGGCGCCATCAGCGGATGACCAGCGCGTCGAGGTAGCCGGCCACGTTGCGGCGGATCTCGACGACCGAGTCGCCACCGAACTTCTCGGTGGCCGCCTCGGCCAGCACCAGGGCCACCATCGCCTCGGCGACGACCGCGGCGGCGGGCACGGCGCAGACGTCGGAGCGCTGGTTGATGGCGGTCGCCGGCTCGCCGGTGACGACATCCACGGTGGCCAGCGCCCGGTTGAGCGACGAGATCGGCTTCATGGCGGCGCGCACCCGCAGCGGCTCGCCGGTGGTGATGCCACCCTCCAGCCCTCCGGCCCGGTCGGTGACGCGACGGACGCCGGTGGCCGACGGGATGATCTCGTCGTGCGCCTCGGAGCCACGGGAGCGTGCCTGCTGCCACCCGTCGCCGATCTCGACGCCCTTGATCGCCTGGATGGACATCAGCGCGGTGGCCAGTCGGGCGTCGAGCTTGCGGTCCCACTGCACGTGACTGCCCAGGCCCGGCGGCACCCCGTACGCCAGCACCTCCACCACGCCGCCGAGCGTGTCGGCGGCCTTCTTCGCGGCGTCGACCTCGGCGACCATCAGGGCGCTGGCGTCCGGGTCGAGGCAGCGCAGCGGGTCGGCGTCGATGCGGTCGGCGTCCTGCGGGGTCGGACGCAGCCCGGGCTTCGCGGCCACCGGACCCAACTCGACCACGTGCGAGACGATCTCGATGCCGAGCGCCTGCCGGATCAACGCCTTGGCGACCGTGCCGACGGCCACCCGGGCGGCGGTCTCCCGGGCGCTGGCGCGCTCCAGGATCGGGCGCGCGTCGGTGTGGCCGTACTTCTGCATGCCGGCCAGGTCGGCGTGGCCGGGCCGGGGGCGGGTCAGCGGCGCGTTGCGGGCCTGCCGGGCCAGCTCGTCGGGATCGACCGGGTCGGCGGCCATCACCGTCTGCCACTTGGGCCACTCGGAGTTGCCGACCCGGATCGCCACCGGGCTGCCCAGCGTGAGGCCGTGCCGCAGGCCGCCGATCACCTCGACCTCGTCCTGCTCGAACGACATCCGGGCGCCACGGCCATAGCCCAGCCGGCGACGGGCCAGCTCGCCCGCGATCTCGGCGGTGCTCACCTCGATGCCGGCCGGCACCCCCTCCAGCAGCGCGACGAGGGCGGGACCGTGCGATTCACCTGCAGTCAACCAGCGCAACACAGCGGTCAGTCTGTCACGGCGCGCGACGGGCACGTCGCGCTGCCCGTCGCGTCCCGCCCTGCGGACGGCGAGGACCGTCCGCAGGGCGCGACGGATCAGATGCCCCGACCGCGCTTGTGCAGCGTGCGCAGCACCGAGTCGGCCCGGACCACCCGGCCGGCGACCGCCAGCGCCAGGTAGGCGCGTGGCTCGCGAGGATTGCGGCGCAGCGTGTGCCGGGCCCAGCGCAGGGCCCCGCGCCGGTCGCCGGAGGCGGCCCGCGCGAAGGCGATCTGCCCGGTGACCCGGGCCTCGCCGGCCGGCTGCCCGGCGAACTCCGGGTAGCGCCGCAGCAGCCACTGCAACGCCTCGGAGATGGTGTCCCAGCGCTGCGCGAAGTACGACCGCTTGTGCCAGCGCACCAGCACCGACGGCGTCCGAAGGTTGATCAGCGGCGCGCTGCGGGCGGCGCGCAGCAGGAACTCGTAGTCCTCCGCGTAGCTGCCCGGGATCTCCTCGTCGACCAGGCCGAAGCCGTCGCGCAGCGCCGTCGCCCGGATCAGGAAGGTGGACGGGTGCAGCTCCGTCATCCGGTCCCGCAGGAGGTCGTCCAGGGTGATCCGGTCCTTGTCGAGCACCCGGTCGACGGTGTGCCCGTCGTAGCTGACCCGGATGCCGCAGCAGACGAACTCCGCGCTCGGGTCGGCGGCCAACGCCTCGACCTGGGCGGCCAGCTTGCCGGGCAACCACTCGTCGTCGTCGTCGCAGAACGCGATCAGCTCACCCTCGGCGGCGAGGGTGCCGCTGTTGCGCGCGCCGGCCAGTCCGGGCGCGCGCCCGTTCGCGATCACCCGGACCGTCCGGCCCGGACCGCCCAGGGCGGTCAGCGACTCGTCCGGCGTGGACTGGTCGAACACGACCACGGCCTCGATCGTGCCCGGGTACTCCTGGGCGAGGATCGCGGCGAGGGCCGCGCGCAGCAGCTCGGGGCGGTCCCGGGTGGGCACCACCACGCTGACGCTCGGCTGCCTGGTCATCGGGTCTCCTTCGTCGGCTGGCCGGTGCGCGGCCAGGTCCGCCAGCGGGGTCGGCGCCGGCTCGACCGGGCCACCAGGTCGTCCACGATCTGCCCGACCCGGGCGACGGCCGCGCGGCGGGCCTCGTGCGCGGCCGGGTCGGCCTGCACCGCGTACCGGGACGGGTCGGCCTGGCCGGCGGCGAGCGCGTCGTGCAGCTCCTCGCGGGTCTCGCAGAGCGCCACCAGCCCCGCTGCGCCGAGGCGGCGCGCGAAGAGCTGCTGGTGGTCGTCGACGTGCTCGCCGCGCGACGGGTCCCGGGGCACCACGATGGGCAGGTGACCGTGCCGGCGGGCCTCCAGGATCGTCGCCGGGCCGCCGTGACACACCACCAGGTCGGCGTCGGCCATCGCCTGTTGCAGGGCGTCGTGGCCGAGGAACGGCACCGCGCCGGGGAGGGTCGGCGCGGCCGTGTGCCCGTGCTGCACGGTCAGCCCGACCGGGCCGGCCTGCGCGTGCCACTGCGCCAGCCAGTCCACGAGCCGGTCGAAGGGGTGCTTGTCGGTGCCGACGGCGACGAGCAGCAGGGGCCGCTCGACGGGCGTCGTGTCGCGCTGGCGCGGCAGCCGGGACGGATCGGCGGCGGCGTCGGGGCGGGGCGACTGGGCGCGGCGCGCGGTGTCCGCCTCCCCGCTCACAGCAGCGTCCCCACGACGGTTGCCTCCGGGTACTGCCGGCGCTGCTCGTCCCACTGCACGAGCATCGCGGACAGGAACGGGCGGCAGAGCCGAGCGGTCAACGTCGGGGTGTCGATCCGGTCGTACACCTCGATGTAGACCGTCGGGATGCGACGGAGGCGGGCCAGCACCACGAACGGCACGGCCACGCCCGCGCCGGTGGTGACCACGGCGGCGATCCGCCGACGCCGCAGCACCCGCCAGGCCAGCCGCGCGTTGCGCAGCAGATTCGGTACGTTCCGGGTGGTCGGATGGTGCGCCGGCACCAGGTCCTCACCGGTCAGCAGCGACACCGCCTCCGGGGTGTCGAAGGTGACCCAGCAGCGCCGCCACCGTTCGTACCAGGGCCGCAACGCGAGAAGTTGGGCCAGGTGACCGCCGCTGGATCCGACCAGCAGCAGCACCGGCGACTCGTCGTCGATGTTCGTGTCCACGCGACTCCCCACAAGTTCGCTTGGAATTCCGATTCACGCAAGGCAGAAGCAGATCACAGGTTTTCCGGTCGTTGAATAGCGCGACCGGACGAGGCGACGATCTCCCCTTGGCGTGCTCAGGCCCACTGTCGACCCCACAGCCCATCGACCACCGTCACGACCTGCCATTATGTCGTCACTCTACGACGCGTCCCCGGCGTCGGGAATTCTCCTGTTCACTCGCTATGTCGTTTCTCGATGACGTCCAACAGTGCGGGATGCAGCGCCGGGTTCCACCCGGCGCCGGCGTCGGCCAGCCGCCACGTACGTAGCCACATCTCCAGCAGGTACCCGTCGGCAACCAGAGCGCACCGCTCGGCGTCGAGGCCGAGCCGCCCACCGTGTCGCCCCAGGCACGCGTCCACGGCCGCGGCGGCCACCTCGGCCGACTCGCCACGCAGCACCAGCGACCGCTGGAACGCGTCGTGCGCCAGGTCGAAGCCGACCGGCACGTCCGGGCCACTGTGCTCCCAGTCCCAGGCGACCAGGCGGCCGTCGTGCGTGCCCAGGTTCCACGGCACCCAGTCGCCGTGCCAGTGACCGAACTCGACGGCCGTGTCACCGTGTCGGCGGGCCAGCGCGGCGACCGCCGCCACCGCCCGCGCCCCGGCGGACCCCGCCATGGCGGCCCGCTCCGCCTGGGCGGCAAGTCGAGCCAGGAACGTCGACGAGGCCAACGGGCGCGGCACACCGGGCTCGCCGCCCCGCCGGGCAACCGCGAGCAACGCCGCGATCCGCGGCGGGTCGTCGGCCGGCACTCCACGTACGTCCGGCGGCAGCGGCTCGATCACCGCGACGGCCTGACCGGCCCACGCCGTCTCGGTGAGCAGCCCGGGCGGCGCCGGATGGTCGGGCACACCGGCCACGACGCGCAGCGCCCGCAGCGCGGCGGCCTCGGCGGTGACCAGGGCTCGGGTGGCGTCGTTCCAGCCGATCTTCGCGTAGCCACGGGGACGACCGTCGACGGTGAACAGTTGCAGCGTGGGCTTCGCGTTCGGGTCCGGTGGCCGGACGCCGCACGCCGCCAGCAGGGGCGTACCGCCCAGGGCGGCGGCGAGCCGCTCGGTCAGCACCAGATCGACCACGGGCGCCCCCACCGGCACCGACACGGTCAGCGTCGGAAATGGCGCCAGGCCCGCCCCGCCCAGTCGGGCCAGCCCACCGAGCGCCGCCCGGAACGCCCGCACCTTCGGCGGCCGCAACGCGTTGTACGCCAGCAGCGACGCCGCGCCGGCCCGGGGTGCCCCCAGCGGCACCAGGAACCGCGCCCGCGCCACCGACGGCACCACGGCGTAGCGCGCCACCGTCCGCTGCCCGGCCGGCACCGCGCCGCCCACCGTCAGGTGGACCCGGTCGTCCGGGAACACCGCACGACTCACCCAGCCCAGCCCATCCACCCGGGACCGGGGATCCGTGGCCGGGGCGACCCCGGTCGTCACGCCGCCCGGTCCGCCCAGTCGAGGTCCAACCCGAGCCGCGCGCGCAGCGCGTCGTTGTACGGGCGGTAGTAGTCGGTCAGCTCGGCGCGGACCGCCGGCTCCAGCGGGGCCGAGCGCCGGTCGTTGTAGACCTTGAAGTTCGGCAGGTCGTACCCGGGCAGCCCGAGGAAGTCGAGGGTGCGACGGTAGGTGGCCCGCGAGTCGCGGTACAGGTCCTCGCTGGGCAGGAAGAGGATCTGGGCCGGGTCGAAGCGGTCCAGCCACGGCTCCAGGTGCTCCAGGTAACGCCCGCGCGCCCGGTACGTGTACCAGTCGTACGCCTCGCTGAACGCCTCCGGCTCGGCGATGAGCCGCTCCCGCTCCCCCGCCGTACGCTCCGGCTCGGCGGCCAGCGCGTCCGCGAAGTCCAGCGGCTCGATGCCGTGCGTACGACGTTCCTTCCAGTGCGAGTACGCCCGCTCGACCGGATCACGCAGCAGCACGATCAGCTTCACGGTCGGCATGAGCGCGGCGACCCGCTGCGCGGCGAGCGGGTGGAACATGTACAGCGGCGCGGCCTCGCCGACGCGGACCGGCCCGCCGTGCCGCTTCGCGAGGGCACCGCGCTGCCGTTCGGTCGGGAAGTGCGAGCGGTACCACGCCTCGCCGCGACCCCAGTGCTCCTCGAAGTAGTGCGCGGACTTGGTGTTCCACGCGGGGAAGAGCCGGGGCACCAGCGGATGCTGGATGAGGTAGTTCCACAGCGAGGTGGTGCCACCCCGTTTGGTGCCGATGATCAAGAAGTCCGGCAGGGGTCGCCGGTCACTGGTGCGCACCCCGTAGTCGACCAGGGAATCCTTCACCCGGGTGGTCACCTGGGTCGGCACCAACTGCTTGACCCGGTCACGGATGGACGCCACGACGGCCCTCACCTACCTCTCGTCGATGCCGGGGCCGGCCCGGCGGCCGTGGCCGTCTCGTCGGACCCACGGATCTGCCTCATGGTCACCCGGATGCCGGCGCGCACCCGGGGCAACGTCAACAAGCCGACGCAGCCGGCCACCAGCACGGCGAGCGCCACCGCCAGGCCGGGCAGGCCACGCCCCCCGGCGAGCACGCCGACCGCCGCCGCGACGCCCACACCGCCGACGGTGGCCGCCGCGGCGCGCAGCGTCGCCCTGCCGACGAGCGGTTCGCCGACCACCGACCGGGCGAAGCCGGCGGCGGTGAGGTTCTCGGTGGCGATGCCGGCGGCCCACGCCAGCGCCGCGCCCGTCGCGCCGTGACCGGGGATCAGCCAGAGTCCGAGCGAGACGGTCACGGTGAGCCCGGCCAGCGTGGAGACCAGGTGCAGGCCGCTGCGTCCGCCCATCAGCAGCAGACTCTGCACGTTGCCCACGCCGGTGTTCACCAGCATCGCCAGCGCCAACACCGTCATCGCCGGCACGCCGGCGGTGAACTCCCGGCCGAACAACTGCAGGAACGCGAGCGCGAACACCGCCAGCAGCAGGTACACCGGCCAGGACAGCACCAGCCCCCAGATGGTCAACTGCCGGTGCACGGCCGCCGCGGCGGCCCGCTCACCGCGCCCGAGCAGCCGGGACAGCTGCGGTGACACCGCGACCCGCAGGCCCTGCATGGCGAGCTGTCCGGCCAGCACGTAGCGGCCGACCGCGCCGAACACGCCCGCGTCGGCCGGTCCGGCCAGCACCGACGTCAGCAGCACCCCCACCCACATGCTGCCCGCGTCGATGGCTGCCGAGGCGGCCCGGGGCAGGGCGAAGCGCCAGAACGTCGACCAGTCGGACCTGGTCGGCCGGAGATCCGCGCCCCGGCCCAACCCGAGCGGCCCGGCCACCAGCACCAGGCAGGCCAGCAACGCCAGCGCCGCCGGCACCAGCCAACCGGTCATGCCGGCGAGCAGCCCGCCACTTGCCAGCGCGGCGGCGCCGACCAGCGCCGGGCGGGCCACCGGCAGCAGGAGGAACTGGACGCCGACGTACGCGCGGATGGGCCGTACGCAGCGCAACGCGGCCAGCAGCAGGGTCATCGCCACCACCACCGGCACGGCGGCGAAGGTCAGCGTCAGCAACCCGTGGGCCGCGTCGCCCGAGCCGCGCAGCAGGCGGGGGGCGAGCGCGTCCGCGCTCAGCGCTCCCGCGACGGCGACGGCGACGCCGGCCAGCAGCGGTGGGATCAGCGCAACCGGAAGCACCCGGGCCGCGTCACCCCGGACGCCGAGACGCCGCCGGGGGACGGCCCACATGAGCCCGGTCTCCGCGCCGAGCGTGCAGACCGCGGTGGCCACGGTGACCACGCCGATCGCGGCGAAGAACGCACCCGCGCCGGCCGTCCCGTACCCCCGGGTTATCACCACGGCCAGCACGAACCCGAACAGGCCGCTGACGGCCGCGCCGAGCAACCCGGCGACCCCGCTGCGGGCGCTGCGGCGCGTCTCGACCGCGCCGGCGTCCGTCACCGCGCTCGGCGGGCCGTCCCGGCCGGCGTCGGCCGGCGGTCGGGTGGCGGCGGTCATGCCGGCACCGCCGTGGTGGAGACGAGCGGCGGATGCCACCGGTACGGGCGGGGCGCGCGTTCGCGTTCGGTGAGCGCCATGGCGAAGCCGACCGCGAAGAACGCGACAGTCAGGTTCTGGTTGGCCATGCCGTAGAACGGGATCTGCACGAGGCAGACCACCGGCACGACGGCCAACCACTGACCGGCCGCCGACGTCGCCCGCGCGCAGATCACCGCGGCGGCCACGAACCAACCCAGAAAGCAGAGCAGCGCCGGTACGCCGTGACTGAACAGCACCATCCACAGTTGCCCCTGCGTGCCGATCGGCGCGTCCGCGGAGACGGTGTCCACGTTCACCGGAGCGCCGTAGCCAAGCCACGGCGAGTCCTGCACGCGGCGGATCACCTCCGTGTAGAGCGACAACCGGTCGGTGTTGGTGTCGCTGGAGTCGACCCGATTGCTGATCAACTCGGTGATGGGGATGAAGAGCGTGGCCACCGCTCCGGTCACGACCACGCCGACGATGGACGCGGCGACGCGGACGTTGCCCCGCAGGCTGGCCCGCACTCCGAGCACGGCGAGCCCCGCGCCGAGGCTCAGGAACATCGCCCGGTTCAGGGTGAGGAACGCGGGGGCCAGCGACAGCGGCAGCGACGCCAGCAGCGCCCACCGCAGCAGCCCGCGACGGCGCAACATGGTGTACGCCACCACGCAGGGCAACGTCATCGCGTACGCGCTGCCGTAGTTGTTGGTGTAGGCGAACGGCGCGGCGGGCCGATAGATCGGGTTGAGCGAGCGCGGGCTGTACTCCGCGGTGGTCAGGTGCACCATGTCCTGGATGAACGGCGTACGGGCGACGCCGGCGGGCAGCAGCACCTCCATCGGGGTGGCCAGCGCGAACCGGGGCACGAGCACCCCGAGCCAGCCCAGCACCACCAGCGCGAACCAGAACGCGCAGAGCGGGGTGAGCACCGCCACCAGGTCGGCACGTTCCCGGGCGGCGGCGTAGACGTAGACGCCGACCACCAGCGCCGTCAGGTAGAAGGCGAGGCGCAGGGCGAAGGTCAGCAGCGACGCCGGTGAGGACAGTTGGGTGGCGCTGACGACCACGATCGCCAGGAACAGCAGCCAGATGCCGGCCACCGGGGGCAGCGGCACCCGCCCCCGGGTGAGCAGCACCGCCAGCAGCAGCGCGCCCAGCAGGGACCAGCCCAGGTAGAACGCGCCGAGCGCCCACCAGAGCGGCACGAGGCCGAACATCACCGCCAGGGGCCAGAGCGGCAGCCGCGCGGGTGGCGGTGTCGGCGGCGTCACCGCGACGGCGGCCGGTGTGTCACCGGGTGGCGGCTCGGTCGCCGGGGCGCGGGTGACCGACACCGATCAGGCCCGGCCGTTGCGGGTGAGGACGAAGCCCAGCGGGGTGACCCCGGCGGCGCGCAGCCGCTCCACGAGCCGCCGCAGGTCGCTCTGGCGGCTACGGTCCCGCTCGATGACCACCACCGCGCTGCCCTGTCGGGCGACCGCGACGCCGCGCTCGTCGGACTCGGCCGGTGGCGCGTTGAACAGCACCAGACCGTGGTCGGCGCCCTGCCGCCAGGTGCCGAAGCGGACGCTGCCCACCCCCACGGTCACCTCGTCCGCCGACGCCGGACGGCCGTTGTCGGTCCGGGCGGACGCCACCCGGGGCAGGGTGAGCGTCGCGTCCGGGTCGGTGGACGGGCGGCTGCCGGGCGGGTGCGGGGACGGCCGACGAGTCGCCGGCGTATCGGCGGGAGCACCGCCCGCCGTCGGCGTGCCGGCCGGACGCGGCTTGGGCACCAGCGGGCGGGACGGGTCGAGGGGCAGCCGCCCCCGGTCGGCGAGGACGGCGGCACGCAGGCGCTCGACGCGGCCGCTGTCGTCGGCGACGAAGACCTCCCGACCGTCGGCGGCGAGCGCCACGGCCAGCCCGGCGGTGAGCGCCGTGACGTCCTCGCGGGAGGTGACCAGCGCGACCCGGGCCGGCTGGCGTACCCGCTCGGCGACCGCCATCGCCACGTAGCGGATGTCCGCGTCGACCGCCCGTGGACTGCCCCGCAAGGGCGGCCGACGGACCGTGCCGAGCAGCGGCAGGCCGGTGGCGTCCCGGCCGTCGTTGACCGAGCGGACCCGCCGGTCCGCCGACTCCCACGCGTACGCCAGCACGACGCCGATCAGCGCGCCGCCGAGCAGGCCGGCGACCAGGTAGAGCGGCCGGTGCCCGGCGGAGGTCACCAGCGCCCGCTCGGCGGTCTGGGTGACCCAGCCGGGGTTGACGTCGACCGCGGCGATCTCGGTGCGGGCCGTGTTGAGCTGGGTGAGCTGGTTGTTGATGCCGGACAGCTCGGCCAGCGCGGCGTCACCGGCGGCGGTGCCCTTGGCGCTGCTCGCGCGCTTCTGCACCGCCGTCTGCTGGGCGACGACCTTGGCGATGCTCGCGTCGTAGGAGCGCAGCATCTCGGCGCGCTGCTGCTCGTACATGGCCCGCCGCACGTCGAGGTAGGCCCGCGCGGCGAGGTTGGCGCCCTGCACCGCCCGCTGCGCGTCGTGCGTCTGGTAGGTGAAGCGCAGGATCTGCCCGCCGGTCGGCACCTCGACCTCCAGGGCGTTGCGGACGTCGCGCGGCTCGCCACCGACGGCGTCGGCGAGCCGCTGAACCACCTCGGTGCCGGTGGCGAGGCCGCTCTCCACGTTCATGTTGACGGCGCGGTCGGCGCCCGCGCCGCTGGGCGTGAAGGCGTCGGTGACGACTGGCCGGACCGCCACGACCGCGCGGGCGGTCACCGCCGCCGGGACCAGCAGCACGTAACCGAGGGCGGCGAGCAGGCCGACCAGGGCGACCGCGACCACCAGCCGCAGCCGGTGCATCGGCACCCGCACCAGGTCGGAGAGCGTCACCACCCGGGTGCCGCCGGAGCTCGACGAGTCGGGTGGCCAGGGAGCGGGCGTCGCATCAGTCATGGAACTTCTTCACCGTCTGTTGAGGATTGCCCACGACGACGACGCCCGGCGGCACGTCGGTACGCACCACCGAGGCCGCGCCCACGACGCTGTCCCGGCCGACCCGGACCCCCTTGAGCACCAGGGCGTGCGCGCCGACCCAGACGTTGTCCTCCAGCACGATCGGCGCGCGGGTGGCCGGGCCGGGCGGCGCGTGCCGTTGGTCGGGCGGCAGGTTGTGGAAGTCGTTGTCGAGCAGCTCGCAGTCGGACAACAGGCACCTGTCGCCGACCGTCACCGACGTCCAGGTGCCGATCCAGGTGGCGTTGAGCAGACAGTCGGCGCCGACGCGTACCTCGCCGGGGCCGGCGAAGCGGACCAGCTTGTTGATGCGGGTGCGGTCGCCGATGGTGACCCGTACGCCCCGACGCAGCCGGATCCGGCCGCGGATCTGCACGTCCCGTCCGAGGGTCAGCCGCCGGTAGCGCAACCCGTACCAGGCACGTTTGAGCGCGAAGACCAGGTGGACCGCGCGTTTCGCGCGGAATCCAGCGCCGCCGACCAACGACCCCTCCCCACATCGCGGGGCCGGCGGCGGTGGTACCGCCGCCGACCCGACGTGAACAATCTACCGATCCTCCGTTACGAACGGTTGACCATCACTGCACGGAGAAGAACATTGAGGGGATAGACCACGACAACTCGGGCGTCGCTGCGGCGATGAGCGTCGTCGCCATGCCGTTGACCACCGCGGTCGGCGCGGCCGTCGGGTCGAACGGGACGCTGCGCAACCCGCCGTCTGTGGCACCGTAGACGATCCGACCGTCCACCCAGGCCATGCCACGCACGCTCGACCAGGTGACACCGCTCGTCGGCAGCGCGAACTCGGTCGCGCCGAGGTAGTTGCCGTCGATCTCGAAGTAGCGGTAGTAGAGGCTGTTGGCGCCGGTACGGGTGTAGTAGAGCCGACCGTCGAGGTAGAAGGCGCCGGTGAGACTCGCCGGGTTGAACCAGTCGTTGTAGCCGGACGCCTCCCACGACGAGCCGATCGCGCCGCCGTTGAACAGCGAGACGTCGATCCGGCTGCCGGTGGGCGTACCCGCCACCGTGTGCGACCAGTAGATCCGGTCGTCCACCCGCCAGGTCGCGCCGGACGCGGTGTAGGCCGGCTGGCTGACGGTGGTGGGGGTACCCAGCGTCACGCCGTCGAACGGCACCTTGGACACCTCGCCCGCTCCGGTGCCCAGGTAGAGGTTGCCGCTGCTGCCACTCGGCGGGTTCTTCGCCGTGAAGGTACGACCGCCGGCGAGCGGGAACATACCGAGCCGCCCGTGGTACTCCTCGCCCATGCCGTCGGAGTTGTGGCCGAAGTAGAGACCGTCGGAGCCGCGCCAGAGCACCGGCACCGCCGAACCCCAGGCGGTGGTGCCGGACGGCATCGAGGCGCTGCCGCTGCGCCGCGGGTTCCAGTTCACCGGCAGACCCGTGGCCGGGGTGACCGCGCCGATACCGAGTCGGTCGATCGCGCCCGGGCCGGCGTTGTCGCTGGCGTTCGGGTTGTTCAACCAGCGGAAGTGACCGCCCAGGTAGATGACGTTGTCGGCCACCTCGACCGAGGTGATGGTGTCGTTGCCGGTGAAGTCGACCCAGGTGCCCACCTGGCCGGTGCCCCGGGCTGCGGTCTCGAACCGGACCAGCGCGTCGCAGTACGCGCTTGGCCAGCCGGCGCCGCCGTTGCTGCCGACCACGAACCAGGTGCCGTCCTCGCCGAACTTGAGGTCCTGCACGTAGTGCACGAACGTCGTCGGGGCGGCGCACGGCGCGACGTACTTCTCGCTGCTCCAGTCCAGTACCGCCGGGGTGCCGGACACGTCGACGAGCGCGATCTGGTTACGCGGCAGGTCGTTGAGGAGCGTGAAGTTGCCGCCGACGCCAAGGGTGTTGCCGTCCGGAGTGACGTCGATGGTCCACACGTACGAGGTGGTGCCGTGCCGTCCGACCGTGGCGTCGATGGAGAAGGTCGGGTCGATCGCCCCGGTGGTCGCGTTCAGCCGGCCGAGACCGGCGTGCGCGGTGCCGTTGAGCCAGTTGAACGCGCCGGCCACGTAGAGCCAGTTGCCCGACAGCGCCAGATCCCGGACGGTGCCGCCGTCGGAGCGCCCCACCCAACTGTCGATGATCGCGCCGGTACTCGGGTTCAACGCGACCAGGTTCTTGCGGGAGACCCCGTTGACGTTCTTGAAGGCGCCGCCGACGATCAGCGTGCCGCCGGGGCCCGCCAGCAGCGTGTTGACCGCGCCGTCGAGCACCGGCAGGAAGCTGGTGGACATCGCGCCCGTGGTGCGGTCGTACGCGAAGAGGTAGCGCTGGGTGACCCACGCGGACGTGGCGGTCTGCCGGAGCTGGGTGAAGCTGCCGCCGACGAACACGGTGTTGCCGACCTGCGCGAAGGCGCGGGTCTCACCGTCGCGGGCGTGCGGGGTGAGGTCGGCGGGATTCGCGGACACCAGGGTCGCGGTCCCGGGGACCGGCACCACCGCCGCCGAGGAGGCCGTGGGGGCGCTGAGCACCGCGGCGAGGACCGCCAGCGCGATCACCCCCGCCCGGGTACGACGTCGTCCTGACAAACGCCATGAGTGCGAGAGTGTGGGCACGCTACGCCTCCAAGATGGATGAGAACCCGAGGTAGCGTGCCTCGCCCAGCCTGGTAGGCGCATCCGCCGATTGGGCGGTGCGTGAATCTGCTAGCCGACAGAACGCCGGAAGATCAGCTGGTGGATCTCCGATGAACGGCGGCTGTGTTCACAGTGTCGTCACACGTGTCAGCGGCTCCCTCCGGTGGGTTGCCGCAGGTACGCGTCCTTGCCGGCCTGGGTGAACCCGGCCACGGCGGAGGCGTCGTGGTTCATCGTCATGTCACAGGTCGCCGTGCGGGTCGTCATGCCCGGCGAATTGAAGTAGATGGCGGCCTTGATCTTCGGGTGCGCCTTCAGGGCCGCCGGGAACTCCTGGAACCAGCGCTGCTTCGCGCCCGGGTCCTTGGCGTCGAAGTTCGTGCCGAACTCGGCGAGCATCCGGGGCTTGCCCGCACCGATGCCGTTCTGGTCGAGCCAGTCGTAGAAGCCGCCGATCGTCGTGCTCGGGCTCTTCCACACGGTGCTGCCGTTGCAGACGTGGAAGTTGTACGGGTCGTAGGCGACCCAGTCGACGTACCGGTCGCCGGGGTAGAGGCCGGCGTACCGCGAGTAGTGCCCGGACCAGCCCATCATCGTCCAGACCCAGACGGCGTTGTCCGCGCCCGCCTTGGCGAACCGCTCGTACACGTACTTCCAGGCGCGGACGAAGTCGGCGTCGCTACCCTTGCCCGGCTCGTCCTCCGGCTCGTGGTCGAAGCCCATGAACACCGGCACCTTGGCGGCCCGGATGCGACCGGCGACCGCATCGATGGTGGCGTCCTGCCGGCCGCTGTAGACGTCGGACCACTTCAGCGTCGTACCGGCGGAGAAGTCGCGCGACTCCCAGGCGAAGAACATCAGCCGGCCCTGGCGCATCTGGTCCTGCTCGTAGTCGTCCGGGAACGCGCCGTTGCTGCCGGCGTTGGAGAAGTCGTGGTAGCGGTGCACGATGTCGAACTTGCGCCCGACCTGGGCCTCCACGTCGGTGATCGCCTTGCCGTGGTCCCAGCCGCTGCCGGCGTTGGCGGGTGAGTACATCCCCCACCAGGCGCCGCAGGAGGGCACCAGCGTGTCGGACACCTGGCCGCACTTGCCGGACGGGAGGGTGGGGCTCTGGGTCGGGGTCGGCGTACGGGTCGGCGCGACCGTCGGCGTGGGCCGGGGCGCGGCGGTGGTCGGCGCGACCGTGGGCGTCGGCGCGGGTCGGGTGGTCGGCGCCGACGTCGGCCCGCTACCCAGGTCGTAGCTGATCACCAGGCTGGGCCGCAGGTCGGCGTTGCGGTTCTCGACCGACGCCCAGTAGACGCGGGTCTCCAGGCCGGTCTGGGCCAGCGACACCGTCCAGGTGCCGTTTCCGGTGACCAGCTTGGAGACGTCCCACTCGTTGACGCCCTTGGCCACACCGGTCACCGAGTCCAACACGGTTCCCGCCTGCGCCGGGGCCGGCCGCGCCTCGCGGGCGCTCACCGACGAGGCGTGCGCGGTCACCGTGGCGGCGAACTGCTGCCAGGCGTGCATGCGCAGGGTCGCCCGGACGTTGACGGCGGCGGCGGGAAGCCTGGTCACCGCGAACTCGACGACCGCCTCCCGGCCGCCGCGCGGGTTGCCGTCGCAGCGCGCCGGGCAGGTCGCCAGGGTCCCCTTGGTGGAGTTGTCACCGTCCTGCGAGACGATCGTCGCGGTGGTGTCCGCCACCGCGCGGATCGACAGGTCGTCGCTGGCCAACAGGGGCATCATGGTCGCCACGATGCCGGCCACCACCGAGCCGCCGACGACGCCGATGGCGATCGCCTTGCGCCGGGGGCCGTTGCGGAACCGGGTGATGCGGTGTAGTCCGTGCCTGGTCAAGGAGAACTCCCTGTGTCTGCTGCGATAACCGTGAGCAGCGTATCGATGACCAGGGCACGCCGTCGGTAGGACAGTTTTCCGTAAGCGCGTCTTAACCCTCAGCTAAGGATCCACGCGGAACGAACTGTCCGCCGCGCCTCCTCGGCGAATCGGCCCAGGTCACGTCGGGCGTTCGCGCACCTCCCGGCCCGGCGCTCAGCTGGACCCTTCGCGAGATCATCGAAGCTCTCCGACCATGCCAGCCGGTGCCTCACCTTGACCCGGCCGATCGACCTGCTAGGCCCTGTTTCATAAGGGCGGTCGAGCCGAGGCGGAGTCCGGGCGGCGATCCGGCAAGGCGCGGTTTCGTCCCCGAGGTGGCGGCCGATGCGGGCGCAGAACTGGCCGACCGGGCCCAG
>NZ_JBEXUR010000023.1:0-100454 GCF_040614415.1 Micromonospora sp. NPDC005979 | reverse complement strand
CCCCTACCGGGTTGGGGGGCGGGCGCGCGCCCGGGCGGCCGCCCGGTCGGCCGCCCGGTCGGTCGGCCGGTCGGCCGGTCGGTCCGCCGAGTGGCCGGTCGGGTGAGGGTGCGGGCAGCGCCCAGGGCGGGCGCAATGGGGTGAAGAAGCCGAAAGGTGATGTCAGGGCGTTCATCGCGAAGAGGGGACATCTATCCGGCACCCGGCGGCTGACAGCCAAAAAGTTTTGTGGGGTCTCTACAAATCAGCGGCGGTTGGTTCGGCCGTTGCACCATGGCGCCGTCCGCTCCGAGCCGGAAAAGTGATCACTGCCGGGAGCCGTCACGTCTCGGCACGTACAGATGGTCTACCAAAGGGGTCAGTCGGGTGTTCAACCGCGTCGCCATCGTCAACCGTGGTGAGGCCGCCATGCGGCTCATCCACGCGGTCCGGGAGCTGGCCGCGGAGACGGGCAGCCGGATCGAGACGGTCGCCCTCCACACCGACGTCGACCGCACGGCCACCTTCGTGCGCGAGGCCGACATCGCCTACGACCTCGGGCCCGCGTCGGCCCGCCCGTACCTGAACCTCGCGACGCTCGAGCGCGCCCTGACCGAGACCGGCGCCGACGCCGCGTGGGTCGGCTGGGGCTTCGTCGCCGAGGATCCCGCCTTCGCGGAGCTGTGCGAGAAGATCGGGGTCACCTTCGTCGGACCGAGTCCGGAGGCCATGCGCCAGCTCGGCGACAAGATCGGCGCGAAGCTGATCGCCGAGGAGGTCGGCGTGCCGGTCGCGCCGTGGAGTCGCGGCGCCGTCGAGACCCTGGAGGCCGCGACGGCGGCAGCGGCCGAGATCGGCTACCCGCTGATGCTCAAGGCCACCGCCGGCGGCGGCGGGCGCGGCATCCGCGTGGTCACCAGCGACGCCGAACTCGCCGACGCGTACGAGCGCACCAGCCAGGAGGCGGCGCGGGCGTTCGGCAGCGGCATCGTGTTCCTGGAGCGCCTGGTCACCGGCGCCCGGCACGTCGAGGTCCAGGTGATCGCCGACGGTCAGGGCACCGCGTGGGCGCTGGGCGTGCGGGACTGCTCGGTGCAGCGGCGCAACCAGAAGGTCATCGAGGAGTCGGCCTCGCCGGTGCTCGACAAGGCGCAGGCCGCCGAGCTGAAGATGTCGGCGGAGCGGCTCGCCGTGGCGGTCGGCTACCGGGGCGCGGCGACCGTCGAGTTCCTCTACCACCCCGGCGACCGGCTGTTCGCGTTCCTGGAGGTCAACACCCGCCTGCAGGTCGAGCACCCGATCACCGAGCTGACCACCGGATTCGATCTGGTCAAGGCGCAGCTGCACGTCGCGTCGGGCGGGCGGCTCGTGGGTGACCCGCCGGTCGAGCGCGGGCACGCCATCGAGGCCCGGCTCAACGCCGAGGACCCCGACCGCGACTTCGCGCCGTCGCCGGGGCGGATCGCGCGGCTCGACCTGCCCGCCGGGCCGGGCATCCGGGTGGACACCGGCGTCAGCGAGGGCGACACCATTCCGGCCGACTTCGACTCGATGATCGCGAAGATCATCGCGTACGGACGGAACCGGGACGAGGCGCTGGGCAAGCTGCGGCGGGCGATGGCCGACACCACCGTGATCATCGACGGTGGCGCGACGAACAAGAGCTTCGTGCTCGACCTGCTCGACCAGCCGGAGGTCATCGACGCCAGCGCCGACACCGGCTGGATCGACCGGGTCCGGGGCGAGGGCCGACTCGTCACGCACCGGCACTCCGCGGTCGCCCTGGCCGCCGCCGCGATCGAGTCGTACGAGGAGGAGGAGCGCGCCGAGCGGCAGCGGCTGCTGTCGACCGCCGCCGGTGGACGTCCGCAGGTGCAGCACGCCAGCGGCCGACCGTTGGACCTCAAGCTGCGGGGCGTCACCTACCGGCTGCGCGTGGCCCGGATCGGGGCGCACCGGTTCCGCGTGGGCATCGAGGTGGGCGGCGACGTCCGCACGGCCGACGTCGAGCTGGACCGCTTCGACCGGCACACCGGTCAGATCGCCGTCAACGGCGTCCGCTACCGCCTGCTGACGGGCACCCACGGCCCGACCCACCTCGTCGAGGTGGACGGCGTGACGCACCGGGTCAGCCGCGACGAGGGTGGCGTCCTGCGCTCCCCCATGCCGGCGCTCGTCGTCGCCACCCCGCTGGAGGTGGGCGCCGAGGTCGAGGCGGGCGCGCCGGTGCTGGTGCTGGAGGCCATGAAGATGGAGACGGTGCTGCGCGCGCCGTTCCGGGCCCGACTCAAGGAGTGCGCCGTCTCGGTGGGCAGCCAGGTGGAGGCCGGCGCCCCGCTGCTGCGGCTGGAGCCGGTCGCCGACGAGGCCGCCGACACCGTGGCCGCTCCGAGCGGCCCCACCGTCGAGCTGGACCTGCCCGCCGCCGACGCCGGTCTGTCGGCGTACGAGCGCAGCCGGCGCGGTCAGGAGGACCTGCGCGGCCTGCTGCTCGGCTTCGACGTCGACCCGCACGACGACCGTCGGGTGCTCGACGACTATCTCGTCGTACGCCGGTTGGCGGCCGAGGACGGGCACCGGCCGCTGGCCGCCGAGGTGGACCTCATCGACGCGTTCGCCGACCTGGCCGAGCTGAGCCGGAACCGGCCGACCGGCGAGGACGGCGGCGCGCACGCCCGCAGCGACCGGGAGTACCTGCACACCTACCTGCAGAGCCTCGACGTGGAGCGGGCCGGCCTGCCGGACGCCTTCCAGGCCAAGCTCGCCAAGGCGCTCAGCCACTACGGCGTGACCGACCTGGAGCGCTCCCCCGGCCTGGAAGCCGCCGTGTTCCGGATCTTCCTGGCCCAGCAGCGCGCGTCCGTCGACGCCACCGTCGTGGCGTCGCTGCTGCGCGAGTGGCTGCGCGAGACGCCGCCGGACGAGTCGCTGCGGGAGCCCGCCGGTCTGGCGTTGGAGCGGCTGGTGGCCGCGACGCAGGTCCGCTTCCCCGCCATCGCCGACCTGGCCCGGGGCGTGGTGTTCGCCTGGTTCGCGCAGCCGCTGCTGCGCCGCAACCGCGCCCGCGTCTACGCGCAGGTACGGGCCCACCTGCGACACCTGGACGCCCACCCGGACTCGCCCGACCGCGCCGGGCGCGTCGCCGAGATGGTCCGCAGCACCGAGCCACTGGTCCGTCTGCTGGGCCAGCGCCTCGTGCGGCACCACCTCGACAACACGGTCATGCTGGAGGTGCTCACCCGCCGCTACTACGGCAACAAGGCGCTCAACCGGGTGCGGACCCGCGAGTTCGCCGACTGCTCCTTCGTGGTCGCCGAGCGGACGGACTCCACCGTGGTCTCCGCGGCCGTACGCTTCGACGGGCTGGGCGACGCGCTGCGCGGGCTCGCCGAGCTGGCCGGTGCCGAGGACTCCGTCGACGCCGACATCTACCTCGGCTGGGAGAACCAGCCGGAGGACTTCGACGCGATGGCCGCCGCGCTGCGCGACGTGCTCGCCGCCCATCCGCTGCCGGCGCAGGTCCGTCGGCTCACCGCCACCGTCGCGGGGCGCGGCGGGGCGGTGATGCACCACCACTTCACCTTCCGCCCGTCGGACGCCGGGATGGTCGAGGACCGGCTGATCCGCGGTCTGCACCCGTACATCGCGCAGCGGATGCAGTTGGAGCGGCTGCACAGGTTCGACCTGACCCGGCTGCCGTCGTCGGACGAGGAGGTCTACCTCTTCCAGTGCGTGGCGCGGGAGAACCCGGCCGACGAGCGCCTGGTGGCGTTCGCCCAGGTACGTGACCTGACCGAGCTGCGTGAGCAGGACGGCCGGCTGGTGGCGCTGCCCACCGCCGAGGACGCGGTGGCGGCCTGCCTCGACTCGATCCGCCGGGCCCAGTCGCGCCGGCCGTCGAAGACGCGCTTCACCACCAACCGGATCGTCGTCTACGTGTGGCCGCCGAGCGAGCTGACCCGCGAGGAGATGGAGATGATCGCCGGGCGGGTGCGCCCGACGACGGTGGGCGCCGGCCTGGAGGAGATCCTGTTCATCGCGCGTCAGCGGGACCGGCGCACCGGTGAGCTGACCAAGATCGCCGTACGGATCTCGTTCGACGCCCAGGGCGGCGCGGAGCTGACCGTGGGCGAGCCGCCGGCCGAGCCCGTCGAGCCGCTCGACGAGTACCGGCTGAAGGTGCTGCGGGCCAGCAGCCGCAACACGGTGTACCCGTACGAGCTGACCGGTCGGCTCGGTGAGTTCGTCGAGCACGACCTCGACGACGCGCACGTGCTGGTGCCGGTGGACCGGCCGAGGGGGCGCAACCGCGCCGCGATCGTCGCCGGTGTCGTCACCGCGCCCACCGAGCGACACCCGCAGGGCGTGACCCGGGTCGTGCTGCTCGGCGACCCGACCAAGTCGTTGGGCGCGCTGTCCGAGCCGGAGTGCCGGCGCGTGATCGCCGCGCTGGACCTGGCCGAGCGGATGCGGGTGCCGGTGGAGTGGTGGGCGCTGTCCGCCGGGGCCAGGATCTCGATGACCTCGGGTACGGAGAACATGGACTGGGTGGCGGCGGCGCTCAAGCGCATCGTCGAGTTCACCCAGGCCGGCGGTGAGATCAACATCGTGGTCGCGGGCATCAACGTGGGCGCGCAGCCGTACTGGAACGCCGAGGCCACGATGCTCATGCACACCAAGGGTGTCCTGGTGATGACCCCGGATTCGGCGATGGTGCTCACCGGCAAGCAGTCGTTGGACTTCTCCGGCGGCGTCTCCGCCGAGGACAACTTCGGCATCGGCGGGTACGACCGGGTGATGGGCCCGAACGGGCAGGCGCAGTACTGGGCGCCGAACCTGACCGCAGCGCGGGACGTGCTGATGGCCCACTACGAGCACACGTACGTCGCCCCCGGCGAGGAGGCCCCCCGGCGGTCGACCACCACCGACCCGGTGGACCGGGATATTTCGGAGTTCCCGCACGACGTGGCGGGCAGCCCGTTCCGCACGGTCGGCGAGATCTTCTCGGCCGAGGCCAACCCGGACCGCAAGAAGCCGTTCGACATCCGGACGGTGCTGCGGGCCCTGGCCGACCAGGACCGCCCGGTGCTGGAGCGGTGGGCGGGCATGGCCGACGCCGACACGGCGGTCGTGCAGGACGCCCACCTGGGCGGCATCCCGGTGTGCCTGCTCGGCATCGAGTCCCGGTCGGTGCCGCGTCGGGGGTTCCCGCCCACCGACGGCCCGGACACCTACACGGCGGGCACGCTCTTCCCCCGCTCGTCGAAGAAGGCCGCGCGGGCCATCAACGCGGCCAGCGGCAACCGGCCGCTGGTCGTGCTGGCCAACCTGTCGGGCTTCGACGGCTCGCCCGAGTCGATGCGCAAGCTGCAACTGGAGTACGGCGCGGAGATCGGCCGGGCGATCGTCAACTTCCAGGGTCCGATCGTGTTCTGCGTGATCTCGCGGTACCACGGCGGCGCGTTCGTGGTGTTCTCGAAGGCGCTGAACCCGAGCATGACGGTGCTCGCGTTGGAAGGCTCGTTCGCCTCGGTGCTCGGTGGCGCCCCCGCCGCCGCGGTGGTGTTCTCCGCCGACGTCAACGCCCGTACGGCCGCCGACGAGCGGGTACGCGCCCTGGAGGCCCGGGTCGCCGCCGCGTCCGGCACCGAGCGCGCCGCGCTGACGGCCGAGCTCGACGAGCTGCGCTCCTCGGTGCGGGCGGAGAAGCTCGGCGAGGTGGCTACCGAGTTCGACCGGGTGCACAACATCCAGCGGGCCGTCGAGGTCGGCTCGGTGGACGCGGTCATCCGCGCCGCGGAGCTGCGTCCGCGCGTCATCGAGGCGATCGAGGAACGGCTGAACGCCTGATCGGCCGCCGGTCCCGCTGAGTGGGGACGGCGCCGACCCATCCGGGTCGGTGCCGTCCCCACTGCCGTTGCCGCCCTGCCGCGCGGTGCAGCGGCGAAACTTTCATCCGATGACTATCCACAGTCGCGCAGCTCACCCGACTCTTTTCCGGAAGTTTTCAGAGTTGACGGGACCCATCGACGGCCATAATGTTTCGAACGAGTTTCCGGTTCTTCGAAGCCACTCCCCCGTGCCCTTTCATTCCCGGGCCGCACCCTTCCTTCAAAGATCGACATTTGTCGATCATCATCGAGAGGTAGGCAGATGAAGCCAAGACGGTGGATCAGCGCCGGCGTCGTCGCCGTCGCGACCGCTGCGGCGTTGAACGCGGTTCCGGCCACCGCGAGCCGGCCGTACGACCCGACCACCCAGACGCTCGCGGCCCTCGGCCAGCGCCACGGCCTGAAGATCGGCACCGCGGTGAACGCGGAAGCCCTCAACGACACCAACGACCCGCGCTACCGCCAGCTCGCCGCCTCGGAGTTCTCCTCGGTCACCGCCGAGAACGCGATGAAGTGGGAGAGCCTGGAGCCCACCCGGGGCACCTACGACTGGACGGCCGCCGACCAGCTCATCCAGTTCGCCCAGCGCAACCGCCAGAGCGTCCGGGGCCACGTGCTGGTCTGGCACAACCAACTGCCCGCCTGGCTCACCAGCGGCGTCGCCGACGGCACCATCAGCAAGCAGGAGTTGCGCGAGTTGCTGCGCAAGCACATCACCGCCGTCGTGAGCCGCTACCAGGGCAAGATCTGGCAGTGGGACGTCGTCAACGAGGCGGTCAGCGACCCCTGGGACACCCCGTCGACGCTGCACTACAAGGGTTTCTGGGCGCAGAACCTGGGTCCGGACTACATCGCCGACGCGTTCCGCTGGGCCCGCGCCGCCGACCCGAAGGCGCTGCTGTTCTACAACGACTACAACATCGAGGCGTTCGGCTCGGGCAACCCGGCCGACGACAAGACGCAGTTCGTCTACGACATGGCCAAGGGCCTGCGCGCCAAGGGCGTACCGATCGACGGCGTCGGCTCGCAGGGCCACCTGGGCACCCAGTACGGCAACTTCGACACCCTCCAGGTGACCGCCGCCCTGAAGCGCTTCTCCGCGCTCGGCCTGGCGACCGCGTTCACCGAGGTCGACGTTCGTAGCCAGCTGACCGCAGGCGTCCAGGCCGGCAACTCCGAGGAGATCAACCCCCGGTTGCAGGCGTCGGCCGCCAACTTCAGCGTGCTGATGAAGGCGTGCCTCGCCGTACGCGACTGCCTGTCGTACACCGTCTGGGGTTTCAGCGACAAGTACTCGTGGGTGCCGGACTGGTTCAACGACCCGCCGGAGGGCCTGGCCACCATCTACGACGAGAACTACCAGCCCAAGCGGGCGTACCAGGAGCTGAAGTCGGATCTGATCTTCGCCGGCCCGCCGTACGTCCTGCCGCGCGTCGCGCCCCGACCGCACCGCTGAACCGGCACGGGTCGTGCGGGGTCCACCCTCCCCGCACGGCCCGTGTCAGCGTGCCACTGTCAGGTCGTCATCGGGCAGGAGCGGGCGCATGAACGTCCGCTCGTAGCGCACCACACAACCCGACTCGTCGCGGATGGCGTCGGCCGCGACGAACTCCGGGTCGTGGCCGAACCGTGCGCGGTACCGCTCGTACGCCGCGAGGCTGTCGAAGCTGAACAACGCCTCGGCCCGGTCGCTGGCGCCCTCGGCGGGCAGAAAGTAGCCGTGGTGCACGCCGCCGTGCCGGGCCACGAGCCGCATCCACGCGCGGGCGAACTGTTCGAACGTCTCGATCTGCGCGGGGTCGATGGTGTAGTGCACGACGCAGGTGATCATCGGTCCACCATAGGGCTCCTTCGCCGGGACGGCCGGCAGTAGGATCGCGGGCACCTCGGCGACGATCGTCGCCGCCCGGCCGGAGCCCCCATGTCCACAGATCCGCCCGGCAACACCAGCCACCGTCGAGGCAGACCCCTCGGTACGCACCGGGTGATCCGTCGGGCCCTCGCCGTCGCCTGCCTGGTCGCCGTCGCCGGGCTGCCCGCCAAACCCGTGCCCGCGTCACCCGCGCCCACGACGCTGATCGTGGCGCAGATGAACCTGTGCAACAGCGGACGCGCCGGCTGCTACACCGGCCGGTCGCTGGCCCGGGCCGCCGAGCTGGTTCGGGCCGAGCGCCCCGACCTGGTCACTCTCAACGAGATCTGTCAGGACGACGTGCCCTCGCTCGCGGCGGTGTTCGCCCGGGCCCACGGCGGCGCGGAGGTCGTGTCGGCCTTCCAGAGCGCCGGCGACCGGCCCAGCGGCGCCGACACGTTGTGCCGCAACGGCCAGGCGTACGGCATCGGTCTGCTGACCCGGCTGCCGTCGGCGGGCAGCCGGTACGCCGTGCACAGTGGAATCCACCGGACGCAGGACCTCGCGGACCCCGAGGAGCGACCCTGGCTCTGCGTGCACATCGACGGGGCGCTCAACGCCTGCACCACCCACCTCGCGGCCACCAGCCACGCCGTCGCGCTCGCCCAGTGCGGCGACCTGCTCGACGAGATCCTGCCCGCCATCGGTCCGCGCACCGGGTACGCCCCCACCGTGCTGAGCGGCGACCTCAACCTGCGGGTCGACGACGTGGGGTCCTGCGTGCCGCCCGGTCACCACCGCGTCGGTGACGGCGCGGTGCAGCACCTCGTCACCAGCGCCGACGTCACGCTCTGCTGCGCGCGGTCGGTGGGCATGGGCGGGGCGACCGACCACCCCGCCCTGTTGGCCACCCTCGTCGTCGACGGCGCTCGCCGCTGACGACGACCGTCAGTCCTCGTCGTCGTCCGGTTCGAGGTCCTGCTCGTAGTAGTCGAGGTCCTCCTCGTCCATGTCCTGCGCGGCCAGGGCCCTCTCGGCCTCGTCCGCGCGACCCTGGGCCCGCAGCGCCAGGGTCAGCACCGCGGTGGCCTCGTAGCCGTGTTCGTCGGGGTCCTCGGCCAGCACCTCCCGGGCCTCCGCCTCGGCGCGGGCCGGCTCACCGAGACGCAGCCGCAACCGCGCCCGGTGCAACCGGGCCGAGCGACGATCGTCCGCCAGCTCGTCGCCGTCGAACAGGGTGACGGCCCTGTCGAGCCGGTCGAGCGCTTCGGCGGTACGGCCGGCGCGGTCCAGCAACTGCGCGGCGGCCACCTGGTCCCGGCCCGACAGCTCAGCGGAGGTGGGCCGCGCCGCCGCCCCGAGGGCATCGACGCGCTCCAGCACCGCCCAGGCGACGTCGTCCGGCGGCCGGTTGGCTAGCCGAACCAGCGCCTTGCGCAGCACCCGCAGCTCGGCGTCGGCGTCACCGTTGGCCCGGTGCCGGTCGGCGGCCGTGACCAGGTGGGTGACCCCCTCCGCACCGTGGAGCAGGTCAGCGGCGTCCTCCAGGACAGCCTCCAGCGGCGGCAGCCCGTCGGGCAGGTCCCCGGCCCGGATCAGCTCGGCCAGCACCACCCGCGCGGCATCGCGGTGGTGGTAGCCCCGGCGGTACAGCTCCCACAGCAGGTGGCGGCAGCGCAGCCCGTCGTCGCGCAGACCGACCCGGTCGAGGCTGCGGACCGCCTCCTCGGCGGCCTCGATCGCGTCCTCCTGCCGGCCCGCGTTGCGCAGGGTGTGCGCCACGTCCAGCCGGGTCCGCGCGGCGCCGGCCCGGTCGCCGGCCGCGGTGAGCGCGGCGACCCGTTCGACGAGCGCGGCCAACGCCGGGTCGGCCGCCCGCTCGGACGTGGTGACCCGCCCGGCGAGGACGGTGAGCGGCACGTGCCGCGCCACCGGCGTCGCCGCCATGCGCGCCTCGACCCGCTCGCTCTGGTGCCGGTTGCCGTTCCGGACGTCGAACCGGGCGGCGATCGCGCGGGCCTGCGCGGTCACCTCGTCGTGGACCTCGGCGACCGTCGCCTCCCAGCGGCGGGTGCCGTCGTCCGAGCGGCGGGACACCACCAGGTCCGCGTGTCCCGCCGCGCGCAGCCGGCCGAGCACCAACGCGGCGGACGCGGCGAACTCCATCGCCGCGTACGGCGACGAGGGGCGCTCCAGCCAGCTCAGGTGCCGCTCCACCAGCTCCAGGCCCCGCGCCTCGTTGCCGGTCAGCCCGCAGAACAGCACGTGCTGGGCGAGGTTGTCGAGGTGGTGACGGTCGTCGCGGATGCGGCGGTAGCCGTCCCGGTGGGCCTCGACGGCCTCGTCGAAACGGCCCGTCCGCAGGTACGGCGTGAGCAGCTCGCTGAGCATCCACTGTGGCTGTTCGGTGCAGCCGCCGCGCTTGTACGGCTCCCCGATGGTGATGGCCTCGTCGAACCGGCCGAGCGACGCGAGGTGCCGGACCTGCCCCGACGGAACGCATGCCTGGCAGTCGGACATCGAGTCCCGCTTGGCGGTGACCATCCGGTCGTACGCCTCCTGGGCGGCCGCCATGTCCCCGACGTGGTGTGCCACGAGCCACCGGTGCTGGTGCACCGCGTGCAGGCTGTGCCCGGCGAGCTGGTAGCGGCGCTGCATGTCGTCGAGCACCGCCATGGTGCGCTCCAGCGGGATGTCCGGGAACTGGGGCAGTGCCCAGACGATCCACTTGAAGTCCCACAGCAATGTGCGGGTGTGGTGCCCGTGGACCACCTCGGGCTGCCGATCGGCGATCGCGAGGCACCAGGAGAAGGCGAGGAACGCCCGGGTGGGGTCACCGCCGTGATGGAAGTCGCTGATCGCGTTGATCCGGGCCGAGAAGGCGAACGGCACGTCGCCGGCCGCGTCGGCGTGCCGGAAGACCGCGTCCAGCGCGGCGAACCGCACCGGGCCACGCGGCAGCGCGTACGCCTGGCTGAGGCGTTCCCGCAGCTCCTGCTCGGAGGTGGTCATCGGGTTCCCTCCATGGCGCGGGCGAGCAGACCGAGGAACGACTGGTTCAGGGCGGCCGTGTCGGCGGGCCGCAGCGGTTGGTGGCCCAGCAGCAATGCCTGCACGTACAGGCCCTCGATCGCGAGCGTCGTCAGCTCGTCGTCGCCGGTGGCGATGGCCTGCCGGACGAGGGGGTTGCGGTGGTTGAACACGAGCTGCGGTCGCTCGTCGCGACCCTCGGTGAAGGTGCCGAGGATCGACGACCACAGCTCGTCGGCCTGCTCCTGCCCCTGACGCAGGTCCACCGCCAGGGCGGTGTCACCGTCGAGCAGGTGCAGCGCCGGCATGCTGGCCGGTTCGAAGGCACGCACCAGCACCTGCACGCCGAGCCGGTCGAGGGTGCGCTGCGCCAGAACGAGGAAGGGCCGCACGGCCAGCTCGACGTCCGGGTCGAGCGGTTCCAGCCGGGTCGCCAGGTCACTCGCGGTGAGGATCTCGGTGGCGACGCCGCTGTCCACGTCGGGCAGCCGACGCAGCAACTCGGCGTCGTAGACGTAGCCCGCGTTGACCACGGCGATCCCCTGGGCGGCGGCGACCGCGGCGAGCTGCCGGAACTCGTCCACCGACGGCGTGTACCGCACCACGCCGTGCCGCTCGCGGAACTCGGCGAGCGTCAGCGGGCCCATGTTCGTCTCGAACGGCCACCACTGCTCGACCAGGCGCAGCATCTCGTCGTCGTGCACGGCGAGGGCCTTGACGCCGAGGTGGTGCACCCGCAGGAAGGCCTGGAGGCGACGCGGGTCGGTGCGCCCGAGCCGGGTCATCCAGCCGCGCAGGGTGTCACCCAGCGCGTCGCGGACCTCGTCGAGCAGCGCGTTCTCGTAGAGCGCCTCCCGACTCGCGGTGGGGCGCAACTCGGTGGTGTCGACCACGCAGCGGACGAAGAAGGCCCACTCCGGCAGCAGCCGTTCGATGTCCTCGGAGAGCAGCATCTGTTTGAGGTAGACCCGGTGGGCCACCCGCGACGTCGGGTTGGCCGGCATGGGCAGCACGAACGCCACCCCGCGCAGGCCGGCCGCGGGCACCGCCAGGTCGATCACGTCGAAGGGCGGAAAACCGAAGACCTCCTGGGCGTACGCGTCGAGACGCTCCCGCCGTGCCGCCGCCGGCTCGGCCGGGTCGTTCTCCCAGGGGGCGAGGCCGGTGGTGATGGCCTCGTGCTCGACGTGGACGTCGATCGGCAGCAGCGACCCGTACAGCGCGGCGATCTCGACGACGGTGTCCCTGCGCAGCCAGTGCTCGGCGCCGCGCCGGGGCACCAGCGTCACGGTGGTGCCCTGCTCGGGGCGTTCCCGCTCGGCCGGGGCGACGTGCAGCTCGTAGCGCCCGTCGCCGTAGCCGATCCACTCGACGGTCGGCGAGCCGGCCGCACGGGTGGACACCCGGATCTCGTCGGCGACCAGGAAGCAGGAGAGCAGCCCGATACCGAACTGGCCGAGGAACTCGTGCCGGGCGAATCCCAGCTCGTCCCGCTTGGAGCTGCGGCCGATCGTGGCGAGCAGCTCGTGCACCTGCGCCTCGGTCAGACCGACGCCGGTGTCCTCGACGCGCAGGGTGCCGTCCCCGGTGGACTCCGGTGGGTGGATCCGGATCGCGCCCGGCGCGCCGGGCTCGCCCACCCGACGGGCGGTGATCGCGTCGACGGCGTTCTGCATCAGCTCGCGGACGTAGACGCGCGGGCTGGCGTACAGGTGGTGACTGAGCAGGTCGACGATGCCGCGCAGGTCGACGTGGAAGGTGTAGCTCACAACCGCCCTCTCCCGTGATCCGATCGGCTGCACCCTAGCGGCTGACCTGATCCGCTGGGGGGCGCGTTTTCGTCGGACGGTCGTGCCATGCTGCCGCTCACCTTCAGGGCGAGGAGCACAACGGATGGTCACGGTGATGGTTCGGGACGAGACGGCGACCGGCAGGGCCGTCGACAGTTGGCCGTTGACGGGCCTGCCGGAGCGCATCTCCGCGCGGGAGCTGGTCCGGCTACGGGTCCGCGAGGAGGTGGCGCGGTTCAACGCCGAGCGGCCCCGGCACTTCCGGGGCCTGGTCCAGCCGACCGACACGGAGGCCTCGCTGAACGGCTACCGGGTCGCCCCGGGCCGGCGACTCGACTGGGAGGCGCAGGCGGACCGGGCCTGTGCCGCGTTCGCCCACAACGGTTTCCTGCTGCTGGTCGGCGACCACCAGGTCGACGACCTCGACGAGGAGATCGACCTGCGAACCGATCCCGACGTGGCGTTCGTCCGGCTCGTCGCGCTGGTGGGCGGCTGACATGGGTGACTGGACGGCGCTGCTCCCCCACCTGAGCGACGCGGACCGGCGGCAGGTGGAGACCGGTCTCGCCGAGGCCGACGAACGGATCCGCGCGGTGCTGCGCATCGCCAGCACCTACCACTGGGGCTCCTCGGTGACGAGCGTGCCCGAGTGGTCCACGGTGGAGTCGTGGTCGGCCGAGGAGCGCCGCCGCGCCGCCCTGGCCCTGCACCGGGGATCGACGTCCGGGATGAGCGGGGTGATGCCCGATCTCGCCACCGAGGATGTCCCCTTCACGCGGGCGGACCTGCTGTGGTGCCTGGACGTGGTCGCTCGCCGAGGCGGCGTCGACGACGGCACCGACCTGGAACTACCCGCCCTGATCGCGCCGCGCCTGACGGCCGCCGAGCTGGCCGATCTGGTGCCGGCGCTGTCCGCCCTGAGCAGCGAGCTGCTCGACGACCACTTCGTCACGGCGGCGACCCGACGGCGGACCGTCACGCTGCTCGGCCAGGCCATCGACCGTGCCACCGGCAGCCGCCTGCCGGCGTGGCTGCTGCACCGCGGGGACACCTTCGGGCCCGCCGTCCGTGCCGACCTGGGGGGCGACCTCGTCGAGCCGGGCGTGCCGGAGCTGCTGGAGCACTGCGCCGCGCTGGACAAGCCGGCGGCGACCGCGAAGTGGCTGCGTCGCCTCGACGAACTGCTCGTGGCCGCGCACGGCGGCCGGCAGGTCGTCCGCCGGCTCCTCGACGCGTTCACCGCCCACGGGCGGAGCGTGCACGACGACACGGACCGCCTCCTGCGCGGGCTGGTCTGGGCGCTGTCCCGCGAGCGCGACGAGCGGGCGACCGAGCTGCTGGCCCGGGCCACCGCCAGCGCGGCGTCCGCGCGGCGCGAGGCCGCCGGATTCCCGTACGCCTCGCGGACGGCCATCGCGGCGGTACGGCTGCTGGCCGACCGCGACGGCGACGTGCCGCTGCGCACGCTGGCCCGCCTCGCCGTGACGGTCCGCAACAAGGCCGTACGCAGCCGGGCCCAGACCGCGCTGACCCAGCTCGGGGCCCGGCGCGGCTGGTCGCTCAGCGAGGTCATGGAGCTGGCCGTCGACGACCACGGACTCGGACCGGACGGGCGGCTGACCCGGGCGGTCGGCCCGTACCAGGCGACGGTCGAGATCGTGGGCGAACGGGCACGCCTGGTCTTCGCCCGCGACGGGGCCACCCTCAAGGGCGTTCCGGCGCAGGTGAAGCAGTCCCACGAGGACGACCTCGCCGAGCTGCGGGGCCTGGTCAAGCGGATCGGCGCGACGCTGGTCAGCGAGCGGCAACGCGTGGAAGGGCTGCTGTCCGAGGAGCGCGTCTGGTCGTACCCCGACTGGTCGTCGCGCTTCCTCGACCACCCGGTGACCGCGACCTACGGGCGGCGTCTGCTGTGGGAGACCAGCGCCGACGGCCGGCGCTGGACGGCCGGTCTGCCCCGGCGCAACGGCGACGGGTGGACGATCGTCGACCGGGACGGCCACGCCCTCGCCCACGGATCGGTCCGGTTGTGGCATCCGGCCCGCGCGGACACGGCCGAGGTGCTGGCCTGGCGCGCGCACCTGGTCGCCGCCGGCCTGACGCAGCCGTTCAAACAGGCGTTCCGGGAGGTCTACCTGCGCACGCCGGCGGAGGAGAAGACGGAGACCTACTCGAACCGCTTCGCCGCGCACATCCTGCGCTACCGGCAGGCCAACGCCCTGCTGCGCGCCCGTGGCTGGCAGGCGGGCTACCTGGGCACGTGGGACGGCGGACGACAGCGAAGCCACCAAGGTCTTCGGCGGCGGCGCATGGCGGGCGTCCTTCCACCATGAACTCGTCGACGACCAGGAGAAGCGTCGCTACGACGTCGAGTACTGCTCGACCGACCAGGTGCGCTTCGCCCGGCACGACGGCAAGACGTGGCAACCGGCGCGGATCATCGACGTGCCGCCGCTGGTGTTCACCGAGGCCATGCGCGACGTGGACCTGTTCGTCGGCGTCACCTCGATCGCCACCGATCCGCAGTGGGCCGACCGTGGTGAGGACCGCTTCTCCATGTACTGGCACCGCACGGCGGTGGCGGAGCTGACCCCGTCCGCGCAGGTACGCCGGGACGCGCTCGCCCGGCTGCTGCCCCGGATGGCCATCGCCGACCGGGTGGACCTCGCCGAGCGGTACCTGCGGGTGCGGGGCAACCTGCGCGCGTACCGCATCCACCTCGGGTCGGGCAACATCATGATGGAGCCCGACGACAGGTACCTGTGCATCGTCGCCGCCCGCAGCCAGACCGGCCGTCTGCATCTGCCGTTCGACGACGACCCCATGCTCGCCACGATCCTGTCCAAGGCGATCATGCTGGCCGCCGACGACCGCATCACCGACCCCACCGTCCTGAGCCAACTCCGACCCACGGTGATCGGTTGATGCCGACCGAGCGAGTGGACTACCGGCGCATCGCCAACGAGATCGCCGAAAGGATCGAGTCCGGAAAGCTTGCGCCGGGCGGGAAGCCACCGTCCACGCGGGAACTGGCCGAACAGCACGGCGTGCACATCTCCACGATCAACCGGGTGATGACGATCCTGAAGGATCGCGGATTGGTCGAGGGACATCCCGGTAAGGGTTCTACGTGGCCGAGGCTGGGCAACCCGAGTAGCGGTACCGGGCTGCTCAGGGCACGTCGATGACGACCTTGCCGGTGCTGGTGCCGGCCTCCACGACGGCGTGGGCGTCCGCGACGGTGTCCAGCGTGAACCGCCGGGGGTCGACGATCGGCCGAAGCGCGTCCGCGTCGGCCAGCGCGCTCGCCTCGCGCAGGATCTCGCCGTGCGCGTCGCGCCCCTGGCCGGTCAACAGTGGCAACAGGGTGAAGACGCCGGAGTAGCTGGCGCCCCGGAACGACAGCGGCGCCAGGCTGTGCGTGCCCCAACCGAGCGCGCTCACGACGCGGCCGGTGTAGGTGCGCACGGCGAGGAACGACTTGTCCAGGGTGGCCCCGCCGACGGTGTCGAAGACGACGTCGAAGCCGTCGCCGCCGGTGTGCGCGGCCACGTAGTCCTCGAACTCGGTGGCGTTGTAGTCGATCGGCGTCGCGCCGAGCCCCGCGATGGTCTCCAGGTTCCGGGACGAGCCGGTGGCGAAGACCTCCGCGCCCCGGGCGCGGGCGATCTGGATGGCGGACTGCCCGACGCCGCCGGCGCCGCCGTGCACCAGGACCCGCTGGCCCGGGCGCACCTGCGCCCGGTGCACCAGCGCCTCCCAACTGGTGATGACGGCCAGCGGCAGCGCCGCCGCCTCGCGCAGGCTCAACGACTGCGCCGAACGGGCCAGCAGTCGGGCGTCGACGGCCGCGTACTCGGCGAGCGACCCCTGAACATCACCGACTCCACCGGTGAGCCCGTACACCTGGTCACCCTCGGCGAGGCCGACGACACCGGGGCCGACCTCCGCCACGACACCCGCCAGGTCCAGGCCGAGGACGACGGGCGGATGGTTCCGGGCGTGCGCGGCCTTCCCTTCACGGATCTTGGTGTCCAGCGGGTTGACGCCACTGGCCGCGACTCGGACGAGCACCTGTCCCGCGCCGGGGGTTGGCGTGTCGACCTCCTCGACGACGAGCGGGCCGCCGAATTCGTTGAGCACTACCGCGCGCATGGCGCTCCCTCGCCTTCGTCGTACCTGATGCCTCCAACGATGCCCACCCGGGGGCGTCGATGGCGGGTCATCGGGAAAAGCGAGGTGGTGCCCAGCGGGCCACCGACGCGTGCGTCAGGGCAGCAGGAGGATGTGCAGGCGGCGGGGGCCGTGCACGCCCTCGACGCGGATCAGCTCGATGTCGCTGGTGGCCGACGGCCCGCTGATCCAGGTCAGCGGGCGCTGTGGCGTCAGCCGGGCCAGTGCCTCGGGCACGGTGGCCACCACCTGGTCGGCGCGGACCACGCAGACGTGCAGATCCGGCAGCAGGCTGAGCACGCGGCGTCCCTGGTCGGGCGAGCCGTCGAGGACGACCGTCCCGGTCTGGGCGACGGCGACGGCGGCGGCGGTGACGACGCCGTCGGCCGCGCCGATCCGCGCGTGGTCGAGACCGTCGTCGGGCAGCGCGGTCACCGTCGCCGGCAGCCAGGCGGGGGCCAGACCCGGGGGTACGACGACCGTGCCGCCCGCCGGCAGGATGTCGGCGATCGTGTCGGCGACGGCGGCCTCGGGAACCCGGTGCACCTGCGCCCGGTAGTCGGTCAGGCGCTGCGCCAACTGGTCGAGGTCCGCGTCGGCGGTCCGGCGGTAGTGGCGCGGCACCGGCACCGGATCGGCGGGACTGCCGGCGAGCGCGGCGCGCAGCCGGCCGAGGACGAGGTCGCGGGAGGTCACCGGGCGGCCCACCACTCGCGGAAGGTCTGCTCCGGCGGGTCGGGCAGGTCGCGGCTGGCGGTCCAGCCGTTCAGCGGCGGGGGCAGGCCCCGGCCACGCCGACCGGCGAGCCGGCTCAGCCGGGCCGCGCCCTGCCCGGCCGCGAACAACCGGGGTCGGTCCATCGTGTACGCGGCGGCGGCCATCGCGATCGACTCGGCGGTGGGTCGCTGTCGCGCCTCGACGGCCTCGGCGCGCAGGTGCACCAGCACCTCCGGAATGTTGATCTTGACGGGGCAGGCGTCGTAGCAGGCGCCGCAGAGCGTCGACGCGTACGGCAGGGACGCGTTGTCCTCGATGCCGGTGAGCTGCGGCGACAGCACCGCCCCGATCGGACCGGGATACACCGACCCGTACGCGTGCCCGCCCGCGCGCTCGTAGACCGGGCACACGTTGAGGCACGCCGAGCAGCGGATGCACCGCAGCGCCTGCCGCCCGACCTCGTCGGCGAGCACCGCGCTGCGCCCGTTGTCCAGCAGGACCAGGTGGAACGCCTGCGGCCCGTCGCCCGGGGTGACGCCCGTCCACATCGAGGTGTACGGGTTCATCCGCTCCCCCGTCGACGCCCTCGGCAGGAGTTGGAGGAAGACCTCCAGGTCACGCCAGGTGGGCACCACCTTCTCCACGCCCATGACGGTGATGAGGGTCTCCGGCAGCGTCAGGCACATCCGGCCGTTGCCCTCGGACTCCACCACGGCGAGGGTGCCGGTCTCGGCGACGGCGAAGTTCGCGCCGGACACCGCCACCGGCGTACTCAGGAAGGTCTGGCGCAGGAACCGGCGCGCGGCGGCCGCCAGGGCCGTCGGGTCGTCGGTGAGCGCGGGGTCGACGCCGGGCATCTCGCGCAGAAAGATCTCCCGGATCTCGGCGCGGTTGCGGTGGATCGCGGGTACCAGGATGTGGCTCGGCCGGTCGTCGCCGAGCTGCACGATCAGCTCCGCGAGGTCGGTCTCGACGGCGGTGATCCCCGCCGCCTCCAGGGCCTCGTTGAGCCCGATCTCCTGGGTCGCCATCGACTTGACCTTGATGACGCGGTCCGCGCCGGTCGCCTGGACGAGGTCGGTGACGATGCGGTTGGCCTCGATCGCGTCCGCCGCCCAGTGCACCACGCCGCCCGCCTCGACGACCTTCGCTTCGAGCTGTTCCAGCAGCTCGGGCAAGCGGTGCAGGGTGTCGGTCTTGATGGCCGCGCCGGCCGCGCGCAACTGTTCCCAGTCGGTCTGCTCGGCGATCACCGATCCGGACTTGGTCCGGATCGTCGTCGTAGCGTGCCGCAGGTTCCGCCGCAGTTGCGGGTCGGCCAGACTGCGCCGCGCGGCGGTCGGGAACGACTCGTCGCCGCGCAGGTGCCCCACGCCACTCGGCGCGGTCGTCGGCATCCCGAGGAACGTGCGGCGGGTCACGACCGGGCCGCCGCTGCGCCGCTGGTCTCCGTCGACGCCAGGATCTCGGCCAGGTGCACGGTGCGCACCCCGGTGCGCAGCCGGGACAGTCCACCGCCGATGTGCATGAGACAGGACACGTCACCGGCAGCGCACACGTCGGCGCCGGTGTCCAGCACGTGGCGCATCTTGTCCGCCAGCATCGCCGTGGACGTCTCCGGGTTCTTCACGGCGAACGTGCCGCCGAAGCCGCAGCACTGCTCCGCCGCCGGCAACTCGACCAGGTCGAGGCCGCGCACCTCACGCAGCAACTGTCGCGGCCGGTCGCCGACCCGCAGCATCCGCAGCGAGTGGCAGGTCGGATGGTAGGTGACCCGGTGCGGGTAGTACGCGCCCACGTCGGTCACGCCGAGCACGTCCACGAGCAGCTCCGACAACTCGTACGTCCGCGCGGCCACCGACTCGGCCCGGTCGGCCAGGCCCTCGTCGCCCGCGTGCCGGGCCACCATCGCGTGCTGGTGCCGGACCGACCCGACACAGGAGCCCGACGGCGCGACGATCACGTCGTACGGATCGAAGGTACGCACGTGGCGGCGCACCAGCGGCACGGCCTCGCGCCGGTAGCCGGTGTTGACGTGCATCTGCCCGCAGCAGGTCTGCTCGGTCGGGAAGACGACCTCGTGGCCGAGCCGTTCCAGCAGCCGTACGGTCGCCGTGGCCGCCTGCGGGAACATGGTGTCGGCCAGGCAGGTCACGAAGAGCGCGATCCGCACAGCACACCCCCGCCCGTCGTCACGGTCGGACCCGCAGGTGGGTGACCCCACCGTCGACGTCCAACACCGTACCCGTGGTCGACGCCGATCGGGGTGACGCGAGGTAGAGGATCGCGTTGGCGACCTCCTCCGGGGTGACCAGCCGTCCGATGGGTTGGCGGGCCCGCAGCGCGGCCCTCTCGGCCGCCGGGTCGTCCGCCTGCGCGAGCAGCCGCCCCACCCACGGGGTGTCCGCCGTACCGGGGCAGACGCAGTTGAACCGGATGCCCTCGCGGACGTGGTCGGTGGCCATGGCGAGGGTCAGCGACAGCACGGCGCCCTTGCTGGCCGAGTAGAGCGCGCGGCCCGGCAGGCCGTTGAGCGCCGCGATGGACGAGATGTTGACGACCGACGCGTGCTCCGAGCGGCGCAGCCAGGGCAGCGCGGCGCTGACCACCCGGGCCATGCCGACCACGTTGACGTCGAGCACCCGGTGCCACTCGTCGTCGCCCTGGTCGGCGACGGTTCCGGTCGCGCCGATGCCGGCGTTGTTGACCACCACGTCGAGGCCGCCGAGCACGCTGGCCGCCTCGGCGACCGCCGCGTCCACCGACGGCCGACTCGACACGTCGGCGGTGATGCCGGCGATGCCGTCGTCAAGCCCGCTCGGGTCGAGGTCGAGGACGGCCACCCGGGCACCCCGGGCGCGCAACTCCACGGCGGTGGCGCGGCCGATGCCGGACGAGCCGCCCGTGACGATGGCGGCCAGCCCGGCGAACTCCCCGCTCATGCCGCCACCAGCGTCTGGCGTGCCCGACCCAGGCCGGCGACCTCCAGCTCCACCACGTCGCCGGCGCGCAGGTACGGGTGATCCGGAAGTCCCAGCGCCACCCCGGCCGGCGTCCCCGTGTTGATGACGTCGCCCGGGTACAGGACCATGAACTGGCTCAGGTACCACAGCACGTGCGCCACCGGGAAGATCATGTTGGCGGTGGAACCGTCCTGGCGAAGCACGCCGTTCACCCAGAGGCGCAGCGCGAGCGACTGCGGGTCGTCGACCTCGTCGGCCGGCACGAGACTCGGCCCCAGCGGGTTGAAGGTCTCGCAGCTCTTGCCCTTGTCCCACTGGCCGCCACGCTCCAGCTGGAAGGCGCGCTCGGAGACGTCGTGCGACACCGCGTACCCGGCGACGTGGCGCAGGGCCTGCTCCGGAGACTCGGCGTACCGGATGGTCGTTCCGACGACGACCGCGAGTTCGACCTCCCAGTCGGTCTTGGTCGAGCCACGGGGGACGAGGACGTCGTCGTACGGCCCGACGATGGTCATCGGGTCCTTCATGAAGACGACCGGCTCGGCGGGCAGCGCCGCGCCCGTCTCCGCCGCGTGGTCGCGGTAGTTGAGTCCGATGCAGACGATCTTGGCCGGACGCGTCACCGGGGCACCCACCCGCAGCGACGCGGCCCCGGACAGCTCGGACAGCTCGCCCCGGTCGAGCGCGCCGCGCGTCCGCGCGATCCCGTCCGACGCCCAGAACGCCCCGTCCAGGTCGGCGGTGAGCGGCCGCAGGTCGAAGGTCGTACCGTCGTGCTGGACGACCGGGATCTCCTGGCCGCTCGGGCCGAGGCGCTGGAAGTTCATCTCACCCTCCTCTGTGTCCGGGCTGACTCGCGGGGGTGGCGGACACCACCGCATTCAACACCGACACGCCTCGCCGCCCGCACGGCGGGATCACCTCGGTCGACGGATTGGGACGCGGCCACCACGCCGCGTCGGCGGTGTGGCGCGATGGTCCGGGTCGCCTCAGCGCCGGACGGCACCGGCCGGCGTCAGCGCGGCGGATTGTCCCGGCGGGAGGGGAACGGGGTTCCGGGCTGCCCGAGGGTGGAGCGGGCGCGCAGCCCGACCGGGTCCGGGGCGGCTGCCGGCGCGGCCGGGGTGGGCTCCGGGGTCCGGCGCGCGTCCAGGTACGCGGCGGCAGCCAGGTCGTCGTCGGTGGGCGCGGCGAGCAGGGCGTAGAGCAGCCCGACCACGCCGAAGATCACCGCCACGACGATCGGCACCAGCAGGGCGCTCACTCCCGCACCGGTCACTCCGCCCGAGCGCTCGTGCAGGTGAACCGAGAGGGCGCTCATGCCGGTGAAGTGCATGCCGTTCACCGCGACGCCCATGACCAGGGCGGAGGCGAAGATCGCCAGGCCGCGCCGGACGGTCATCGCGAGCCACAGGGCCACCGTCGCGGCGACGATGGCGATGACCACCGAGAGGACGACCCGGATGGCGTCGTAGCCGAGGCTGCCGTTGAGGCGCATCGCCGCCATGCCGGTGTAGTGCATGGCGGCGACCCCGGCGCCGGTGAACACGCCGCCGGCGATGAGGCGTACCGGGTTCAGGCGGCCGGTGCCGACGATCGCCAGGCCGATGCCGACGGCGACCACCGCGATGGCGGTGCTGGCGGCGGTCAGTGGCACGTCGTACCGGATGCGGGTGCCGTCGACGGCGAAGCCGAGCATGGCCATGAAGTGCATGGCCCAGATGGCGGTGCCGCCGAGCGCCCAGGCGGCCAGGAGGCCCCACCAGGCGCGCTGACCGGCGGTACGGGCCGTGCGGATGCGTCCGGCGCAGACCAGCCCCAGGACCGACCCGAGCACCGACAGCGCGTAGCTCAGCGCGGGCGTGATCCACCCGTACTCAAAGTGATTGATGTCCGCCACGGCGATGTTTCTCCCCACTCGTTACCGGCGCGTAAGCACAGCGCCGGGGCAATGATCAGGGGTGCTCCGAGCAGGCGCAATAGCACCCCGGGACTATTCGTGGGGTGCCGTCACGGTGACCGTCTGATGCGTCGATTCATCGGGACGTTTGACCGAAAGTGATCATCAAGCCGAGGTGTGGTACGCCAGCACTCCCCGGTTGATGGCCGCAATCGCCTGCCGGGCCGTGGAACGCAGCTCCGGCGACGCGCCGCCGGAGTCGGAAAGTTGACCAAGAAGGTCGACCACCTGCCGCGCCCACCGGACGAAGTCGCCGGCCGGCATCTCGCCGTCGATCTCGTGCCCGCTGCCGAGCACCTTCGCCAGGGCCTCGCCCCGGGCCCACCGGTAGACCGGCCAGGCGAAGCCCAGATCCGGCTCGCGGGTCGCGGTCAGCCCACGGGCCGCCTCGTCGGCCTCGATCTCGCCCCACAGCTTCAGCGTCTCGTCCACCGCGTCGGAGACCGGGCCGCGCGGCAGGGACGCCCGCTCGTCGACGTCCCGGCGCGCCTCGAAGACCACCACGGACACCGCGGCGGCCAGCTCGGCCGGGGAGAGCCCGTCCCACACGCGTCGACGCAGACACTCGGCGACCAGCAGGTCCGCCTCGGTCCAGATCCGGCCGAGCATCCGACCGGCGTCGGTCACCGCGCCGTCGCGGCCGAGGTACCCACGCTCGGTCAGCAGCGCGACGATCCGGTCGAACGTCCGGGCGAGGGAGCCGGTACGCCCGGACACCCGCTCGCGCAGCTCGTCGGTGTCCCGTTCGAGACGACGGCGGCGCTCCGCCCAGCGGGCGTGCTCCTCCCGCTCCGGGCAGGCGTGACAGGGGTGGTTACGCAGCTCGCTACGGAGCTGGCTGAGCCGGTGGTCCTCGCCCGGCGTCTGCCGGGAGCGGCCACCTCGGCGGCCGCCGTGCCGGTCCAGGCCGGTGCCGCTTACCTCGGCGGCGAGGTCCCGCCGAGCCCCCGGCGAGCGGTGGTTGAAGTGCTTGGGCACCCGGATCCGGGCCAACACCTCGGCGGGCGTGGTGAAGTCGCCCGGGCTGACCCGCCCCGCCCAGCGGTCCTGGGTGAGCACCAGCGGACGGGGTTCGCCGAACCCGCCGGTCGCCGGGTCCAGCACGACGGCCAGACCGGCCCGTCGGCCCGACGGCACCCGGATCACGTCGCCGATACGCAGCCGCTCCAACGACGCCACCGCCGCGGCCTTGCGCTGGGTCTGCCCCTGCCGGGCGATGGCCTTCTCCCGGTCGGCGATCGCCACCCGCAGCGCGAAGTACTCGTCGAAGTCGCCGTGGTGGCAGGCGGCCTCCGCGCCGTACGCCTCGATGGTCTCGGTGTTGCGCTGCACCTGCCGCGCCAGGCCGACCACCGACCGGTCGGCCTGGAACTGGGCGAACGAGGACTCCAGCAGCGCCCGGGCGGGCTCCGCGCCGACCGAGCCGACCAGGTTCACCGCCATGTTGTACGACGGCCGGAAACTGGACCGCAGCGGATAGGTGCGGGTGGAGGCGAGCCCGGCCACGTGGCGCGGGTCGGTCTCCGGGGACCACACCACCACGGCGTGCCCCTCGACGTCGATGCCCCGTCGGCCGGCGCGGCCGGTGAGCTGGGTGTACTCCCCCGGGGTCAGGTCGACGTGCGCCTCGCCGTTGTACTTGACGAGGCGTTCCAGCACCACGCAGCGCGCCGGCATGTTGATGCCCAGGGCCAGCGTTTCGGTGGCGAAGACCGCCTTGACCAGGCCCCGGACGAACAGCTCCTCGACGACCTCCTTGAACACCGGCAGCATGCCGGCGTGGTGGGCGGCGAGGCCGCGCTCCAGGCCGTCCAGCCACTCCCAGTAGCCCAGCACCGTCAGGTCCTCGCCGGGGATGGCGGTGACCCGGGACTCGACCACCCGGCGGATCTCGGCGCGCTCCTCGGGCGAGGTGAGCCGCAGCCCGGCGGCGAGGCACTGCTGCACGGCGGCGGCGCAGCCCGCGCGGCTGAAGATGAACAGGATGGCCGGCAGCAGACCCTCCCGGTCCAGCCGGTCCACGATGTCCGGGCGGATCGGGCCGCGCCAGCGGGGACCTCGGCGTCCGGAGCCCGGCCCGGCGCTGCGCCCCTCCCCCAGCTCCAGGCGACGCATCGTGTCGCGGGTGTAGCGCAGCAGCTCCGGGTGCACGTCGTGCTTGCGGGCGGCGTCGGCGTCGTGGAACAGGTCGAACATCCGCTTGCCGACCAGCATGTGCTGCCACAGCGGTACCGGCCGGTGCTCGCTGACCACCACGGCGGTCTCGCCGCGCACGGTGACCAGCCAGTCGGCGAACTCCTCGGCGTTCGACACGGTCGCCGACAACGAGACCAGGGTGACCGACTCCGGCAGGTGGATGATCACCTCTTCCCACACGCCGCCGCGGAACCGGTCGGCGAGGTAGTGCACCTCGTCCATCACCACGTAGGCGAGCCCCTGCAAGGTGCTGGAGCCCGCGTAGAGCATGTTGCGCAGCACCTCGGTGGTCATCACCACCACGGGCGCGTCGCCGTTGATCGCGTTGTCGCCGGTCAACAGGCCGACCTGCTCGGCGCCGTACCGGTCGACGAGGTCGTGGTACTTCTGGTTGGACAGCGCCTTGATCGGCGTCGTGTAGAAGCACTTGCGCCGGGCCGTTGGCGGCGTCGCGCCGCCGGCCGCCGGCGGGTCGTCGGGCCGCCCCCGCAGAGCCAGGTGTACGGCGAACTCGCCGACCACGGTCTTGCCGGCGCCGGTCGGGGCGCACACCAGCACACCGCTGCCCCGCTCCAACGACTGACACGCCTCGCGCTGGAAGTCGTCGAGGTCGAACCCCAGGTCCAGGGCGAACTCGTCCAGCGCCGGAAACTCGGAGGCCTGCGCGGCCCGGCGGCGCGCCGCGGCGTACCGCTCGGCGGGGCTCGACATGGCACCAAGATTAGTGCGTGCCGGCACAGTGCACCCCACAAGGCCGTCCGGCAGGGCTGTCGGCGAGGGTCGGTAGGGTGCACGGCGTGCCGGACCATGCCGAACCGCCCCAGACCACTCCGCCGGGCAGCGCCACCGCCCGCCGGACGTCCCGACGGCCCGTGAAGGCGGTGCTCTTCGACTTCCACGGCACCCTGGCCCAGGTGGAGGAGCCTCGGCAGTGGGTGCTGGAGGCCGCGGCGGCGTGCGGGGTCACCCTGGACCGGGTCCGCGCCACCTCGCTGGCCGACCGCCTGCTGACCGCCGGCCGCGCGGGCGGCCCGCTACCGGCCCGGGTTCCGCCCCGGCTGGCCGAGCTGTGGGCCGACCGGGACCTCTACCCGCACGCCCACCGGGGCGCGTACACGGGGCTGGCCGAGACCGTGGACGCCGGCATCGAGGGGTTGGCCGACGCGCTCTACGAGCGTCTGCTCCTCGCCGAGGGCTGGGTGCCCTACCCGGACACGGCCCCCACGCTGGCCGCGCTGCGCGACGCCGGCGTACGCGTCGCGGTGGTCAGCAACATCGGTTTCGACCTGCGCCCGCACTTCGACGCCTGGGGGTTGACCGACCTCGTCGACGCGTTCGTGCTGTCGTACGAGGTGGGGCGCTGCAAGCCCGACCCGGCGATCTTCTGGCGCGCGTGCGGGCTGCTGGGCGTCGACCCGGAGCAGACGCTGATGGTCGGCGACAGCCCGGCCGACGCGGGCGCGGTGGCCGCCGGCTGCGCGGTGCTGGTGCTGCCGGCCGCCGAGCCGGGCCGGGAGAACGGGCTGGGCGCGGTCCTGGACCTGGCCCTGCCCACCTGACCCACATTCGAGGACCGTCAGTCCGGCATGCGGATGACGGGTAACTCCCCGTCGCCGTACCGGTCCTCCCCGGTCAGGATGGCGGCGTCATGGTCGAGCACGGCTAGCACCGTGGTGGCGAGATCAACCCGACCCGTCAGCGTCCGCCAGTAGCTGAGCTCGTGCCAGGAGCGCCCCTCGGTGGAGAGCACCGCACAGGCGTCCAGGGTCAGCAGCCGGTGCAGGGTCGCTCGTTCCTTCGGATCGCTGACGATTGCCAGGGCCTCCGCCACGGTCACGGCAGTTACACCGAACCTGTTGCGGTCCTGGATGACCTCGTGCAGAGGCTCCCCGACATGCACCGAACCCGCGAGATACGCCAGCAGCGCCGACCGATCCAGCACGAGTCGGACCGGCCGCTCCTCCCCGGCGCTCACACGGCAGGCTGGTCGGCAGCTTCCAGCATATGCTGGCGTGCCCGCTCCCGAAGTGCCCGACGACGCTCCGATGACCAGTCCGCCTCGACGGCGGCACGGCGGGCGCGTGCCTCGGCCACACCCTGCTCCGTGATCTGGACGCCCTGGTGAGCCAGCTCCGCATCCAGGGCGTCCAGACGCATCCGGTCTCGAACGGCCTGGGTGATGTAGGCGCTGGCGTTGGCCTCGCGCTCCAGGCGCTCCGCCACGTCCGGCGGAACGGAGATGGACAGCTTGCGCATCGCGGTGGTCATACCAGAGACCGTACGCAGGTGGCACCGCATTGGCGAACACCTTCGGCGTGTCGGGTGCTCGGGCGCTTGCGACACCGGCGGCTCGCGTTCGTCGAGCGCACCCCCGGGAGATCCCGCTCGGCCGACCACCTAGCGTCAGGGCCGTGACGGACACCCTCCTGCCCGCGTCGACACCGACCGACGCGCCCACACAGCGGCACGGTGGTGTCCTCGCCGTGGGGCTGGTGCTCGGCGGGGCGCTGTCGGTCCAGTTCGGCTCCGCCGTCGCCGCGCTGCTCTTTCCGCGCACCGGCGTGGCCGGGGCGGTCACCCTGCGGCTGACGATCTCGGCGGTGTTGCTGCTCGTCGTGTGCCGGCCGCGACTGCGCGGACACGACCGCTCGGCCTGGCTCGCCGTCGGCGCGTTCGGGCTGGCCCTGGCCGGCATGAACTCGCTGTTCTACCAGGCCATCGAACGCATCCCGCTCGGACCGACGGTGACGCTTGAGGTGCTCGGTCCCCTCGCTCTGTCCGTGTTCACCGCCCGCCGGTTGGCGAGCTGGTGCTGGGCGGGACTCGCGCTGGCCGGGGTGGCGCTGCTCGGGCAGGGCGGCTTCGACCGGCTCAACCCGGCCGGGGTGGCGTTCGCGTTCGGCGCGGGCACGATGTGGGCCGCGTACATCGTGCTCAGCGCCCGCGTCGGCGGCCGGTTCCCGGGGGCGGACGGGCTCGCCCTCGCGCTCACCCTGGCCGCGCTGGTCACCCTGCCGCTGGGCATCGCCGACGGCGGCGCCGTCCTGCTCGACCCGCAGGTGCTCGCGTTCGGCGCGGCCCTGGCGGTGCTCGCCTCCGGCCTGCCGTACACCCTGGAGCTGCTGGCGCTGCGCCGGATGCCCACCTCGACGTTCGCGGTGCTGATGAGTCTCGGCCCGGCCGTCGCCACCCTCGCCGGCTGGCTGGTGCTGCGCCAGGCGCTGACCGCGTCGGAGTGCGTCGCCATCGTGCTGGTCATCGCCGCCAGCATCGGCGCCATACGGGTCAGCGCAGCAGTCGCAGGGCCCCGGGCACCGCGGTGATCGACACCGGGAGGCCGAGCGAACGTTCCCCGTCGGCGTACGTGACGATCCCGTCGGCGGCCAACTCCACCGTACGGGCCCGGTAGCTGCTCACCACCGGGTGCTCGACGTGGGTGCCCTGGTAGATGTGCGGCTTCACCCGGATCATCGTGCGCCGGTCGGCCCGGCCGGCCACCACCACGTCCAGCAGCCCGTCGGTCGGGTCGGCGTCGGGGCAGATCCGCATCCCACCGCCGTACGACGGGCAGTTGCCCACCGCCACCAGCACCGAGTCCATCTCGTGCAGCACCCCGTCGAGGCGCATCGTGTAGCGCCGCGGCTTCAGGCGGGCCATCTCGATCAGGATCGCCAGGTCGTACCGGCGGGGGCCGCGCGGCCACCGCATCCGGTTGGCCCGCTCGTTGACGATCGCGTCGAAGCCCGCCGCGAGGACGGCCCCGTACCAGCGTTCCGCGCCGTCGACGCCCGTCATCCGGGCCAGGTCGACCTCGCGGCTCCGACCGTCCCGCAGCGCCTCGGCGATCACCTCCACAGCGGCGACGGGATCGGCGGGAAAGCCGGTGTCGATCGCGAAGTCGTTGCCGGTGCCGGCGGGCACCGGTCCGAACGGGATGTCGGTGCCGGCCACGGCTTGCAGCGCCCGGTGCACGGTGCCGTCCCCGCCGATCGCGACCAGCGCGCCCGCGCCCTCGGCGACCGCCGTCCGACAGGCCACCTCCGCCTCATCGGGGGTGGACGCCGACAGCACCGTCACCGGCCGGCCGGCGGCGGACAGCCCGTCCAGCAGCCGGGGCAACAGGGCCCGACGCCGTCCCCGGCCGGCCGTCGGGTTGGCGAGCACAGCCACCGGGCCAGCGGCCGACGCGGCGTCCTCCGCCGGTCCGGGCCGAAACTCTTTCACGGTCACGGCCAGCACCGTACTCGTCGTACATCTGATGTTCATCGTGCGGAGGTAGCGCTCCCAGCCCACCGGGCGGCTCGATTCGGTCGACGGCGGACACCGCGACGCCGCCCCCACGTGGCGGGGACGGCGTCGGCTGGCTCTGGCGGCGCGGGGCCGTCAGGTCATGTCGTCGTAACGGCGTTCGATCGGCGCCGGCTTCGCGATCGGCTCCGGAGCACCGATCGGCGCGGTCGCGTCGACCCGCTGCCCGGCCACGACCGGGTCCGGGTCGAACTCCAGCGGCGAGACCTCGTCGTCGTCGAGACCGGCGTAGACCTCCTTGCCGCGACCCCGCCGCTTGTCGTTGATGAACGCGACGCCCACCGCGCCGAAGTAGAGCGCGGAGAGGCAGACCGCCAGGGCGGTCATCCCGAACGGGTCGGGGGTGGGGGTGACCACGGCGGAGAACGCGAAGAACACGAAGATCGCCACCCGCCACCAGCTCAGCAGCCGCTTCGCGCTGGCCAGGCCGACGAAGTTGAGCATCAGCACGATCAGCGGGAACTCGAACGCCACCCCGAACAGCAGGATCAGGTTGGTGACGAAGGAGATGTACCGGGTGACTTCCAGCGTGGTCGAGATGTCGTCGCCGGACACGTTCATCAGGAACTCGAGGCCCTTGGCGGTGACGAAGAAGGCCAACACCGCGCCGGCGGCGAACAGCGGCGCCGCCAGGGCCGTGAACGCGTACGCGTAGCGCCGCTCGTGCCGGTGCAGCCCGGGCGCGATGAACGCCCAGAGCTGGTAGAGCCAGATCGGCGCCGCGATGATCAGGCCCACCCACAGGCCGATCTTCAGGTTCAGCAGGAAGACGTCCGCCGGACCGAGCTGGACGAACAGGCACTTCTGGGTCTCCGGGTCGACCGACCCGGGCAGATCGCAGTACGGCTTCGACAGCAGCACCCGGACCGGCTCCGCCAGCCAGATACCGAAGCCGAAGCCGATCATGATCGCCAGCGAGGCGCGGAAGAGACGGTTACGCAGCTCACGGACGTGCTCGATGAGCGTCATCGAGCCGTCGGCGGCCCGCTCGAACGTGCTCGGGCCGCGCTTACGCAGGGCGAAGGCCACGGTGCGAAGGCCCTTCGGTCAGTTGTCGCGGACGCGGTGCACCGGGTCGACGACCGGCTGCTGCGCCGGCGGCTGCTGGTACGGCGGCTGCTGCGGCTGCCCCGCGTACGGCGCCTGCTGCCCGGCGTGCGGCGGCAGCGGCTGGTAGCCGGCCTGCGCGTCGGCCTTCTCGGCGAGGTCGCGGTCGTCGTCCTGCAGGCTCTTGGTCTCGGCCTTGATGATCCGCAGCGAGCGACCCAGCGAGCGGGCCGCGTCGGGAAGCCGCTTCGCGCCGAAGAGCAGGATCAGCACAACCACGAGAACGGCGATGTGCCACGGCTTGAGGGCACCCATGAGAAGCTCCAGTCGCTCTGTGTCCGGGGGGTGGTACGCAGCCCATCGTACGTGCGGATCGGTGCGATGCCACCCGCCGGGTGGTGGTGGTCCGGCCCGGCCGGTGAAGTCTTGACCAACGCGCGATGATCCGTCAACCACGTGGGCCGACGGCGCCGTCAGCCGCGCTTGGCCTTGATCAGCTCAAGGCGCTGCTGGGCGGTGTCGAGCTGGCGTTGGACGCCCTCGGCGCGCTGCTGCAACGCCTCCGCGGTCTCCTGCAGCGCCTCCGCCTCCCCGGCCCGGCGCTGCAACGCCTCGGCGGCACGGCGCAGCTTGGGCAGCCGGGCCAGCACCGGGCGCACGGCCAGCGCGAGCGCCACGAGCGGGAGCAGCACCAGCGCGAGCACGATCCAGATCAGCACGCCGGCCAGCCTACTGGGTGCGGCCGGCCACCGCCGGATCGCCCGACGGCGCGGCTGCCCGATCGACGTCAGGCAGCGGTGTCACCGGCGCGGGCACCGCGTACGCGTCGAGCGCGGCGGACGCGGTCGCCCGGACCTGCTCGGCCAGCTCGACGGGGGCGACCACGGTGACGTCCGGGCCGAGGCCGAGCACGAACCGTCGCGCCCAGCCCAGGTCGGTCACGCGCAGCGAGACGAGCCACTGGTCACCGTCGCCGGCCTCGACCCGCTCGCACGGGTAGTACTCGGTGATCCACCGTTCGCCGCGCCCGATCCGCAGGGTGATCAGCGGCAGGTCGGGCGACGGCCGGAAGACCCCCTCGGTGCGGTCGTGCGGGACGGCCTGCGGCGGAACGGCCGCCGGCTCGTCCAGCTCGGTGATCGCGTCGATCCGGTCGGCACGGAACAGCCGCACCGCCTCCGCGCGCCGGCACCACGCCTCCACGTACGCCCGACCGCCGACCATCAGCATCCGCAGCGGGTCGATCACCCGCTCGGTGGTCTCGTCCCGGGCCGCCGTGTAGTAGGTGATCCGCAGCGCCCGGCCGCCCTCCACGGCGGCGCGCAGCGCCTCGACCCGCCGGGTGTCCCCGGGGAGCCGGACCGCGACCGGCGCGCCCACGAGGTCACCGGCGGCGTCCTCGATCTTGGCGAGGGCCCGTTCGATGGCGTCCCGGTTGGCGACGCCGGGGGTTTCGGCGAGCATCCGCAACGCCACCACGAGCGCGAGGGCCTCGTCGGGGGTGAGCCGCAGCGGCCGGTCGATGCCGGCGTCGTAGGTGATGGTCACCCGGTCACCGTCGAACGCCATGTCGATCAGATCGCCGGGGCCGTAACCGGGCAGCCCGCACACCCACAGCAGCTCCAGGTCCTCGCGGAGCTGCCGTTCGGTGACACCCAGGTCACCGGCCGCCTCGGCGACCTCGATGCCCGGTCGGGCCAGCAGGTAGGGCACCAGGTTGAGCAGGCGGGCCAACCGGTCCGCCGAGGTCTTGGAACCGCCACGGGCGGCCGGGCGGGTCACCGGGCACCCCCGGAGACCGCCAGCTCGTCGTGGCGGACCGCGATCTCCTTGAGCCGCTGGATGACCGCCTCGCGGACCTCCGGTGGGTCGAGCACGCGTACGTCCGGCCCGTACCCGACGAGGTGGCCGGCCAGACCGTCCGGGTCGGCGTACGGCAGGACCAGGTGGTCGCCGTCCGGCCCGGCGGTCACCTCGACCGCCCAGCGACGCAGGCCGGCGGCCCGGCCGGGCGCGGCCAGCACGGTCGCCCGGCCGGTGCGCTCCACCGGCCCGGACCAGCGGGCCACGTGACTGATCAGGTCTTCTCCCAGCGGCGGCTCGTACGCGCCGGACGCGCCGGTCACCCGGACCGCGCCGACCACCCGGGAGAGTCGGAAGCAGCGGGTGGCGTCCCGGTCCAGGTCGTGCCCGACCACGTACCACCGGCCCCGCCAGCAGACCACGCCCCACGGTTGGAGCCGGCGGCGGCTGGGGGCGTCCCGGTCGGGTACCCGGTAGTCGAAGCCCACCTCCCGGCGGTCCCGCGCGGCGGCGGTCAGCGGCGCGAACGCCGGGTCGACGGTGACCATCGGCTCCAGGCCGAGGGTGGCCTGCGGGTCGACGTCCACCCCGGCGGCGCGCAGCTTGGCCAGCCCGGAGGACGCGGCGGCGGCCAGCCCGGCGTGCTGCCACAGCCGGGCGGCGATGCCGACGGCGGCGGCCTCGTCCGGTTCGAGGGGGATGTCGGGCAGCGCGTACTCGCGGTGGGCGATGCGGTAGCCGGGCTCGGCGTCGAAGACGCTGGCCGTGCCGGTCTCCAGGGGGACGCCCAACTCGCGCAGCTCGGCCTTGTCCCGCTCGAACTTGCGCTGGAACGCCTCGTGGTCGCGCGCGTCGTCGGGATCGTGCTCGTAGCCGGGCACGGTCGCGGCGATCTGCGCGGCGGTCAGGAACCGTCGCGTGGACAGCAGGCAGATCACCAGGTTGACCAGGCGTTCGGTGCGGGTCCGCGACACGCGGTAGACGCTAGCAGCCGACGCGCCCGCATCGTGCACCCACGCGGGGCGTGCCGCACACTTGTTCGGATCGGGTCCTCCTCCGGCGCGCCGCCGCTCCCCGCCATAGGGTTCTCCTCATGTCGCAAGCCGGGATGAAGACCGAGAGCGAGAGCGTCGGCACCGTGGTCGTCGCGGGCGTCGCCAACCTCGCCATCGCGGTCGCCAAGCTGGTCGCCGGGCTGATCTCCGGCTCGGCCGCGATGCTGTCCGAGGCGGCGCACTCGGTCGCCGACACCACCACCGAGGTGCTGCTGTTCCAGGCGCTGCGCCGGGGGGCCCGGCCGGCCGACAAACGGCACCCCTTCGGGTACGGCAAGGAGAGCTACGTCTGGGCGTTCTTCGCCGCGATGTTCACCTTCGTGGCCGGCGCCGGTTTCGCCGTCACCCACGGCGTCACCACGATCCTCGTGCACGAGCACAGCGGCGACTACCTCGTCTCGTACATCGTGCTGGCGGTCTCGTTCGTCATCGAGTCGATCTCGCTGGCGCGGGCCGTCCGGCAGGTCCGGCGCGAGTCCGAGCGCTGGCAGACCACCCCGCGACGGTTCCTGCGGCTCACCGCCGACACCACCGTCAAGGCCGTCTTCCTGGAGGACAGCGCGGCCCTGATCGGCCTGGTGCTCGCGGGCCTCGGCGTCGGCCTGTCGCACGCCACCGGCGACGAGGTGTGGGACGGCGTCGCGTCGATCCTCATCGGCCTGCTGCTGCTCACCGTCGCCGGGATCCTCGCCGGCAACAACCTGTCGCTGCTGGTCGGCCGGGCCGTCCCGGAACGGCTGCGCCGCGAGATCGAGCAGGAGCTGGCCGAACTGCCCGAGGTGGAACGCATCGACACCCTGCTGACCATGCAGCTCGGCCCGGACGACATCCTCGTCGCCGCGAAGGTCGACTTCCGCGACGACGCCACCGGCGCGCAGATCGAGACCACCGCCGACGAGGCGGAACGGCGGCTCACCGAGCGGTACCCGGAGATCCGGTTCGTCTTCCTCGACCCGACCCGCTCACAGCCCGGGGCCACCGGCACCGCCCGGCACACCCAGGCCGTAGACCCCGGCGACCCGCCGGCCTGATCGCACCCGGTCGCGGTCCGCCGCGCCCGCGCGGCTAGCGTGCCCGTCATGGTGCGATGGCGTACGGGGACGGTGGCGGCGCTGCGACGGCAGTGGACCGGGGCGGTGGAACTCGACGTCGACCTGCCCGACGGCACGCGCATGCGGGCGCTGGCCTACCCCGAGCTGGTCGGCACGCCCGAGCCCGGCGACCGGGTGCTGCTCAACGCCGGCGCGCTGCTGATGGGGCTGGGCACCGGCGGGTACGCCCTCGTGGTGGCGGTGCCGGACCGGCTGCCCCCGGACCCGCCGGACGCCGGCGACACCCGCGACGCCGGGCACCTCGTCAAGGCCCGCTACACGCCGTTGCAGCCGATCCTGCTGGGCGTCGACGAGGAGGCGTCCCCGCACCGGGCCGTGCTGGCCGACGCCGACGACCTGGGCGGCCTGCCCGTGGTCACCGCCGACCTGCACTCGGCGTTGCCGGCGATCCTGGCCGGCATCCGGGCCGACGCCCCGGGGGCGCGGGTCGCGTACCTGCTCACCGACGGTGGCGCGCTGCCGGCCTGGTTCTCCCGCACCCTGGCCGGGCTGCGCGACGAGTTGGCCGGGACGATCACCGTCGGGCAGGCGTTCGGCGGCGACCTGGAGGCCACCACCCTGCACGGCGGTCTGCTCGCCGCGCGCCACGTGCTGCGCGCCGACGTGGCGATCGTGGCGCAGGGCCCCGGCAACCTGGGCACCGGCACCCGGTGGGGATTCTCCGGCGTCGCCGTCGGTGAGGCGGTCAACGCGATCGCCACGCTCGGCGGGCGGCCGGTCGGCTCGCTGCGCATCTCCGACGCCGACCCCCGCCCCCGGCACAACGGCGTGTCGCACCACAGCCTCACCGCGTACGGCCGAGTGGCGCTCGCCCCGGCGGAGCTGGTGGTGCCCGACGATCTGGACCCGGCCCTCGCGGCCGAGGTCGACGCGGCCCTGGCGCCGCTGGCGGCCCGCCACCGGATCGTGCGGGTGCCCACCGCCGGCCTCGACGCCGCGCTGCGCGCCAGCCCCGTCCCCCTGTCCACCATGGGCCGCCCCCTGGACGCTGACCACGCCTACTTCCTGGCCGCAGCCGCCGCCGGCCGCCAAGCCACCACCCCAACCCCCTAACCCAAACCCCACCCCCACCCCCGCCCTGGTGATCAAGAGGTTTGCGTCAGAATCCGGCGCGATTTTGACGCGAACCTCTTGATCACCGGGACCAATCGGGTGGGGGTCAGCGGATGACCGGGCGTTGGTCTCGGGGTAGGGCCTCGATGAGTTCTCTCGGCAGGTTCAGGGTGTCGGCGCTGACCTCGGGCGGGGTGTTGGCCATCCACTGGGTCAGCGAGACGGACTCGAATCGGGGCTTACGGAACATCTCCAGGAACACCAGCGGCTCGGTGCCGAGGTTCTCGATGTAGTGGCCGTAGGCGAACGGCACGTACCCGACGTCGCCGGCGCGCATGTCGAAGGTGCCGGCCACCCCGGAGCTGGCGAACACGCCCATCCGGCCGTGACCTGACAGGTAGTACTGCCACTCGTCGTCGGTGGGGTGCCAGTGCAGTTCCCGCATCCCGCCCGGATCCACCTCGACCAGCGCGGCGCAGATCGTGGTGGCCGCGGCGAACTGGGTGACGTCGGCGATGCGGACCTGCCCGCCCGGGAACCGCTGCGGCTTCTGGGCCAGCAGCCGGTGACTGAGGGTGCGGGGCACGTCCCCGGTCGGGCTGACGACCCGGTCCTGGTCCAGCGGCGGCGGCACCTGGCCGGCGAAGATGTACTTCTCGCGCTCGGGGATCGTGTCGAGCTGATCGAGCCGCCACCCGAAGTTCTTGGCCAGCACGTCCTTCGGGGTGTGCGCGAAGAAGTCGCTGATCAGGAAGGTGCCGTTCTCGGTGAACGCGCCGTCGTCGAAGACCAGCAGGAACTCCACACCCTCGTCGAGCGCCTGGATGTGGTGCGGCACCCCCTGCGGAAAGAACCACAGGTCACCGGCGCGCACGTCGTCGAGGAAGTTGCGGCCCTCCTGGTCGACGGCACTGATCCGGGCGCTGCCACGGGACACGTACGCCCACTCGGACTGCTTGTGCCAGTGCATCTCCCGGTACCCGCCCGGTTCCAGCGCCATGTCCACGCCACTGAGCTCGGTGGCGATGGGCAACTCCCGTACGGTCACCTCCCGGGTCCATCCGCCGCGCTGCACCCGGGTGTGCGCGTCCGAAAAGGAGAACCGCAGGTTCGGCAGCGTGCCCGCGTCCGTGCTCGGTGGGGTCAACAGATCGGGGTTCTGCCGGTCGCGGACCACGTCACGTGGCCCGGGGTCCACCCAGCCCCCACCGTCGCGTTCCGGCTGGGGCACCGTCGGGTCGTTCATGATCGCCTCCCGCGTCGTCGCGTCCTGGCGCCGCCGGCACGCTGGGCGGCAGGACGGCCCGCGACGGCGACTGCCAGCGGATACCCGGCGGGGCGACCCGGCCGGGCCAACCCCTGGCCCCGACGGGTCAGCACGCCGGACAGCGGGCGACGAGGCGGGGCGAGGATCACCGGACAACGGGCGACGGCGCGGGGCGAGGATCACCGGACATCACGCGCGAGCGCGCGGGGCGGATCAGGAGAGGAAGATCAGGGCGAGCCAGCCGCCCACGATGAGCGCCAGCGCCACGGCCAGCACCCAGGTCGGCACGGTGTACTCACCACGCCGGTTGCGATCGATCTCGGCGCGGATCTTCTCCCGCCGGCGCTCGACCCAGTTCTGCCGCGCGCCGCCGCGCTCGGAGGGTTCGGATGGTCCAGAAGTCGTCATGGCGCGCCCAGCCTACCGGTTGCGCCGGCCCCGTCGGCGTACACCACCGTCGGGGCCGGCGGTCCCGTCACATGCTGGCGATCAGCCGCTCCACCCGCTCGTCGTACGCCCGGAACGGGTCCTTGCAGAGCACGGTGCGCTGCGCTTGGTCGTTGAGCTTCAGGTGCACCCAGTCGACGGTGAAGTCGCGCCGCTTCTCCTGGGCGTGCCGGATGAACTCGCCGCGCAGCCGCGCCCGGGTGGTCTGCGGCGGGGTCTCCTTGGCCTCGAAGATCTCCGGGTCGGTGGCGACCCGGTCCACCTCGCCGCGGCGCTCCAACAGCCCGTAGAGGCCCCGGCCACGGCGCACGTCGTGGTACGCCAGGTCCATCTGCGCCACCCGGGGGTGCGACAGCGGCAGGTCGTGCTTGCGCTGGTACCGCTCGATCAGCCGCAGCTTGCTGACCCAGTCGATCTCCCGCGAGACCGGCTCCAGGTCACCGGTCTCCACCGCGTTGAGCACCCGGCCCCACAACTCGACCACCCGCTTGGCGGCCTGGTCGCCGCCCCGCCGCTCGACGAACTCGGTGGCCTTGGCCAGGTACTCCTGCTGGATGTCCAGCGCGCTCACCTCCTTGCCGGAGGCCAGGCGCACCTTGCGGCGGCCGGTGATGTCGTGCGACACCTCGCGGATCGCCCGGATCGGGTTCTCCAGCGACAGGTCCCGCATGACCACGCCGGCCTCGATCATCCGCAGCACGATGTCGGCGGTGCCGACCTTGAGCAGCGTGGTGACCTCGTTCATGTTCGAGTCGCCGACGATGACGTGCAGGCGCCGGTAGCGCTCGGCGTCGGCGTGCGGCTCGTCGCGGGTGTTGATGATCGGTCGGCTGCGGGTCGTCGCCGACGAGACGCCCTCCCAGATGTGCTCGGCCCGCTGGGACAGGCAGTAGACCGCGCCGCGCGGGGTCTGCAGCACCTTGCCGGCCCCGCAGATCAACTGCCGGGTGACCAGGAACGGGATGAGCACGTCGGCGAGCCGGCCGAACTCCCCGTGCCGGGAGACCAGGTAGTTCTCGTGGCAGCCGTACGAGTTGCCGGCCGAGTCGGTGTTGTTCTTGAACAGGTAGATCTCACCTGCGATGCCCTCGTCGTGCAGCCGCTTCTCCGCGTCGACGAGCAGCCCCTCCAGGATCCGCTCGCCGGCCCGGTCGTGGGCCACCAGGTCGGTCACCGAGTCGCACTCCGGTGTCGCGTACTCCGGGTGCGAACCGACGTCCAGGTAGAGACGGGCCCCGTTGCGCAGGAAAACGTTGCTCGACCGACCCCAGGACACGACGCGCCGGAACAGATACCGCGCGACCTCGTCCGGGGACAGCCTCCGCTGCCCGCGATAGGTGCAGGTGACGCCGTACTCGGTCTCGAGGCCGAAGATTCGCCGCTCCATGATGAGACATTAGCCGCCCGGAGGCCCGGTTCGTCACTGTCACACCACAGGTCGCGCCCGAGGGATGGTCACATACCGGCTGAGTGCGACATTCCGTCCGGTCCAAGGCTGGCCACGAACCGCCGGCAGGCGTCGTACTCCGGAAGCAGGCCGCTCTCGCGGGCCTGCGCGAGGGTCGGCGCGGCGTCGTCGCGCGCGGACAGCAGTGGCGTCTCGGCGGGCCACTCGATGCCCAGTTCCTCGTCGAGCGGGTGCACCGCGTGCTCGCCGGTCGGGTTGTACGTGGCCGAGCAGAGGTAGCTCAGCGTCGCGTCGTCGGTCAGCGCGCAGAACCCGTGCCCCAGGCCCTCGCTGAGGTAGACGGCCCGCCGGTCGGTGTCGTCCAACCGGACGCCCTCCCAGCGGCCGAACGTCGGCGACCCCACCCGCAGGTCGACGATCATGTCGAGGACCGCCCCGCGCACGCAGGTCACGTACTTGGCCTGCCCGGGAGGCACGTCGGCGAAGTGGATACCGCGCACCACGCCGCGCGCGGAGACCGACAGGTTGGCCTGGGCGAGGCGCAGCGGGTGCCCCACCGCCTCGGCGAGCTTGTCGAAGCGGTACCACTCCATGAACATGCCGCGCGGGTCGCCGTGCTGCTGTGGGCTGATCTCCCAGGCGCCCTCGATGCTCAGCTCGCGGATCTTCACCGGCCCACCCGCCCCTCGTTCTTCTCGGCCAGCAGCCCGAACAGGTACTCGCCGTACCCGCTCTTGACCAGTGGCTCGGCGAGCACGCGCAGCTGGTCGTCGTCGATCAGGCCGGCCCGCCAGGCCACCTCCTCGACGCAACCGATCTTGAGACCCTGCCGCTCCTCGATCACCCGGACGAACTCGCCGGCCTGCATCATCGAGGCGTGCGTGCCGGTGTCCAGCCAGGCGGTACCCCGGTCCAGCAGGGTGACGGACAGCTCGCCGGTCTCCCGGTACACCTCGTTGACCGCCGTGATCTCCAGCTCGCCCCGGGCGCTGGGGGTGAGCTTGCCGGCGATGTCGACGACCCGGTTGTCGTAGAAGTACAGCCCGGGCACCGCGTAGCGGGACTTCGGCCGAGCCGGCTTCTCCTCGATCGAGAGCACCCGCCCCTCGGCGTCGAACTCCACCACGCCGTACTCCTGCGGGTTGGCCACCGGGTAGGCGAACATCCGGCCGCCGACGACCTCGCTGTGGGCGGCGAGCTGCCGACCCAGGCCGACGCCGTGGAAGATGTTGTCGCCGAGGATCAGCGCCACCGACTCGGCGCCGATGAAGTCCGCGCCGAGCAGGAACGCCTGGGCGATGCCCTCCGGGCGGTCCTGCGTCGCGTACTCCAGCCGCAGCCCGAACTGGCTGCCGTCGCCGAGCAACCGGCGGAACTGGTCCTGGTCCTCCGGAGTGGTGATCACCAGGATCTCCCGTACCCCGGAAATCATCAGGGTGGAGAGGGGGTAGTAGATCATCGGCTTGTCGAAGACCGGCAGCAGCTGCTTTGACACTGCCCGGGTGATCGGCCAGAGCCGGGAACCGGTACCGCCGGCGAGTAGAATTCCGCGCACCTGGGGAGCTTAGCCGCAACCACCCCGCCGGCATGTCGCAGGTCGCCGCCGACGTACCCCCCGACCGCTTCGCGTACACTCCTGGACCCGTGAGGATCCTCGTCACCGGCGGTGCCGGATTCATCGGTTCGGAGTACGTCCGCATGCTGCTGGGCGTGCCCGGCGGCACGGCCGCAGGGGTGCCGGCGCTCGACCCGGCCGGCGTGACCGTGCTCGACAAGCTGACCTACTCGGGCAACCTGGCGAACCTCGACCCGGTGCGCGACGACCCCCGGCTGCGGTTCGTGCAGGGCGACATCTGCGACCCGACCGTCGTCGACGAGGTGGTCGCGGGGCACGACGTGATCGTGCACTTCGCGGCTGAATCGCACGTCGACCGCTCGATCGCCGGCGCCGCGCCGTTCGTCACCACCAACGTGCTCGGCACCCAGACCCTGCTCGACGCGGCGCTGCGCCACGGCACCGGCCGTTTCGTGCACGTCTCCACCGACGAGGTGTACGGCTCGATCGACGAGGGCTCCTGGACGGAGACCTGGCCGCTCGCCCCCAACTCGCCGTACTCGGCCTCGAAGGCCGGCTCCGACCTGCTCGCGCTGGCCTACCACCGCACCCACGGCATGGACGTGGTGGTCACCCGCTGCTCCAACAACTACGGGCCGTACCAGTTCCCCGAGAAGGTCATCCCGCTCTTCGTCTCCAACCTGCTCGACGGTGGCACCGTCCCGCTCTACGGCGACGGCGGCAACGTCCGCGACTGGCTGCACGTGCACGACCACTGCCGGGGCATCGCGATGGTTGCGCAGAAGGGCCGCGCCGGCGAGGTCTACAACATCGGCGGCGGCACCGAACTCACCAACAAGGAGCTGACCGGCCTGCTGCTGGAGGCCTGCGGCGCCGGCTGGGACCGGGTCGTCCCGGTCGCCGACCGCAAGGGCCACGACCGCCGCTACTCGCTCGACATCACCAAGATCAACCAAGAGCTGGGGTACGCCCCGAGCATCGACCTCACCGACGGTCTGGCGCAGACCGTGCGGTGGTACCGCGACAACCGCGCCTGGTGGGAGCCGCTCAAGGCGGCGCCGACCGCATGAGGAGGGCGAACACCAACGTTCGGTCCCCCCGTTCCGCCCCCCGAACGGCGTACAGTCTGCTAGGGAACGGCCGTTGGGCCGCCGCCGGTGAGCCACCCCTTCAGGGCGCGCGCACCACCCTGGCCGCCGCGTACGCCTCCGCCGCTCCACCCGCCCCGTGGAAGGTCGCATGAAGCTCACCCTCGTCACCGGCCTGACCGGCCTGATACTGCTGGCCACGATCGTCGAGCTGCTGCGCCGCCGGCAGCTCCGCGAGAAGTACGGCATGCTCTGGCTCTGCGTCCTGGTGATCGTCATCCCGCTGTCGCTCTTCCCCCGCCTGCTGGACAACGTCGCCGAACTGCTCGGCGTCCAGTCCGGCGTGAGCCTCGTGCTCTTCCTCGGCATCGTCTTCCTGCTGCTGGTCTGCGTGCACCTCAGCTGGGAGGTCAGCGCCCTGGAGGAGGAGACCCGGACCCTGGCAGAAGACTTCGCCCTGCTCCGCGCCGAGATCGACGCGGACCGGGCGGCCCGAGACGAACTGGTGTCGCACGATGGTTAACGGCAAGCGGGTCCTGATCATCATCCCGGCGCTCAACGAGTCCGGCTCGATCGCCGACGTCGTCGGTGAGGTCCGCGGCGAGCTTCCCGGCGTCGACGTGCTCGTCGTCGACGACGGCTCCACCGACCGCACCGCCGCCGTCGCCGCCGCTGCCGGCGCCCGGGTCGCCAAGCTGCCGTACAACCTCGGCGTCGGCGGCGCCATGCGCCTCGGCTACCGGTACGCCCGCGACCACGACTACGACGTGGCCATCCAGATCGACGCGGACGGCCAGCACGACCCCCGGTACGTGCCGAAGCTCGTCGACCTGCTCGACGACACCGACCTGGTGATCGGCGCCCGGTTCGCCGGCGAGGGCGACTACAGCGTCCGCGGCCCCCGCCGCTGGGCCATGGTCATGCTCTCCGGCGTCCTCTCCCGCGTCGCCCGCACCAAGCTCACCGACACCACGTCCGGGTTCCGGGCCGCCAACCGCCGGGTCATCGACATGTTCGCCACCTGGTACCCGGTGGAGTACCTCGGCGACACGGTCGAGACGCTCGTGCACACCGCCCGGCGGGGTTACACCATCCGCCAGGTGCCGGTGGCCATGCGCAAGCGGATGGCGGGCACCCCCAGCCACTCCCCGGCCAAGGCCATGATCTACCTCGGTCGGGCCTTCGCCGTCCTCACGTTGGCGCTCATTCGCCGGTGATCCGGCGGCTGCTGAGTCTGGTCCCACCGGGCACCGTCGCCGTCGGCGCCGGCCTGGCCCTGCTGGGGCTCGCCTCCTACGTCCACCTGGCCGTCGCCGGGCACAGCCTCACCGAGGCCGACTACTCGTCGCTCGCGGCGCTCTGGACGATCGTCTTCACCCTCGGCATCGGCCTGTTCATGCCCGTCGAACAGGAGGTCGCCCGCCTCGTCGCCGGCCGGCACAGCCAGGGCCTCACCCCCGGGCCCGTACTGGCCCGGGGGGCCGCCCTGGCCCTCGGCCTGCTCGTCGCGGTCGTCGCGCTGATCATCGTCGCGCGGGCGCCGCTCGCCGACCGGCTCTTCGCCGGCGACGACCGGATGGTCGCCGTCCTGATCGGGTCGCTCGCCGCGCTCGCCGTCGCGCACACCACCCGCGGCGTGCTCTCCGGCCTGCAACTGTTCCCCTGGTACGGCACCCAGCTCGGCGTCGATGGCGGCCTGCGCATCGCCCTCGTCGCCCTGCTCGGCCTGACCGGCGTCACCTCCCCCGTCTGGTTCGGCGCGGTGCTGATCGCCGCGCCCCTGATCGGCGTGGCGATCACCGCCGCACCCGTGCTCCGGGCCGTCGGCGGCGGCGTCCCCGTCGCCTGGGCCGCGTTCCTGCGCGGCCTCGGCCTGCTCATCACGTCCAGCCTGCTCTCCCAGGTCGTCGTCAACATCGGCGTGATCAACGTGAAGGTGCTGGACCCCTCCGACGTGGCCACCGCCGGCGCGCTGCTCTCCGCGCTGGTGCTCGTCCGGATCCCGCTGTTCGTCTTCGCCTCGCTCCAGGCGTCCCTGCTCCCCGGCCTCGCCACCTCCGCCGCGACCGGCGACCGCACGGCCTTCAACAGCCTCCTGCGGCGAGCCCTGGGCATCGTCACCGCGCTCGGCCTCACCGGCGCCGTGCTCGCCATCCTGCTCGGCCCGTGGCTGGTGCAGACCCTGTTCGACGCGCCCGACGTCCTCGGCCACGGTGACTTCGCCTGGCTCGCCGCGGCCACCCTCGCCTACCTCTGGGCGATGGTCCTCGGTCAGGCGCTGCTCGCCCTCGACCGGCACCGGGCCCAGGCCGTCGCCTGGGCCGTGGGCGTGGCCGCGCTGGTCGCCGCCACCCTCGCGCCCGTGGCCACCGCGCTGCGGGTCGAACTCGGCTACGCCATCGGTTCCGTCGTGGTCGCCGCCACCATGGCCGCCCTCCTGCGCGGCACCCAGTCCCCCACGCCGGCCTCCACCCCCACCCACGAAGCCGTCGCACCCGAAGTAACCACCGCCCCCTGACCCACCCATCCCAGCCCGGCCCAGCCCCGGTCAGCCCGGCCCAGCCCGGCCCGGACCAGCCCGGCGATCTTGCAGTTCCTGTCGCGACCAATCGTCATCAAACTGGCTTTTCGTCAACCGAAAGTGCAAGATCGGCGGGCTGGAGCGGGGTGGGGAACGCATACGGCGGGCAGCCCGGTCTCCGGGCTGCCCGCCGTATGCACGTACGGGAACTACTTGCCGTCCGCCGGCTTGTCCTCCAGGTCGGCCGAGCCCGCCGACGTCGTCGGCTTGTGCGCCTCCGTGGTCGGCTGCGCCGGCGTGTCGGGCCCACCCGCCTCGGCGGGCTCCTCCGCCGCCGCGACATCACCGTCGAGCAACGCCGTCAGCGCCGCCCCCGTGATCCGCCGGAACGTACGCCCCACCCGCTGCCGGTCCAGCACAGCCACCTCGAGCTGGTTCGCGGCGATCGTACGGGCCGCGCCACCCTCACCGCCGACGGTGCTCAACGCCTGCACCGCCACCCGGACGGCCTCACCGAGGGACATGTCCGCCCGGTGCTGCGACTTCAACACACCGGTGATCGCCTCGGCCTGGCCGCCCATCGCCATCCGCCCCGGCTCGTCGTTGACCGACCCGTCGTACGTGAGCCGGTACAGCTCGTCGTCGTCCGGGGTCGCCCCGACCTCCGCCACACAGATCTCCACCTCGAAGGGCTTCGACTGCTCGGTGAAGATCGCGCCGAGCGTCTGCGCGAACGCGTTGGCGAGGGCCCGCCCGGTCACGTCACGCCGGTCGTAGCTGAGGCCGTTCAGGTCGGCCATCCGCACACCCGCGCGGCGCAGGTTCTCGAACTCGTTGTACCGGCCGACCGCGGCGAAGCCGATCCGGTCGTAGATCTCACTGACCTTGTGCAGGGCGCTGGAGAGGTTCTCCGCGACGAAGAGCACCCCGCCGGAGTAGCTCAGGACCACCGCGCTGCGACCCCGGGCGATGCCCTTGCGGGCCAGCTCGGAGCGGTCGCGCATGATCTGTTCGGGCGAGGCGTAGAACTGCATGGCCACGGCGGCGGTTCTCCTTACGGCGCTGTGCTGACGACTGCTGACTGGTGGGGGTGGACGGCGCTCAGCCGCCCGGATTCTCCATCCGACCGGCGACCACACCCTCGGCGATCGCCGCCGTCTCGGTGTCGGTCAACCGGCGGGTGCCCTCGGCGGTAGCGGTCATCACCACCGGATAGATCCGGCGGGTCAGGTCCGGTCCGCCGGTCGCGGTGTCGTCGTCGGCCGCGTCGTAGAGCGCCTCGACCGCGAGCCGGGTCGCGTCCTCGAGAGACAGGCCGGTCCGGAAACGCTTCTTGAGCGCCGACTTGGCGAAGAGCGAGCCGGAGCCGATCGCGTCGTACCCGGTCTCCTCGTACGGGCCACCGGTCACGTCGAAGCTGAAGATCCGCCCGGCGCGCGCCGGGTCACCGGCGGCCAGGTCGAAGCCCGCGAACAGCGGAACGACGGCGAGGCCCTGCATGGCCGCGCCCAGGTTGCCCCGGATCATCGACGCCAACCGGTTGGCCTTGCCGTCGAGCGAGAGCATCGCGCCCTCGATCTTCTCGTAGTGCTCCAGTTCCACCTGGAACAGTCGCATCAGCTCGATGCCGATACCCGCGGTGCCCGCGATCCCGACCAGCGAGTACGCGTCGGCGGGGTGCACCTTCTCGATGTCGCGCTGGGCGATCAGGTTGCCCATGGTGGCCCGTCGGTCGCCGGCCATCACCACGCCACCGGCGGCCGAGATGGCCACGATGGTGGTCGCGTGCGGCGCCAGGTCGGCGGCCATGCCCGGCGGGAGCGGCCGACGACCGGGCAGCATCTCGGGGGCCACCCGGCTCAGAAACGTGGTGAAGGAGGACGTCCCCGCGTTGGTGAACACATCTGGTAGACGCCCGGATGGATCAAAGCCCGCTGCCACGTGGTTCCTCTCAGGTACGTGATCGCCCTGGCCAGCCTCGTAGGACTGTCACGGAACTGGCCAAGACCACCGTTGCAGTTGAAGCAGAGTATCCCGCGCACCCATCCGGTGCGATGATCGTGGTCCAGATGTTGCGGGTCCGCGCCGCCACAGATCGCGCAGACCCCGTCCTGCTCGGCCAGGAGCTCCTGAAACTCCTTCTCCCCGATGCCGTAGCGCCGCTGGAGGTGGTACTCGCGACTGCCGCCATGCAGTCGGAGCCTGCTCTCCTTGCCCTTCTCGTTGTGGCAGGGCTTGCAGTATCGGCCGTAACCGCTGCGGGCGGAGCGGTTACGCGGAAAGTCATCGAGGGGCTTCGTGACATCGCACTCCGGGCACCGTCGATGACCTTCCGGCACGGCGGGCAGTTGCCGCACGTCCCTGCCCTGCCGCTCCTTCACGCGCTTGGCATAGCTCGCCTTGGATCGAGCGTTGAAGCAGGGCTTGCAGTAGCTACCCCGGCCCTCCGGCCGCCTGCTGTTCGCACAGAATTGATCAAGGGGGAGCCACTCGCCGCAGTCGCGGCAGCGGCGGTGGCCATCCCGGCCAGCCGAAAGCATGTCCGTTTTATCCAGCTATGCCCTATTCGCCCCCTTTTTGGACATAGCCCCTGACAAATTCCTCCGCGTTCTCTTCCAGGACGGAGTCGATCTCGTCGAGCAGGTCGTCGACGTCCTCGGTGATCTCGGCGTGCCGCTCGGCCACCTCGGGGTTGGCCTCGGTGGTGACGTCCTCGATTTCCTCGCCCTGGCGGGACTTGCCGGACTGCGACTGGCCGCCGCTGTCATGAGTGGCCATTGCTGCCTCCTCCACGATCGTCTGCGATGAACTTACCTCGCTGGGGCGACGAAAAGCCCGCCGCGCGCCGGCTTGCGGCACACAGCGGGCATTCGGTTGGCGCGGTCAGCCGCCGGTCAGCGTCTCCAGCAGGTCCTTGGCGCTGGCGCAGCGGTCGAACAGGGCCCCGACGTGGGCACGGGTGCCCCGCTCCGGCTCCATCATCGGTACCCGGACCAGCGACTCCCGACCCACGTCGAAGATCACCGAGTCCCAGCTCGCGGCGACCACCTCGGAGGCGTACTGCGCGAGGCAGCGGCCCCGGAAGTAGGCCCGGGTGTCCTCCGGGGGCTCGGTCATCGCGCTGCGGACCTCCTCGTCGGTGAGCAGCGTCTTCATCGCCCCACGGGAGACGAGCCGGTTGTAGAGGCCCTTCTCCGGGCGTACGTCGGAGTACTGCAGGTCGACGAGCTGGAGCTTGTGGGAGCCCCAGCCGAGCTTCTCCCGCTCCCGGTAGCCCTCCAGCAGCCGTAGCTTGGCCACCCAGTCCAACTCGTCCACGCAGAGCATCGGGTCGCGACCGAGCCGATCCAGGACGCCCTCCCACCGGTCCAGCACGTCGGCGGTCTGCTCGTCGACGTCGGCGCCGTACCGGTCGTCGACAAAGGACCGCACCCGCTCGAGGTACGCCCACTGCACGTCCAGGGCGGTCAGGCGGCGGCCGTCGCGCAGCCGCATGAGGTGCGTGAGGGACGGGTCGTGGCTGACCGCGCGCAGTTCGCTGACCGGGTCGGCGATGCCGAGGTCGGCGCTGAGCGCCTTCTCTTCGATCATGGTGAGGATCAGCGCGGTAGTGCCCACCTTGAGGTAGGTGGAGATCTCGGAGAGGTTGGCGTCGCCGATGATGACGTGCAGCCGGCGGTACTTGTCGGCGTCGGCGTGCGGCTCGTCGCGGGTGTTGATGATCGGGCGCTTGAGGGTGGTCTCGAGGCCGACCTCGACCTCGAAGAAGTCGGCGCGCTGGGAGATCTGGAAGCCGCTCTGCCCGCCGTCCTGTCCGATGCCGACGCGGCCGGCGCCGCAGACGATCTGGCGGGTCACGAAGAAGGGCGTCAGGTACGCCACGATGTCGGCGAACGGGGTCTGCCGGCGCATCAGGTAGTTCTCGTGGGCGCCGTAGCTCGCGCCCTTGTTGTCGGTGTTGTTCTTGTAGAGGTGGATGGGCTGGCTGCCGGGGATGGTGGCGGCGCGGCGGGACGCCTCGGCCATCACCCGCTCGCCGGCCTTGTCCCAACGCACGATGTCGCGGGGGGTGGTGACCTCGGGGGTGGAGTATTCGGGGTGCGCGTGGTCCACGTAGAGGCGTGCGCCGTTGGTGAGTATCACGTTGGCCAGGCCGAGGTCCTCGTCGGCGAGGGCCTCGGCGGGGTCGTAGGCGGCCCCGGAGTAGGTGAAGCCGCGGGCGTCGCGCAGCGGCGACTCTTCCTCGTAGTCCCAGCGGGCGCGACCGCCCCGGTTGAGTTCGGGCCGGGCCCCGTAGGCGTTGACCACCTGGGACGAGGTGACCATCGGGTTGGCTCCGGCCTGGCCGGGCACGGAGATGCCGTACTCGACCTCGGTGCCCATGATCCGTCTTACGCTCATCGACCTACCCGCTTCGCTCGCCCGACCCGGTCCCCGTCACGTCGAGCGTAGTCCGACTGTTCGGGGTCGGGGGCGCGCCGGTGCGGGCGGGTCACGGGTGTCGCCCCGCGTCCCGCCCGCCGCGTTCAGTACTTGATGATCATTGGAACGGTGGTGACCCGACCGCGCAGGTCCGGGTACCTGGTCAGCAGCTTGTCGACGCGTCGTTGCGCGGCCGGGTCGCTGATCAGCAGGCGGAGCGGACCGCGGGTCGAGCGCAGGATCTCGCGGGTCCGCTCGGGTTCCTCGAACATCGGCAGGTAGATCGCCGGCTCGCTCTGGGCGGTGGTGCCCTGTAGGGCGGAGAGGCAGATCGATTCCACGTAGCCGCGGTAGCCGGTCCGGTCGAGCACGACGGTGATGGTGCCCGGCTGGTCGGGGTGGCGGCGGTAGGCCGCGGCGCAGACCTGGGCGACCCTCGACGGCTTGTCGACGCTGTGCTGGACCCAGAGCTGGGTCCAGCTCTGCTTGTCCACCGTGAGCAGGCTCCGACTCCAACCGGTGAGCCCGCAGAGGATCACGACGGTGAGCACGGCCAGCGCGGCGACGAGCGCGGGGACGGCGGCGGTGCGGGCCCGGTCGGCACGTGCGTCGGCCTTCGGCACGGGCAGCAGCACGACCAGGGCGGCGGTGCCGACGATGAGCCCGACGGTGGCGAGGTGCACGCCCTTCATGAAGTAGTAGGCGGGTTGGACGCCGGCGAGGATGTTGGCGAGGGCGATGGCGAGGGCGAAGCCGACGGCCACCAGCACGGCGGCGAGGTGCCGGCGCCAGGCCCGGTCGGCGCGACGGGCCTGGATCACCAGGCCGATGAGGACGATCGGGGTGAGGCCGAGCAGCGCCCGCCAGGCCTCGGCGAGTTCCGGGCCGGCCTTGGCGTCGAGCGCCTCGGTCTGGGACGCGCCGAACACCCCCAGCAGCAGGGGCAACGGCGCGAGCAGGGCGGTCACCAGGCCGACGGCGAGCACGGTCCGGCGGATGCGGAGCAACTCCCGGCGGTGCGCGATCAGCCAACCGAACACCAGCAGCCCGGCCGGGGGGAGGAACAGGTAGTAGGTGAAGCCGATGCCGATGAGCAGGGCGCCGAGCAGAACGAGTTGTTCCCGGTTGCCGGCGAGCGGGCGTACGACGAGCGCGGTCAGCGCGACGGCGAGCGCGAGCCCCAGCACCTCGCTGGGGTAGCCGGCGATGAGCAGGCGGGGCAGTTGGCTGCCGAGGACGAGGGCGCCGACGACGACGGTCAGGACGACCCGGTGCAGCGGGTGCAGGGGTCCGGGAAGTCGTTGGGCGGCCCAGAAGAGGGTGAGCACGAACAGGCCGAAGGTGGCGAAGCACCACCACTCGTAGTGGCTGAGGCTACTGGCACCGCTCGGGGTGCCGGTGGCGGAGCGCAGGTGCGCGTCGAGCACGGCGGCGTTGAGGTGCCAGCCCTGCGGGTAGCGGGCGAGCAGGGAGACGATGTCGTCGCGGGCGGCCGACGGGTCGAGGAAGACGTACCCGCCGAGCCGGCCGATGGCGTCGACGAGGGCGACGTGGCGGAAGTTGTCCTCGCCGAGGGCGAGCAGGCTGAGGCGGCCGACGAGCGCGCTGGCCCGCAGCCAGGGCGACGCGAGGTAGCCGACGACGGCGACGGTGGTGACGACCGGCAGCAGGTCGGTCCAGCCGGGCCGGGGCAGGGCGGGACGTCGGCCGGTCAGCACGGCGGTGAGGGCGAGGACGGTGAGTGCGGTACCGCTGACCGCGACGGGGTGCAATCCCCAGGGCCAGACGGTGAAGAGCAGCCCGCCGACCGTGGTGGCGCCGACGAGCAGCAGCATGGCGAGCACGAGCCGGTCGAGCAGGGTGCGGCCGCCGCGGAGCAGGCTGGCCGTGGCCAGCAGCACGAGCGGGGGCAGCAGCCAGGCCAGGTGCAGGGGGTGCGCCACCGCGGGTACCAGCCAGGCGACCGCCAGCGCGACGAGCAGCGCGCGGTACGGGCGGGTGGGAGGAGGGGTCCGCGGGTCGACCGCCGCACGTGCCGGCGGGTCGGTGACGGTGAGTTCGGACGGCACGCGGATCCTCGACGTTTCGCAGGGTTGGAAGCGCCACAGCGTACCGGGTCGGGTGGGCGGGTGTGGGCCGGTGTGAACGAGCGGGGCCCGGGACGCGATGCGTCCCGGGCCCCGCTGGTGTCGGCGCCTGCCTACAGGTACTGGCCGGTGTTGCTGGCGGTCTCGATGGACCGGCCGGCCTCGGTGCCCTTGCCGCCGGAGACGAGCGTACGGATGTAGACGATCCGTTCGCCCTTCTTGCCGGAGATTCGGGCCCAGTCGTCGGGGTTGGTGGTGTTGGGCAGGTCCTCGTTCTCGCGGAACTCGTCGACGCAGGCGTCGAGGAGGTGCTGCAGGCGTAGGCCCTTGCGACCGGAGGTGAGGAATTCCTTGATGGCCATCTTCTTGCTCCGGTCGACGATGTTCTGGATCATCGCGCCGGAGTTGAAGTCCTTGAAGTAGAGGACTTCCTTGTCACCGTTGGCGTAGGTGACCTCGAGGAAGCGGTTCTCCTCGGTCTCCGAGTACATCCGCAGAACGACGGCGTCGATCATCGCGGCCACCGTGGCCTGCGCGTCGGTGCCGTGTTCGGCGAGGTCGTCCGGGTGCAGTGGCAGCCCGGAGAGGATGTACTTGGAGAAGATGTCCTTGGCCGCCTCGGCGTCCGGCCGCTCGATCTTGATCTTGACGTCGAGCCGGCCCGGGCGCAGGATCGCCGGGTCGATCATGTCTTCCCGGTTGGAGGCGCCGATGACGATGACGTTCTCCAGCCCCTCCACGCCGTCGATCTCGCTGAGCAGCTGCGGAACGATGGTGTTCTCCACGTCGGACGAGACGCCGGAGCCACGGGTCCGGAAGATCGAGTCCATCTCGTCGAAGAACACGATCACCGGGGTGCCCTCACCGGCCTTCTCCCGAGCCCGCTGGAAGATCAGCCGGATGTGCCGCTCGGTCTCGCCGACGTACTTGTTGAGCAGCTCCGGGCCCTTGATGTTCAGGAAGAAGCTGGTGTGCTTCTCCTTGCCCTGCCGCTCGGCGATCTTCTTGGCCAGGGAGTTGGCCACCGCCTTGGCGATCAGCGTCTTGCCGCAACCGGGCGGCCCGTAGAGCAGGATGCCCTTGGGCGGACGGAGCTGGTGCTCACGGAACAGGTCCGCGTGCAGGAACGGCAGCTCCACCGCGTCGCGGATCTGCTCGATCTGGGACTGGAGGCCACCGATGTCGGAGTAGTCGACGTCCGGCACCTCCTCCAGGACCAGCTCCTCGACCTCGCTCTTCGGGATCCGCTCGTACGCGTACGCCGAGCGGGGCTCGATCATGAGCGAGTCGCCGGCCCGGATCGCCGAGCCGATGAGCGTCTCGGCGAGGTGCACGATGCGCTCCTCGTCGGAGTGGGAGACCACCAGCGCCCGGTCGCCCGGCCCGCCGTTCGGCCCCTCCAGCACCTCCTTGAGCATCACGACCTCGCCGACCCGCTCGTACCCGAACGCGTCGACGATGTTGAGCGCGTCGTTGAGCAGGACCTCCTGGCCGCGCCGCAGCTCGGCCACGTCCAGCGAGGGCGAGACGGCGACCCGCAGTTTGCGGCCGCCGGTGAACACGTCCACGGTGCCGTCGTCGTGCTTGGCCAGGAAGACTCCGTAGCCACTCGGCGGCTGTGCGAGCCGGTCGATCTCCTCCTTGAGCGTGACGATCTGCGTGCGAGCCTCCTTGAGGGTGCTCACCAGCCGGTCGTTGTTCTCGGTCAGCCGCGCCAACTGTGCCTGGGTGGCCGCCAGCCGCTCTTCGAGCTGCCGGACGTGTCGGGGGCTTTCGGTCAACTTGCGCCGCACCAGGGCGAGTTCCTCCTGAAGGAACGCGACCTGCGTGGAGAGATCGTGGGCTTCCTTCTCCCACCGTGCGGCGCGCGAGTCCGCGTCGTCGCTGCGTGCTGCCACGTCCCACCTCCCCGGGGGGCTTGAACGTTCTGAGCTAACACTAGCCGCTATGAGCCCGATTCGGTCCCACGCAACACCCTCGTCACTGAACCTTGATCGCCAAGGGGTGGTCTGCGGGGTCGTTAACGGCGTTCGGGTACCGTCGGAGGCTGGTACGGGAGAACATGGGGGGTGCACCGGTGGCCGAGGTCGCGACCGACCAGTTGCAGGTCTGGGTGGACCAGGATCTCTGCACGGGCGATGGGCTCTGCGTGCAGTACGCGCCAGAGGTGTTCGAGTTCGACATCGACGGCCTGGCGTACGTCAAGGGCGCCGACGGTGAGCTGAGGTTGGCCCCGGGCAGCCGGGTCGACGTGCCCGAGCACCTGCGACTCGAAGTGATCGACTCCGCGAAGGAGTGCCCGGGCGACTGCATCCACGTGGTGCGCGCCGACGGCGTCGAGATCGCCGGCCCGGACGCCGAGGACGACTGAACCGACGCCGCGCGGTCCGCGCGACGCCGGCCCGAAGCGGGTACGCCTCAGAGCATCGGGCGGCCGACCACCGAGGCGACCAGCCGCGCGAACTCCTCCAGCCGGGCGATCTGCCCGGCCCCACCGTCGTCGAGGGTCTTGCCGAACCGCAGCGCGTCGTGCCGGGGCGTACCGGCCATCTCCTCGCTCGGCGGCGCCTCGTCGAGCGAGGTGAGCAGCAGGTAGACGTCGATGCTGTCGACCCGGATCTCGCCGCTCTCGGAGCGGTTCAGCCGCCGCCGGCAGCCCACCTCGGTGACCGTGGAGACCGGCACCACCCGCAGTGACGACGTCATGGAACCCGGCGGCCCCTCCCCCGGCGGCACGTCCTCGCCGTGCCAGAGGATCAGCCGGCTGCCGTCGCAGACGACGACCTCCTGCCACACCCCGTTGACCTCGTTGACGAAGCGTTCCAGGGTGAAGCCGAGCACCGAGGCGCCGCGGAGCACCCCGCCGAGCGCTTCCAGCGCGACGTCCGGGTCCCGCAGATAGGCGCGCGCCGCCGACTCCAGGTCCTGGTAGGGCGACCAGTCCGGAAACACGGCGGGCAGGTCGCCGCCGCCGTAACCCGGTCGGCTCATCGGGCCGCCTCCCCCCGCTCACCGATGGTCACGGCCTGTCCATCTCCCCCGTCGCGTCGGGCTGCGCGTCGGCGGCCTGGGCGGCGGCTGCCTGGCGGGCCGCCTCGGCCGCGCGCAGGTCCTCGCGACGCTGCACGTACGCCTCGGTGCCCTTGCTGGGTTTGCGGCGACGCGGCGGCGCGGTGACGCCCGGGGCGAGCTTGCGCGCCGAGACCAGGAACGCGGTGTGCGCGATCATCCGGTGGTCGGGTCGGACGGCGAGGCCCTCGGCGTGCCAGTCGCGCACCAGCGACTCCCAGGCGCGCGGCTCGGTCCAGCCGCCGCGCTCACGCAGCGCCTCGACCAGCTCGGAGAGCTGCGGGGTGGTGGCGACGTACCCGATGAACACGCCGCCGGGCACCAACGCCCGCTCGACCATGTCGAGGGTCTCCCAGGGGGTGAGCATGTCCAGGATGATCCGGTCGAAGCCGGTCTCCTGGCACTGCGCGACGTCGCCGACGTGCAGGTGCCACGACGGGTGCGGCCCGTTGAAGAACGCCTCGACGTTGCGCTTGGCGATCTGGGCGAAGTCGTCGCGTACCTCGAACGAGTGCAGCTCACCCTCGGTGCCGACGGCGCGCAGCAGGGAGCAGCTCAGCGCGCCGGAGCCGGCGCCGGCCTCGAGGACCTTCGCGCCGGGGAAGATGTCGCCCATCGCGACGATCTGCGCCGAGTCCTTCGGGTAGATCACCTGGGCGCCGCGCGGCATGGAGAGCACGTAGTCCGACAGCAGCGGACGCAGCGCCAGGAACGCGGTGCCGCCGCCGGAGGTGGTCACCACGCTGCCGTCGGGCAGCCCGATCAGCGCGTCGTGCGCCAGGATGCCGCGGTGGGTGTGGAACTCCTTGCCGTGCTCCAGCGTGACGGTGTGCATCCGCCCCTTGGGGTCGGTCAGCTGCACCCGGTCGCCGGGCCGGAACGGGCCGCGGTGCACGGGTGTCAACGTCCGGGGGGCGTCGTCGGCTGCGACGGTGGAGGGAGTTGCGGTCACGGTGTCATCTTCCGGTTGGGTTCGAGGAGCTGTGCCAGGTCCCCGATGTGCAGAATGCCGACGACATCTTCGCCTGACGTCACCACGTACTGCGCGCCCGGGTGGGTCTGCACGGCCTCCATCACCCGTTCGCCGTCGAGTCCCAGCGTCAGGGTGGGGAGCGCGGTGAGCGGCCGGGCGACCGAGTCCACCGCCAGCCAGGCGCGACGCTCGACGGGTACGGCTGCGGCGGCGGCCGGGTCGACCAACGCCACCGGGTGGCCGGTGGAGTCGGTGACCAGCAGCGCGGCGGCGGGCTGCCCGCCCTCGGCGCGGCGGCGCTGGGCCTCGGCCAGCGGCGTGCCGGTGGTCACCGGCCAGATCGGCCGCGCCAGTTGGGCCAGGTCGATCAGCGGGAACCGTCGGCTGACCCGCGCGGCGCGGATCGACTGCCCGGCGCCGCGCCAGAGGGTGACGGCGACCAGCAGCATCAGCGGCAGCGCCACCGGGGCCAGGTGGTCGGTGGCGGTCAGCAACCCGACCAGCGCGGCGGTGCCGACGGCGACGGCCCGGCCGGCCCAGCCGGCGACCTCGGTGCCACGGTGCCGGTCACGGGTGAGACCCCACACGGCGGCGCGTAGCGCCCGGCCGCCGTCCAGCGGCAGCCCGGGCAGGATGTTGAACACCGCCACGATGACGTTGCTCAGCGCGAGCTGGAAGGCGAGCTGGTGGCCGACGGTGCCCGCCGGCAGGGCGAGGGTGGCGGCAACCGCGAGAACGCCGAGCACCGCGGACACCGCCGGGCCGGCCAGCGAGACCAGCAGGTCGATCCGGGGCGTCGGGGCGTCCCGCTCCATCTCGGTGTACCCGCCGAGCAGTTCGAGGGTGATTCCCCGCACACCGATGCCGTAGCGGCGGGCGGTGAGCGCGTGGCCCAGCTCGTGCAGCAGCACCGAGCCGAGCAGGGAGACCACGAATCCGAAGCCGATGAGGTAGCCGCTGATCTGCGGCAGGTCCAGTTGTCGGCGGGCGAACTCGGCGTAGAGCACGGCGACCAGCACGGCGAGCAGGAGCATCGACGCGTTGAGGTGCAGGGGCACCCCGAACACCCGGCCCACGCTCAGACCGGGTCGCCGGTCGGACCGGCGCGGCGGCCGGGAGGTCTGCTCCATCGCACCGATGCTACGGACCGGTCACCTGCGGGGCGGGCGGCGGGCGGTGTCACACCGGTGCCCTAACCTTTGCGCACATGACGGCGGAACCGGTCACCACCCCCCAGTCCTCTTCCCCGGCGCAGACGCCGCCGACGGTACGGGCCTCGCTGTCGCCGTCGCGGGCGGCGGATTTCAAGACCTGTCCGCTGCTCTACCGGTTCCGCAGCATCGACCGGCTACCCGAGCGGACGACCATCGAGCAGGCCCGGGGCACGCTGGTACACGCGGTGCTGGAGCGGCTGTTCGACCTGCCCGCGTCGGGCCGCACACCGGCCGCGGCCGGTGACCTGGTGGCCCCCCAGTGGGACCGACTGGTCACCGAGCAGCCGGAGCTGGCCGCGATCTTCGACGACGCCGAGCCGGCCGGCCCGGTGGAGTTCCTGCGCTCCGCGGCGGGGCTGCTCGAGGGCTACTTCGCGGTGGAGGATCCGACCCGCCTGGAACCGGCCGAGCGCGAGAGCCTGATCTCGGCGGTCGTCGACGAGGAGCTGCTGATCCGGGGCTACCTCGACCGGCTCGACGTGGCCCCGGACGGCGCGCTGCGGGTGGTCGACTACAAGACCGGCGGCGCGCCCCGGGAGGCGTTCGAGGCCCGGGCGCTGTTCCAACTGAAGTTCTACGCGCTGGTGCTGTGGCGCACCCGTGGGGTGGTGCCCCGGGTGCTACGCCTGCTCTACCTGCGCGACGCCGAGGTGTTGGACTACACGCCCGACGCCGACGAGCTGGTCCGCTTCGAGCGCACCGTGGTGGCGCTGTGGCGGGCGATCGAGCAGGCCACCGCCCGGCAGGATTTCCGACCCCGTCCGAGCAAGCTGTGCGGCTGGTGCAGTCACCAGGCGCGGTGCCCCACGTTCGGCGGCACCCCACCCCCGTTCCCCGTAACGGCGACCACCGCCAACCCCCTCCGCGACGCCCGCACCACCCCCGCACCCCCCGGCGCCGACGAGTAACCCCCACCCCACCCGCCCCCGCCCCGCCCCCGCCCCGCCGATCTTGCACTTTCGGATGTCGACTTCATCGGATTCGCACCATCCGTCGCAGCAGAAAGTGCAAGATCGACGGCGTCCGGACGGCCCAGCCCCGGCACCGCCCGACCGGAGCGGTGCTGTCCGGGTCGGGACAGGGCGCCCGGCCGACCTCTACCGTGGTCCGCGACGCACAGGCCGGCGACGCGGGACGGGAGACGACATGAGCGATCGGGTGGCCCCGGCGCGGCCGGTACGGATCCTGCTCGCCGACGACCAGCCGCTGCTACGGACGGGCTTTCGGATGGTGCTGGGCGCCGAGGGCGACCTGGACGTGGTGGCGGAGGCCGGTGACGGCGTGGAGGCCGTGGAGCTGTCCCGACGGCTCCTGCCCGACGTCGTGCTGATGGACATCCGGATGCCCCGCATGGACGGGGTGGCGGCGACCCGGGCCATCGTCGACTCCCGCCTGCCGGTGCGGGTGCTGGTGCTGACGACGTTCGACCTCGACGAGTACGTGGTGGGGGCGCTGCGCGCGGGCGCGAGCGGATTCCTGGCCAAGGACGTACCCGCCGAGGAGCTGATCGCTGCGATCCGCACGGTGGCCGGCGGGGACGCGGTGGTCGCGCCCCGGATCCTGCGGCGACTGCTCGACCGCTTCGCCGACCTGTTGCCCGACCCGGCGGCGACGCCGTCGGCGGCCCTCAACGCGCTCACCGACCGGGAACGTGAGGTGCTGGTGCAGGTCGCCCGAGGACTGTCCAACGCCGAGATCGCGGCGGTGTTGTCGGTCAGTGAGACGACCGTCAAGACCCACGTCGGGCACCTGCTGACCAAGCTGCGGCTGCGCGACCGCGTGCAGGCCGTCGTGCTGGCGTACGAGTCGGGTCTGGTCCGCCCACGGGCGTAGCCGCCGCGCGGCGACTACCTCACCCGGCGTACCCGAAGATCCCCCCGTGGAGGGACGGCCGGGGTTGCCGTCGTCACCTACCGTGACCGGAGGCGGCGTCGCGCGGTTGACCCTCCTGTGACGTGCGGGGGAAGTGTGCAAAACCGGTCGATCGGCCGTCGGGTCAGGGGCAACCCTGATGCGGCATGGGGGTGCACCCGCAGCGGGAAATCCGCTGCGCGTCCCCCCAGGGGCGGACGGGATGGGCGCTCGCGGCGCCGATGATTGAACGGTCGCGCCGGACCATCGGGGGGCGGCGTGGGATTCGGACAGACGGAAGAGGTAGATGACGTGACCGCGACGGTAGGCCGGCAGGCGCAGGCCGCGGCCCGGGCGAACGACGTGTGGAAGGTGTACGGCAGCGGCGAGGCTCAGGTCATCGCCCTGCGCGGGGTCAGCGCGGAGTTCGAACGTGGCCGCTTCACCGCGATCATGGGCCCGTCGGGTTCCGGCAAGTCGACGTTGATGCACTGCCTCGCCGGTCTGGACTCGGTGACCCGGGGGACGGTGTCGATCGGTGAGACGACGGTCACCGGGCTGGGCGACTCGGGGCTGACGAAGCTGCGCCGGGACAAGGTGGGCTTCATCTTCCAGCAGTTCAACCTGCTGCCGACGCTCACCGCGAAGGAGAACATCCTGCTGCCGATGTCGATCGCCGGGCGCAAGCCCGACCAGGCCTGGTACGACACGGTGATCAAGACGGTGGGCCTGCAGGACCGGCTGGACCACCGGCCGGCGCAGCTCTCCGGCGGTCAGCAGCAGCGGGTGGCGTGCGCGCGGGCGCTCGTCGCCCGCCCCGAGGTGATCTTCGCGGACGAGCCGACCGGAAACCTGGACTCGCGCTCCGGCGCGGAGGTGCTCGGCTTCCTGCGCGACTCGGTGCGCGAGCACGGTCAGACCATCGTGATGGTGACCCACGACCCGACCGCCGCCGCGTACGCCGACCGGGTGGTCTTCCTGGCCGACGGTCAGATCGTGTCGGAGCTGATCGAGCCGACCGCCGACACGGTGCTGGACACCATGAAGAAGCTGGACACTCCGGCCGAGGTGGGCAACTGATGTTCCGGGCGACACTCAAGAGTCTGCTGGCCCGCAAGGTCCGGCTGATCCTGTCCGCGCTGGCGGTGGTGCTCGGGGTCATGTTCGTCTCCGGCGCGTTCGTGCTGACCGACACGCTGGGTCGCTCCTTCGACTCGGTGTTCGCCGACGGCTTCTCCGAGATCGACGTGAACGTCGCGGCGAAGCCCAAGATCGAGGTCAGCGAGTTGGAGGGCGAGCAGACCGCCGCTCCGCTGCCGGCCGCCGTGGTGGACCGGGTCAAGCAGGTGCCGGGGGTGGCCACGGCGACCGGTGTCGTCAACGCCGACGGCGCGCGGGTGATCGGCAGCAACGGCAAGGTGGTCACGTCGTTCGGTCCGCCGCAGCTCGGTGAGAACTGGGTCGGTGAGAGCGACCTGCTGCAACTGCGCGAGGGGCGCGCGCCGCAGGCCGACGATGAGATCGTGATCAACAAGTCGCTGGCCACGACCGCGAAGGTGCGCGTCGGCGAGAAGGTCGGCGTGCTGACCGCGTTCGAGTCGAAGAAGCGGGAGTTCACCCTCGTCGGCGTCGCCGGCTACAGCGGTGACCGGGACTCGATCGGCGGCGTCAACGAGGTCTTCTTCACCACGCCGGTGGCGCAGCGGCTGATGCTGGGCGAGCCGGGGATGTTCAGCAGCATCACGGTGACCGCCGCCGGCGGCGTCTCGGACGAGGCGCTGCGCGACGACATGGCCCGCGCCCTGGGCGCGGACTACGACGTGAAGACCGGCGAGCAACTGGCCGAGGACGCCGCGGCCAGCCTCAAGGAGGGCCTGTCGTTCTTCAACAAGATCCTGCTGGGCTTCGCCGCGGTGGCGCTGCTGGTCGCCACGTTCCTGATCCTCAACACCTTCTCGATCATCGTGGCGCAGCGCACCCGGGAGCTGGCGCTGATGCGTGCCATCGGGGCGAGCGGTCGCCAGATCATCGGCTCGGTGGTCCTGGAGGCCATCGCGGTCGGTCTGCTGGCGTCGGTGCTCGGTCTGGCCGCCGGCATCGGGGTCGGCGCGCTGCTGGCGTTCCTCTTCGGCAAGCTGGCCGGTGGGCTGACCCTGGCCGGGATCGGCGTGCCGGCGGCGGCCGTGATCGGGTCGTTCGGCGTCGGCCTGGTGATCACCGTGGTGGCGGCGCTGTTGCCGGCGCTGCGGGCGGCTCGGATCCCGCCGATCGCCGCCATGCAGGACGTGGCCACCCCGGACCGGCCGTTGACCAAGGTCACCGTGGCCGGGTCGGTGGTCACCGGCATCGGCGCGGTGCTGCTGTTCCTCGGGCTCAGCGGCAACGCGGGCGACCAGACGCTCGCCACCATCCTGGGCGGCGTGCTGTTCGCCTTCATCGGTGTGGCGCTGCTGACGCCACTGATCAGCCGGCCGGTGGTGAACCTGCTCGGTGCGATCTTCTCCTGGTCGGTGCCGGGCAAGCTGGGCCGGCTCAACTCCGGGCGCAACCCGCGTCGTACCGCGATCACGGCCGCCGCGTTGATGGTCGGCATCGCGCTGGTCACCGGCATCACGGTGATCCTCGACTCGGCCAAGAGCAGCATCAGCGCGCTCGCCCAGGACACCATCAAGGCCGAGCTGGTGATCGCCGGTCAGCAGGGCGGTCCGCGTCCGCCGAGCTTCGACTCGGGCGTGCTGGACCAGGTGAAGGCGCTGCCCGGCGTGCGGATGGTCGACGGTGAGTACGGCGACATGGCGCGCGTCGACGGCAAGAGCACGTGGGTGGCGGCGAGCAGCGACGTCGCGTCCCTGCGGCAGATCTTCGGCGCGAAGGCCACCGCCGGTGACATCGACCGGCTGTCGCCGACCCAGATGCTGGTCAGCTCGGACACCGCGACGTCGCGCGGCTGGTCGGTCGGCTCGACCGTGAACGTGCAGCTGACCCGGGGTGCGGCCCGCACGTACACGATCAGCGGCATCTACGAGTCGTCGCAGTTGACCAACCCGGTGACGTTGCCGGCGACGGCGGCGAAGGACTTCGCGATCCCGCAGCCCATCCAGGGCTTCATCCAGCTCGCGCCGGGCGCCCGGGTGGCCGACGTGCAACCTCGGGTGGAGACGCTGCTCGCGGACAGCCCCGAGGTGTCGGTGGCCGACCGGGACGCGTTCATCAAGCAGCAGACCGGTCAGCTCGACGGGCTGCTCACGATGATCAAGATCCTGCTGGCGCTGGCCATCATCATCGCCGGGCTCGGCATCATCAACACCCTGGCGCTGTCGGTGCTGGAACGGACCCGGGAGCTGGGACTGCTGCGGGCGATCGGCCTGCGTCGCGGCCAGACGATGGGCATGATCACCGTGGAGGCGGTGGTGATCTCCGTGTTCGGCGCGCTGCTGGGCGTGGCGGTCGGCACCGGCCTCGGCGCCGCCGTGGTCGAGGCGCTCAAGGACGAGGGCATCACCGACCTGAACCTGCCCTGGGGGCAGATGGTCGTCTTCCTCGGTCTCGCCGCGATCATCGGGGTGGTGGCCGCGGTGCTCCCCGCCGTGCGGGCGGCCCGGATCAACGTCCTGGGCGCGATCGCCCACGACTGACGTCAGGTACGACAGCGAGGGGGTCCCGCACCGCAGGACCCCCTCGTTGTTTGCGGCTGCGGCTTTCTGTCAGGCCGCGGCGCGATCGGTCAGCAGCGCCGCGAGCGCCTCCAGGTCCACGCCCACCAGGCTTCGCACCTGGCGTACGCCCTCGATGGGCGGCAGCGGCACTTCGGCGGGTACGGCCAGCACGGCCGCGCCGGAGGCGAGCGCGCTGGCGACCCCGGTCGGTGAATCCTCGATCGCCACACACCGCTCGATCGGCGCGCCCAACAGCCGGGCGGCGGTCAGGTACGGCTCGGGGTGCGGCTTGGCCGCGACCACCTCGTCACCGGCGACCACCACGTCGAAGGTGTCCCGCCCGAGGGTGTCCAGGGCGACCTCGACCAGCGCCCGGGGGCTGGAGGTGACCAGGGCGGTGGGGACGCCCGCCGCGCGGACCGCGTGCAGCAGCTCGAACGCGCCCGGCCGCCAGGGCAGACCGCTACGGAACAGCTCCAGGATCCGGGCGTTGATCCACGCCACGCTGATCTCCGGGTCGCGCTCCGGCTGGCCCAGGTCGTCGTGCAGGATGCGCATCGACTCGGCCATGGCGGTGCCGATGATCGAGCGGCGGGCATCGGCGGACAGCTCCCCGCCGTACTCGCGGGCCAGCTCCTGCAACGCGACGTCCCACAGCTTCTCGCTGTCGACCAGCGTGCCGTCCATGTCGAAGAGCACAGCGGCGGGGTGTTGGCTGCTCAGCGGATCCTCCAGGGGTCGTGACCGACACCGGGGATCCTGCCAGCCGGGTCCGCCGCCGGTGGCGGCAACGGCTCCGAGGGTGACCGGGGCAACCCCGCTCAGCTCAGGTCGCACTCCTTCAGCGAGCGTTCGTAGCCACGGAAGAACCTGTCGGTACGCTGTTCGGCGGTGCCGTGCGCGCCCTCGGCGAACCACGGCTGGTCCGGGTCGTCGCCGACCGCCGCCACGCCCTCGCGAAACTCGTCCAGGTCGCCCTCGGCGAGTTTCAGGTCGCCGGCGCGCACCGAGTCGCCGAGGTACGCCCCGGCCATGCAGTCGGCCTGCAACTCCTGCTGGATGGTGAAGCTGTAGTTGATGCCCAGGCGCACCTGGATGCCGTGGGCGTACTCGTGCCCGAGCAGATAGAACACGAACGCGTCACCGACCTCGCGGAACGCCGCCACCGACCAGGCCACGTCGTACGCGATGAAGTCGCCCTGCGAGCAGTAGACCGCGTTGTTGCGCGGCAGTGGCTGACCGCCGCAGGAGACCTCCCCGGCCCGCTGGTACGGGGTGACCCGCCGGATGGGTGTGAAGCGCTGCCCGGACGCCTTGAACTGGGCCGCCCAGTAGCGCTCCGCGATCGCCTGCGCGTCGGCGACGTCCTGTTTGAACTCGGCCACGCTGGTGGTGCTGTCGGCGCGGGTGGTGTTCGGCTCCGGTGAGGCGGCCGGCGGGTTGGCCCCTGGACGTTCGCCCTCCGGTTCGGCCAGCCCACCGCCCGCGCAGGCGAGCGACACCAGCGCGACGACCACCAGGCCCGCGAGAGGTCCCCGCGCGACGCGTCCCGACCATGCCCCCACTGTGCCTCCCCAGACCTCGGCGCTCGCACCACGCCATACCCCGACGGTACGACCACCACGCCCACCACCGGATTCACGCACGACCGACCCGAACGGTTCACGCCCCGAACCCGACCCCGCCCTTCCCCACCCCCTCCCCCCGAACCCCCGACCCGGACCCCCTCCCCCCGGACCCCCGACCCGCTCGGCCCGGTGATCAAGAAGTTTGCGTCAGCCCGTCCGGCGTGTCGTGACGCGAACCTCTTGATCGACAGGTTCGGGGTGGGGTGGGGACGGTTCACCTGGTGGGGGTCGGGCGGCCACAATGGGCCGGGGCGGAGGTGACCGTCCGGTCGGGAGGGCGACGTGCACGTACTGGGCAGCCGTCGACGAAGCCAGCCGGCCCCGGCGCGTGTCGTGTGGCGGTCGCTGCGGGACCCGTACGAGCGCGGAAGCCGGCCCTGGCTGGAACTGCGCGACGACGAGGTGCCGCCACGGGTGGTGGCGGGGTACGCGCCGGTGCTGCTGGTGTGGTCGTCGCTGTGGCCGCACCGGCCACTGGACGAGATCCGTTTCGACATCTCGCCCGGGCTTCCCGGCGGTGACTGTGCGGTGCGCTGGACACTGACCACCCCCGACCCGGACCTGCCCAGCGAGAGCACCCTCGGCTACCTCCGCCACCGCCTCAACTACCTGATCAACAACCGCCTCCGCCTCTCCTACGGCCAATAACCCCGCCCCCGCCCCCCGCACCCCCACCCGCCGACCGCCGACCGCCGACCGCCGTTGATCATGAAGTTTATTGCGCCGACACGCCGACATCGGTGGCATTCATGATCGACGGGGCGAGAGCGGGGGCGGGGGTGTCCGGGGAGGGGGGTTGGGTTCGACGTTTCTGGTGAGCGGTGCCGGGGCGGCACCGGGAACAGGAAGGCCACCATGAAATACATGATCATGCTTTACGGGTCGCAGCGGGACTACGACGCATTGTCGGGCCGGCCCTCCGACCGGCCGGCCATGTCGGCCGAGCAGGTGGCGGCCATGCACCAGCACATGGAGACGTTCCACCAGGCGCTCGCCGAGTCCGGGGAACTCGTCGACGCGCGGGGCCTCAGCGAGCCCGTGCACGCCCGTCGCGTGCGGGTGCGGGGCGGGGCGCCCGTGGTCACCGACGGCCCGTACGCGGAGACGCAGGAGGTCCTGGCGGGTTACACGGTCGTGGAGTGCGTCAGCTTCGACCGGGCCACCGAGATCGCCGCCGGTCTGGTCGACCCGGACACCCCGGGGGCGTACGTGGACGTGCGGCCGGTGCTGGACGGCGTCGAGGACCTGGCCGGCTGAGCACGTGCCCTCCACACCCGCCGAGGACCTGCTGCGCGAGTTGGCGCCGCAGGTCCTCGGCGCGCTCGTCCGCCGCTTCGGGCACTTCGACACGGCCGAGGACGCGGTGCAGGAGTCGTTGATCGCGGCGGCGGACTCCTGGCCGCGCGATGGCGTACCGGACAGTCCCCGGGCCTGGTTGATCACCGTCGCGTCCCGGCGGCTCACCGACCTGCTGCGGCGCGACCAGGCGCGGGCGCGGCGGGAGGAGACGGCGGCGCGGTGGATGCTGCCGGAGCAGTGGCTCGCGCCGGCCGCCGACCGACGCCAGGACGCGGACGACACGCTCATCCTGTTGTTCCTGTGCTGCCATCCGGCGCTCACCCCGGCGTCGCAGATCGCGCTGACGCTGCGCGCGGTCGGTGGGTTGAGCACCGCGGAGGTGGCCCGCGCGTTCCTGGTGCCGGAGGCGACCATGACCCGGCGGATCAGCCGGGGAAAGCAGCGGATCCGCGACAGCGGTCTCCGGTTCGCGCCACCGACGGCGGCGGAGCGCGCCGATCGGGTCGCCGCGGTACTGCACGTGCTCTACCTGGTGTTCACCGAGGGGTACGCGCGCACCGCCGGGCCGGGACTGCTGCGCGCCGACCTGACCGCCGAGGCGATCCGGCTGACGCGGTTGGTGCGCCGGCTGCTTCCCGACGACCCCGAGGTCACGGGACTGCTCGCGTTGATGCTGCTCACCGACGCCCGCGCGCCGGCGCGGATCGGGCCACACGGCGAGTTGGTGCCGATGGCCGAGCAGGACCGCGCCCGGTGGCGGGCCGACCAGATCGCCGAGGGCGTCGCGTTGGTCGGCGAGGCGCTGCCGCGCGGGCCCGTCGGGCCGTACCAGCTCCAGGCGGCCATCGCGGCCGTGCACGACGAGGCGCCGAGCGCGGCGGCCACCGACTGGGCACAGATCACCGCCCTCTACGAGGTGCTGCTCGGCCTGTCCGACAACCCGGTGGTGGCGCTCAACCACGCCGTCGCGGTGGCGATGAGCCGGGGGGCGCGGGCCGGCCTGGCGCTGCTCGCCGACCTGGACGGGGACACCCGGTTGGCCGACGATCCGCGGCTGCCGGCCGCCCGCGCCCACCTGTGGGAACTGATCGGTGAGCGGGCCGCGGCGCGCGAGGCGTACCGGATGGCGGCCGCGCGCTCGACGAACCTGGCGCAGCAGCGCTACCTCAACGCCCGCGCGGACGCCCTGGCGGACGACGCGGCCACCGGCTGAGCGGCCGACGGGGGCGCCAGGCCGAGGAACGACGCGGGCGTGGGCCGGGCCGGGCCCGGCCGCACCTCACGGACTGGCGGCGAGGAAGACGAACGCGGCCAGCAACACGAGGTGGACGCCGCCCTGCAACACGTTGGCCCGTCCCGGTACGACGGTCAGCACCGCCGTCACCGCGGTGAGGGCCAGGAGCGCGAGCTGGGTGCCGCCGAGGCCGAGCAGCAGCGGGCCGTCCAGCCAGATCGAGGCGATGGCGATGACCGGAATGGTCAGACCGATGCTGGCCATCGCGGAGCCGAGGGCGAGGTTGAGGCTGATCTGTACGCGGTCGCGGCGGGCGGCGCGGGCGGCGGCGAGGGTCTCCGGCAGCAGCACCAGCAGGGCGATGATCACACCGACGAACGCGTGCGGCAGGTTGGCGGCCGCCACGCCGGCCTCGATGGTCGGTGAGACGGTCTTGGCGTCGCCGACCACCGCGACCAGCGCCACCAGCAGCAGCGCGAGGCTGACCAGCGCGGCGCGGGTGGTGGGCGGCTTGGCGTGCTCCTCCGCGTCGATGACCCGGCCCTCGGTGTCGACCGGCAGGAAGTAGTCGCGGTGCCGACCGGTCTGCACCAGCACGAACAGCCCGTACAGCGCGAGCGAGGCGACGGCGGCGAAGGTGAGCTGGGCCGGGCTGAACTCCGGGCCGGGGCGGGCCGTGGTGAAGGTCGGGATGACCAGGCTCAGCGTGGCCAGGGTGATCACGGTCGCCAGGGCGCCGCCGGTGCCCTCCGGGTTGAACACGGCCACCCGCCGGCGCAGCGCCCCGAGCAGCAGGGACAGGCCCAGGATGCCGTTACACGTGATCATGACGGCGGCGAAGACGGTGTCGCGGGCGAGCGACTGGGTCTTCTCCGGGCCGCTGATCATCAGGGTGACGATGAGGGCCACCTCGATGACGGTGACCGCGACGGCGAGCACCAGCGAGCCGTACGGCTCCCCCACCCGGTGCGCCACCACCTCGGCGTGGTGCACGGCCGCGAGCACCGCGCCGCCCAGGAGCGCGGCGACCACCACGACGACCGGGCCGGGGAGATCTCGCCCCCACGTCACGAGCAACACCAGCACCGCGAGCACGGGTACGGCGACGGTCCAATCGAGCAGGCGGGATCGAAGCTGGGCTGGCATGCGTCAAGAGTGCCAGGTCACGTGATCATGTGCCCACCATCGACGCACCGCGTCGCCTAATCCGTAACCCATGGGTTACGCTTCCCGACGTGGACGAGGTGGCCGCGGCGATCGCGGACCCGGTACGGCGGCGCATCCTGAGCATGCTGCGCGACGCGCCGCTGGCCGCTGGCGAGATCGCCAAACGGTTCGCCATCAGCCGCCCGGCGGTCAGCCGCCACCTGCGGGTGCTCCGCGAGAGCGGGCTGGTCCGCGACGAGCTGGTCGGCCGCACCAGGATCTACCGCCTCGATCCCGGCCCGCTCGCCCCGCTCGTCGACTGGCTCGGCGGGCTCGTCCCGCCGGACCGGTGGGAGCAGCGCCTCGACGCCCTGGAGACCGAGGTCTATCGAACCCGCCGGGAGCGCCGCACCCGCGGCCCGGCCGCCCATCGAACGGAGCACACCGCATGACCCGTACCCCCGCTGGCCGCCTGTTCCGCACTGCCACCGGCCACGACCTCGTCCTCACCCGCACCTTCCGCGCTCCGGCGGCGGATGTGTGGGCGAGCCTGACGGACCCGGAGCGCACGGCCCGCTGGTTCGGCCCGTGGGAGGGCGACGCCCGGCCCGGCAACCCCATCCGCGTCCAGATGGCGTACGAGGAGCAGCAGCCCTGGTGCGACGTACGCATCGAGGAGTGCGAACCGCCCCGCCGCCTGGCCGTGTCGATGGTCGACGATCACGGCGACTGGCTGCTGGCGTTCGCGCTGACCGAGACCGACGCCGTGACCGAGCTGCGCTTCACCCAGCACCTCACCAGCCTCGACGGCGTCGCCGAGGTGGGCGCCGGCTGGGAGTACTACCTCGACATGCTGGTCGCCTCCCGGGACGGCACGCCCCGACCGCAGTTCGACGAGTACCACCCGGCCATGCGGTCCTACTACGAGGCGCTGGCCGAGGGGGTCTGAGAATCGACCTCCCGCCGCAGTCGGGCGAACTCGGCGGTCAACGCCGGCAACGGAAAGTGGGCGTTCAGGCCGCTGGGGTTGGGCAGCACCCACACCCGGGCCGGGCCGATCCGTTCCGGCTGCGGGCCCAGCGCGGCCTTCGGCCGGACGAACGCGATCCGGTACGCGGTAACTCCGAGCACCGCCACCCACCGCGGCCGGTACCGCTCGACCTTGACCGCCAGCCCGGTCACACCGGCGACCAGCTCGGCGGCGGTCAGCTCGTCGGCCCGGGCCGTGGCCCGGTTGCTGAGACTGGTGACGCCCAGCCCCTGCCGGAGCAGCTCGGCGCGCTCCCACGGGCGCAGTTCCCGGTCGGTGAAGCCCGCGCCGTGCAGGGCCGGCCAGAAGCGGCTGCCCCGCCGGGCGAAGTGCTCCCCCACCGCCGCCGAGTAGAGCCCCGGGTTGAACCCACAGAACAGCACCCGCAGGCCGGGGCCGATCACATCCACCAGGCCGCGACCGGCCGCCGCCGCGACCTCGTGGCGGGTCGGCGGCCGCCACGGCGGTGACACGTCCGCGTCCATGACACCGATCCTGCCGTACGCGCCGACGCCCGTCCCCGCTCGCCGACGACGCCGACGCACCGGACCCGGTGCGCGCCGATGGTCATGCTTTGACACCCTCAACCGATGCAATCCACCGACCACCTCGCCGCCAGCCGTTACGCGCGGATGCGCTGGAACACGCCCCTGTCGGAGGAGCACGCGGCCCTGCTGCTGCGGCGCCTCGACGTACGCCCCGGCGCGCGCGTGCTGGACCTGGGCTGCGGGTGGGGTGAGCTGCTGCTGCGCGCTGTCGCCGCCGGCGGTGTGGCCGGACCGGTCGCGACGAGGGGCGTGGGCGTCGACACCGACGAGGCGGTCCTCGCCCGGGGCCGCAGGCTCGCCACCGAGAGATCGCTGAACCGGCACGTCGCCTTCGTGGAGGGCGAGGCCGCCGCCTGGCACGAGCCGGCCGACCGGGTTCTGTGCGTCGGCTCGGCGCACGCCTTCGGGGGCACCGGAGCGGCCCTCGACGCCCTCGCCTCCGTGGTCCGCCCCGGCGGGCGGCTGCTGTTCGGCGAGGGGTACTGGCAGCGCGAGCCCAGCGCGGAGGTCACGGAGATCTTCGGTGCGGACGTCACCGACCTCGCGGGCCTCGTCGAGGCAGCCCGTGAGCGGGGCTGGCGGCTGCTTCATCTCAGTACCGCCGACCAGCGGGAGTGGGACGACTTCGAGTCAAGCTGGCTCGCGGGCCGACAGGAATGGCTGTTGACCTATCCCGAGGATCCCCGCGCGGCACAGGTCCGCACCGAGCTCGACGACCGGCTGCGCGAGTACGTGGGCGGCTACCGCGACGTGCTCGGCCTCGCGTACCTGGTCCTCGGTCGCTGACGCGCGTCCCAGGCCGCAGCACGTGGGGTTGACGGGCGCAGACATCGGAGGTTTACTGCCTCAACGACACCAGTCGATACTATCCGTCCGTCCACACTGGCCGGTTGGAGTCGTCGGCTGGCTCGTGTACCGCGACACGGCACCATCACCACCGCTCCACATCACCTCAGCCGAGCATCGGCGGCCCGGCTTCCGTATCACCGCCACCATGGCCCCTGACGCGCCCATGCGCGCCGTGCGGGGTCGACGCTCAGCTAAGGAGCATCACCATGCGTTCCCGTCCCCGCCTGTTGGCACTCGTCACCGGCTTGGCCGTGTTGATGGCCGGCCTGGTCGCGCTGCCGACCACCGCCTCGGCCGCGCCGCTGACCAAGGTCCTGGTGTTCAGCAAGACCGCCGGCTTCCGGCACTCGTCCATCCCCAACGGCGTCGCGGCCATCCAGCAGCTCGGCGCTGCCAACGGCTTCAGCGTGACCGCCACCGAGGACGCCAACCAGTTCACCACCTCCAACCTGGCCCAGTACCAGGCGGTGGTCTTCATGTCGACGACCGGCGACGTTCTCAACTCCAGCCAGCAGACCGCCTTCGAGCAGTACATCGCCGCTGGCGGCGGATACGTCGGCGTGCACGCCGCCGCGGACACCGAGTACAGCTGGCCGTGGTACGGGCAGTTGGTCGGGGCGTGGTTCGACTCGCACCCGGCGATCCAGACCGCGACCGTGAAGATCGAGGACCGGAGCAACCCGTCGACCGCGCACCTCGGCGCCACCTGGGTCCGCTCCGACGAGTGGTACAACTACCGCACCAACCCCCGGTCCAGCGCACGGGTCCTCGCCAGCCTCGACGAGTCGTCCTACAGCGGCGGCAACATGAACGGCGACCACCCGATCACCTGGTGCAAGGCGTACGGCGGCGGACGGGCCTGGTACACGGGTCTCGGGCACACCGAGGCGTCGTACACCGACCCGAACTTCACCCGGATGCTGCTCGGTGGCCTGCAGGTCGCCGCTGGTTCGGTGAGCGCCAACTGCTCGCCGGGGACGAACCCGACCACCCCGCCGCCGACCACCGCTCCGCCGACCACCCCGCCGCCGACCACCGCTCCGCCCACGACGGCCCCGCCGACCACCCCGCCGCCCGCCGTCGCCGGTTCGACCCTGCGGGCCCGCGCCAACAACCAGTACGTCAGCGCGGTCAACGCCAGCACCCCGCTGATCGCCAACAAGACGTCCGTCGGCACCAGTGAGCGGTTCGAACTGGTCAACCTCGCCAACGGCAACGTCGCGCTGAAGGCCAAGAGCAACGGGCAGTTCGTCGCGGCGGAGAACGCCGGGGCCAACGCGCTGATCGCCAACCGGGCCACCGCCGGGGCGTGGGAGACGTTCCAGCTGATCCGCAACTCCGACGGCACGGTGAGCCTGCGGGCCACGGTGAACAGCCGGTACGTGGCGGCCGACAACGGAGGCTCCTCCCCGCTGATCGCCAACCGGACCTCCATCGGTCAGTGGGAGAAGTTCGACCTCGTCACCACCAACTGACCGCACCACGACCCACACCCCGCCACCCACACCTGGTCGTGGTGCGCCCCAGCACGCCCCGGCCCTGGTCGTCGAGGAAGGACGATCATGCTTTCGAAATCCCGGCGCTGGTCCCGGGCACTCGTCGCGGCGGTCACCACCGTCGCGAGTGTGACCCTGGCCGTGGCCGCCAACTCCCCCGCCGCGCAGGCGGTGGTGATTCCCGCCAGTGACTACCAGCAGATCAAACTCGCCACCGGCTCCGCCGAGCTGGGCGAGGCCATGTCCCTGGCCGTTCTGCCCAACCGCTCGGTGCTGCACACCGCCCGCAACGGCGTCCTGCGGGTGACCGACGTGGCCGGCAACACCAAGACCTCCGGCACCCTGTCGGTCTACACGCACGACGAGGAAGGGTTGCAGGGCGTCGCCGTCGACCCCGGCTTCGCCACCAACCGGTGGATCTACCTGTACTACTCGCCCACGCTGAGCACCCCGTCCGGGGACGCGCCCACCAGCGGCTCACAGTCCGACTGGGACCGGTGGAAGGGGCACCTGCGGCTGTCCCGGTTCACCCTGAACAGCGACGACACGCTCAACCTGAGCAGCGAGAAGATCGTGCTCCAGGTGGCCAACGACCGTGGGCAGTGCTGCCACGTCGGCGGTGACCTGGACTTCGACGCCGCCGGCAACCTGTACCTGACCACCGGCGACGACACCAACCCGTTCGAGTCGTCGGGCTATGCGCCGCTGGACGAGCGGACCGACCGCAACCCGCAGTTCGACGCCCAGCGCTCGGCGGGCAACACCAACGACCTGCGGGGCAAGGTGCTGCGGATCAAGCCGCAGGCGGACGGGACGTACACCATCCCGTCGGGCAACCTGTTCGCGCCCGGCACGGCCAACACCCGTCCCGAGATCTACGCGATGGGTATGCGCAACCCCTTCCGGATGAGCGTGGACAAGGCGACCGGCGTCGTCTACGTCGGCGACTACGGCCCGGACGCGGGAAGCACCAACTCCAGCCGGGGCCCGCAGGGTCAGGTCGAGTTCAACCGGATCACGGCGCCGGGCAACTACGGCTGGCCGTACTGCACCGGCAGCAACACGAGCACGGAAACATACAACGAATACACCTTCCCGTCCGGGCCGTCGCAGTCGAAGTACAACTGCTCGGGCGGGCCGACCAACAACTCGTTCCGCAACACGGGCCTGCAGACCCTGCCCGCGGCGAAGCCGGCCTGGATCAAGTACGCCGGCGACTCCGGCTCACCGTCGGAGTTCGGCAGCGGCTCCGAGTCGCCGATGGCCGGACCGGTGTACCGGTACGACGCCTCGCTCAACTCCAGCGTCAAGTTCCCGCAGTCGCTGAACGGCCTGTTCTTCGCCGGTGAGTACGGTCGCCGCTGGATCAAGCCCATCGCCATCAACTCCGACGGCTCCCGGGGGGAGATCTCCAGCTTCCCGTGGTCCGGCACGCAGGTCATGGACATGGCCTTCGGCCCGGACGGCGCGCTGTACGTGCTGGACTACGGCACGGGCTCGAACAACCAGGCGCTGTTCCGGATCGAGTACATCGGCGGCGGCAACCGCAACCCGATCGCGGTCGCCTCGGCGAACCCGACCTCCGGGGCCAACCCGTTGACGGTGAACTTCTCCTCGGCGGGCAGCTCCGACCCCGAGGGCGGGGCGCTGAGCTACCTGTGGACGTTCGGTGACGGCACCACGTCGACGGCGGCGAACCCCACCAAGACGTACACCACGAACGGCACGTACTCCCCCACGTTGAAGGTCACCGACCCGACCGGGCTGACCGGTACGGCGAGCCTGGTCGTCACCGTGGGCAACACCGCGCCGACGGTGACGCTCACCTCGCCCGCCGACGGGCAGCTGTTCAACTTCGGTGACACCATCTCGTACCAGATCAGCGTGAGCGACCCGCAGGACGGCACCATCGACTGTTCCAAGGTGAGCCTGACGTACGCGCTGGGCCACGACAGTCACGCCCACCAGATCACCTCGAAGAACGGGTGCAGCGGCTCGATCACCGTCCCGACGGACGGCGAGCACGACTCCGCGGCGAACATCTACGGGGTCTTCGACGCCGCCTACACCGACAACGGCGGGCTGACCACGCACAGCATCCGGACGCTGCAACCGAAGCACCGCCAGGGTGAGCACTTCGGCGGCCAGTCGGGCGTCCAGGCCACCGACCACACCAGCGCCGAGGGTGGCCGCACGGCCGGGTTCATCGAGAACAACGACTGGATCTCGTACACGCCGTACAACCTGACCGGCGCGAACCGCATCACCGTGCGGGCGTCGTCGGCCGGGGCCGGCGGCACGATCGAGGTGCGGACCGGGTCGGCAACCGGCACCCTGCTGGGCACCGTCACGGTGCCGGTGACCGGCAACTGGGAGACCTTCACGGAGGTGTCCGGCACGATCAGCAACCCGCCCAGCGCGTCGACCACCCTGTACCTGGTGTTCAAGGGTGGGTCGGGATACCTGTTCGACGTGGACGCGTTCACCTTCACCACCGGCACCGGTGGCAGCACGCCGGTGACCACGCTGCGGGCGCAGATCAACAACCAGTACGTGTCGGCGGTCGGCACCACCGCGTTGATCGCCAACAAGGCCAGCGTCGGCAGCACCGAGCAGTTCGACCGGGTGGACGCCGGCAACGGCAACATCGCCCTGAAGTCGCGCTCCAACGGGCTCTACGTCTCGGCCACGAGCACTACCGCACCGTTGGTCGCCACCGGCACGTCGATCGGGGCGGCGCAGACCTTCCAGATCGTCAACAACTCGGACGGGACGGTCAGTCTGCGCGCCACGATCAACAACCAGTTCGTGTGCGCGGAGAACTCCGGGGCCGGGTCTCTGATCGCCAACCGCACGTCCGCCGGAGCCTGGGAGAAGTTCTACCTGACCACCGGCTGACACGTGGTGGGCCCGGCCCGTTCGGTGACCGGGCCGGGCCCACCGCACCATCGACTGCCGACGCGCCGCGTCGACAAGGCCGTGTGTCGGAGTCCTCGGTCGAGCCGAGGCGGAGTCCAGACGGCGGTCCGGCAAGGCGGAGATGCGTTCGGATACCGGTGTTGTATCCGGACGCATCTCCAACGCGGCCGGTCGTCGTCTGGGCCCGCCGCAGGCCGGCCAGGGACTTCGCACACGGCCTAGGGGTCCCCGCCGTCACGAGTCGGCGGGGACCCCGCTGTCCAGTTGCCCGATCACCGGCGCCAGCAGGTCGTTGAGTTCCCGGGCCAGCACCGCGACCGCCCGACGCGCCGCGGCGGGGACGTCGTCGTCCGGGCCGTCGGGTGTCGGCGGCAGGCCCTCGAGCGGCAGCGGCGCCTCCACCTGGAGCAGCGCACGCAGGTGTGGACGGCGCGTCCGGTCCTGCTCGGTGGGGGTGGTGAACTGTCCGAACATCTGTGGCCAGTTCTCCCACCCGCGGTCGCGTTGCCACTGCTTGCTCCAGGTCAGCTCGGCGGGCCAGCGGGAGGCCACGGTGACCGCGCAGACCATGCTGCCGTCCCACGGGCTGCGTTCGCAGGTCGCCGAGATGATCCGCCGGTGCCACCGGACGAAGCCGGGCGACAGCTCGCTGGCCACCCGCCAGGCCGTCGCGGCGAACGCGACCGGCGCGAAGTCCCCCCAGGTCTCGGCGAAGTCACCGATCCGACGGAGCACCTCGGCCTCGTACCGGCCGTGGCCGTCGACGCCGTGCTCACGGTCGAACTGCTCGTCCAGCCAGAAGGCGCGCGGTTCCGGCATCCTCGACCCCGTTCTCAACGATCGCGCCCGCCACGGTCACGCGTCGGTCACGCACGGATACGGACGCCTCTATCCCACCATGATGCAGAACGGGTGGCCGGCCGGGTCGGCGTACACGCGCAACGGCTCCTCGGGGTCCTCGATCCGGTCGTAGCGCAGCCGGCCGCCGAGGCGCAGCACGCGCTCGTGCTGGACCAGCAGTTCCTCGACGGATTCCACGGTCAGGTCCAGGTGGAGCTGTTGTGGCACGTCGTTCTTCGGCCACGTCGTCTCAGGCAGGCTGTCGACCTGCTGGACCGCGATCTGCGGGCCACCGTCCGGGGAGCGCAACACCAACCAGTCACGGCCGCGCTCGTCGGGTCGGCCGCCCGTCGGTGGCTCGTCGCCGGGCCGGTAGACGAAGCCCATGAGCTGCCGGTAGAACTCCGCCAACTGCCGCGCGTCGGTGCCGTCGAGCACCACCGACGTCAGCCGGGGAACGCTCTCCTGGTCGACCATCCACGACCACCTCCGGACGCCATTCTGGCCGGGCCACGCTGCCGTCGCATCCGCAGGCGGCACCCCACTTGACACGCACCCCGCTGGACAGTGGACGATTCAGCGTGCGAATTCTCGTGGTGGGTGGCAGTGGCCTGATCGGCGCGCACGTCGTGGAGGTGCTGCGCGAGCGCGGCCACGACACGACCTCGGTGGCGCGTTCCGCCCAGCCGGGGGTCGACCACCTGCTCGACGTGGGGTCCGCCTCGATCGACGAGCTGCGGCCGTTGCTCGCCGGTCACGACGGCGTCGTGTACGCCACCCGGACCGACGAGCAGCGGCCGCTGCCGAAGCCGATCTACCCGCAGTTCCGGCGCGAGAACGTCGACCCGGTGGTACGCCTGTTCACCGCCGCCCGCGACGAGGGCCTCAGCCGTGGGGTGGTCATGGGCTCGTACTACACCTACTTCGACCGGCTCCATCCGCAGTGGCGGCTCGGTGAGCGGCACACGTACATCCGCTGCCGGCTGGAGCAGGCACTCCAGGGACGTGCCGCCGCCGGCCCGGGCCTGCCGGTCGCCGTACTCGAACTGCCCTTCGTCTTCGGTCGGGCCGGAGACCGGCTGCCGAACTGGGCCGGTCCGCTGGACCGGTGGGCGCGCTCTCGTACCCCTCTGCTGGCGCCGACCGGCGGAAGCGCCGCGGCTTCGGCGCGAAGCGTGGCCGAGGTCGCGGCCGACGCCCTCGAGAGCGCCAGCGGCGCGGACATCCCGGTCGCCGACGAGAACCTCACCTGGCACGACATGCTCGCGCGCATCGCCGACGCGGTCGGCCGACGCCGCCGGGTCGGCCGGCTGCCGGCCGGCGCGGCGCGGACGGCGCTGCGGCTGGGCGGCGCGGCGCAGGCGCTCGGTCGCAAGGAGTCCGGGATCAACCCGACCTTCCTCGCCGACCTCCTGCTCGCCGAGCTGTTCATCGAGCCGACGACCGGCCGTTCGCTGGACGCCGCGCTGCGCGAGACCTTCCCGGCCTAGGCCCTGTTTCATAAGGGCGGTCGAGCCGAGGCGGGGTCCGGGCGGCGGTCCGGCAAGGCGCGGTTTCGTCCGGATACCGGTGTTGTATCCGGACGAAACCGCAACGCCGCCGGTAGTCGTCCGGGCCCGCCGCAGGCCGGCCAGTTCTTATGAAACAGGGCCTAGCGGGGTGGACGCGCGAGGTACGCCGTCTTGACGTCGGTCAAGAACCCGCAGGCACGATAGAAGGCGTGCGTCGCCGGGTTCCGCGACCCCGTCATCAGCATCGCCTTGTAGCAGCCCGCGTCCCAGGCGGCCTGGAGCGTGCCGGCCATGATCTGCCGGCCCAGACCGGTACCCCGCCGCGATTCCTCGACGACGACGTTCTCGATCACCGCATACGGCGACGCCGACCGGCTGAGGTTGGGAATCACGTTGAGGTACGTGGTGGCGACGACGATCCCGTCCAGTTCCAGGACGAACAGCCGCAGGCCTGGTGAGCGGAGGATCTGCGCGAAGGCCGCCCGGTCGGTGCCGTCGTCCAACACCGGATCGTCCGGGTTCAGCTGTCGGTAGAGGCGGATGATCTGCGCGAAGTCGTCGGTCCGGGCCGCACGGAACATGCCGGCAGCGTAACGGCGACGATGGGCGGCCGCTGTCCGCGTGGCACGTCCCCTGCCTGACCGATCGCGATCAGGATCTTGACAGCCCTGGGTGGGAAGGGAAGCATCATCGCCGATTAGACAACGTTGTCACACCCGTGTTCGGCTCCGATGTGGAGTGTGAACGTGTGACGGGTCGCCCCGCCGAGCTTCGTGCAGACGGTGCCAACCGAAGGGCCAACACTGTGTCAGACACACCGGCGCGCCTGGCGTACACCGCCAAACGCCGTACCCTCGCCGTGACCGTGGCGGCGCTGGCGGCGGTCTCCGCGGGCACACCCGCCGCGGCCGCCGCGCCTGTCCGCCTGGTCACCGACCCCGCCGGGTACGTCAACCCGCTGATCGGGTCCACCAACCTCGGCAACACCTACCCCGGAGCGGTCCGTCCCTTCGGGATGCTGGCCTGGAGCCCGCAGACCAGCACTGGGAGGCAGACCTCCACCCCCGCGCCCGGTGGCTACGAGTACGGCGCGACCCGGATCCGCGGCTTCAGCCTCACCCACCTCAACGGGGTCGGCTGCAACGGCGGCGCGGGCGACATCCCGATCATGCCGATCGTGGGTGACGTCACCTCCTCGCCGTCCGTCGACACCTCGGACGCGACGTACGCGAGCAGCTTCTCCCACCAGAACGAGACCGCGCGGGCCGGGTACTACCGGGTGGGCCTCGACAGTGGCGCGTCGGCGGAGCTGACCACCACTCCCCGTACCGGCTCGGGCCGGTTCGGCTTCCCGGCCGACCAACCCGCGAGCATGCTGTTCCGCACCTCCAACTCGGAGACCGGCAGCACCGACGCCACCGTACGGGTGGACGCCGCGGCCCGAACCGTCACCGGCTCGGTCACCGCCGGCAACTTCTGCGGCCCGCACAGCGAGAACAACCGCAAGTCCCTGTACACGCTGCACTTCACCGCCCACTTCGACCAGCCCTTCGCCAAGGTCGGCACGTGGCAGGACGGCACCCGGACGCCGGACGCCACGACGGCCGCCGGCGGCACCGGCCTCGATGCGGGCAACCCCGTGCCGGGCAAGGGGTCCGGCGCGTACGTCACCTTCGCCGAGGGCACCACGACCGTCGGCGTGAAGGTCGCGATCTCGTACGTCAGCCTGGACAACGCCGAGGCCAACCTGCGGGCGGAGAACCCGCGGCAGAAGAGCTTCGACGCGGTCCGGTCGGAGGCCACGGCGGCCTGGCAGCGCGATCTGAGCAAGATCAAGGTCGGCGGCGGCACCAACGACCAGCTCAGCACCTTCTACACGGCGCTGTACCACTCCATGCTCGAACCGACCCTGACCAGTGACGTCGACGGCCGCTACCTCGGCGCCGACGGCAAGCCGCACCGCCTCACCAAGGGCCAGGACGCGCAGTACGGCACCTTCTCCGGCTGGGACCAGTACCGCGCCCAGGTGCAGCTGATGACGCTGGTCAACCCGAAGGCGGGCAGCGACTATGCGCAGTCGTTGTTCAACTACGCCACCCAGCGGGGCGGTGAGTGGGACCGCTGGCTGCTCCAGCACGGCAAGACGAGCGTCATGTCGGGCGACCCGTCGGCTCCGGCGGTCGCCGGCATCCACGCCTTCGGCGGGCGGGACTTCGACGTCAAGGGCGCCCTCCGGTCGCTGATCACCGCGGCGACGGTGCCGAACGCCAACGACTCCGACAGCGCCGGTTGCAACGTGGCGTGCGTCGGTCAGCGTCCCGCCCTCGACAAGTACCTGGAGTTGGGCTACGTCCCCGCCGACGGCTGCTCCTGCTGGGGCGGCGCGGCCGAGACGATGGAGGACGCGGTCGCCGACTCCGCGCTCGCCGAGCTCGCCGGGCAGGTCGGCGACCAGGCGAACGAGCGGGTCTTCCGCAAGCGGTCGGGCACCTGGAGCAACGTCTTCGACCTGACCGCCACCGCGCAGGGCGGCTACCCGCGCTCCCGCAAGGCCGACGGCACCTGGGCGGAGCGCGCCTTCCAGCCCGCGACCGAGAGCGGGTTCGTCGAGGGCAGCAGTGCCCGCTACACCTGGATGGTCTACTCCGACGTCGCCGGCCTGGCCCGCGCCATGGGCGGCAACAAGGTGGCCGAGCAGCGCCTCGACGCCTTCTTCCGTACGCCGGACGGCGCCTTCGACTTCTCGGCCCGCGACCTCACCCGGTACGACCCGACGAACGAACCGGACATGAACGCGCCCTACCTCTACAACTACTTCGGCGCGCCCTACAAGACCCAGCAGACGGTCCGCGCGGTGATGGACCAGCTCTGGGGCAACACCCCCGGCGGCATCCCGGGCAACGACGACGCCGGCACCATGTCGTCGTGGTACGTCTTCTCCGCGCTGGGCATGTACCCGCAGAACCCCAGCCGGGCTGACCTGGTGCTCACCGCGCCGCTCTTCCGGCGCGCGGTCATCGACGCCGGACCCGGCCGCAGGATCACCGTCGACGCCCCGGCCGCGTCGGCCCAGAACACGTACATCCAGTCGGTCAAGGTAAACGGCAAGACGTCGACCCGGAGCTGGGTCCCCGACACCCTCGTCAACAAGGGCGGCACCGTCTCCTTCGTACTCGGCGACAAGCCGAACACCACGTGGGGCAGCTCCCCCGCCGACGCCCCGCCCTCGTACGGCGACGGCCGGCAGCCGTACCTGACGGGCGCGAGCCCGCAGACGCTGAAGGTGGAGCCGGGCAGCACCTCGGCGACGACGTACAAGATCCAGGCATTGACCGAGGCTCCCACCACCGCGCGCTGGAAGGTCAGCGCGCCCGCCGGCCTGACCGTCACGCCCGCGCAGGGCGAGTTCAGGCTGACCGGCGACGGGTTGGGCAGCAAGGAGCTCACCGTCTCCGCGCCGGCCGACCTCAAGCCCGGCGCCTACGCCGTGACGGTGACCGCCACCACCAGCTCCGGTACGGCACTGCCCACCGTCACCATCCCCGTGACGGTGGCCGTTCGGGACAGCGTGTTGTGGAACCTCAACAACAACGGCATCTCGGCCGACGACACCAATCCGCAGGCCAACTTCGACACCGGAGGCTGGAGCTACTCCGCCACGGCGCTCGCGGCCGCCGGGGTGCGGCCGGGATCCCCCGTGTCTGCCAACGGGTTCGACTTCACCTGGCCGAACGTGGCCCCCGGTGACCCGGACAACATCCTGGTCGGCGGCGGCGGTCAGGTGCTCAGCGTCCAGGCCGCCGAGAGTGACACGAAGCTGAGCCTGCTGGGCAGCGCAGCGTTCGGTGCCACCACCGGCACGGTGACGCTGACGTACACCGACGGCACGACGCAGCAGGCGACGGTCGGCTTCAGCGACTGGACGCTGGGTGGCGGCGGCGATCAGCCGTCGTTCGGCAACGTGACGGCGGTGCACACCACGTACCGCGACAAGATGGGGTCGGGGGTCGAGCCGGTGGCGACGTACGCCTTCGCGACCGCCCCGATCGACCTGCAGCCGGGCAAGCGGCTCGCGAGCCTGACGCTGCCCACCACCGCCGAGGGCGGCGTCCTCCACCTCTTCGGGGTGGCGACGGCCTGACGCACGGCGGAAGGGCCTGCTCCGCCGCGCGGCGGAGCAGGCCCTTCGTGGTACGCGGTGGGCTCGGCTGCGGCGCGGCGGTGTGGAGATCCGCGCAACTTCATGGTTGTTGTGGTCTCCCTGGCGCGCGAGGCCACTACATCCCTGAAGTTGTCGGCACCGGGTCTCCGGCGGCGGTCGGGCGGCAGAAATCAGCGCAGCTCCTCGGCCAACCCGACGACGATGCCCTCGGGGCCGCGGACGTAGCAGAGCAGGAAGATGTCCCCGTACCGCTGCACCTCCCCGACCGGTTCCGCCCCGTGGCGGCGCAGCCGGGCGATCGTGTCCTCGACGTCGTCCACGGCGAACATGATCCGGCGAATGCCGAGGGTGTTCGCCGGCGCGTCCTCCGGCTCGTGGCGAACGGCCTTGGGAGCGTGGAACATCGCCAGCTCGACCTTGCCGTGACCGTCCGGGGTCCGCAGCATCGCGACCTCCTGCCGCACGTCGTCGATGCCGATGACCCGCTCCACCCACCGGCCCTCGACCGGTCCCCGGCCCTCCACCTCCAGGCCGAGTTCGACGAAGAACGCGATGACCGCGTCGAGGTCCTCGACCACGATGAGGACGTTGTCCATCCGCCGGATCGCCATGCTGCTTCCTCCTGCTCTAGGTGCGGTCCCGGTCGCCGCATTCTCCCCTGGGACGTACCTGCCCGGCCGTTCTCGACACCCGGCACCCCTCAGCCGCCCGGTCCCTAGAGCGGGATGGTCTCCTCGTTCGCGCTGCGGCGCTGCCGGGCCAGGTACGCGGCCAGCTGGGGATCGACCTCGATCGCCTCGCCCCGCAGGTAACGAGCGACGGTCCGCCGGGCGGCCTGGTGTTGGAGATACTCCAGGGCGTCGAGGCGGCCACCGGCGTACCGGGACAGGACCGTGATCACCTCATCGGCGTCGACAGTGAAGTCGTCGAGGGCCAGCAGCGAGTACCGCCGCCGTCCGTCGTGCTCAGGGGCCGAGCGTCCGGGGAGCCGCACGCCGGGAACCAGGCGAATCTCCAGGAGCCCGCTCTCCCCGGTCTTCACCACCGCGAGCGACTCCACAGCTTCCCAGGCCAGGCGTGTCGTACGCCCGCGCAGGCGAAGCGTCAGCCCGTCGGCGTCCACCTCGATCTGGAAGGACCACAGCAGAGCAAGCAGACCCACGAGGGAAAGGACGACGATGACAACACCCACGACCCCGTACAGCGGGGCCATGTTGTGAAAGCGGTGGCCGGGGTTGGCTGCTGCCGCACTTGCGGCACACACGACAAACGCGCCGAACACACCGTAGGTGATCCTTCTGCGCCGCACCTTGGCGGTGTTCCGGAACAGCCGCTCGCGTCGCGTCACCTGCCCCTGATGGAACCCGCCGGCAAACCCAGCCGCTGACCCGTCCCACCGTCGCCGGTTGCGACAAAGTCATCTTCTGCCGTTGCGGAACACGAAGCGGTGGACGTACGCGAGGCACCCATAGACGCTGCTGCGGGCGAAGGCACCGCAAGCCCCGAAAGAGCTGTGGCCGTCTCTAGGTGCGGTCGCCGGGACCGACGTCGCCGGCCTGCCGCGCGGCGATGTCGACGAACTCCCGCACCAGCGGTGACCGGTTGTTCTCGGCCCAGGCCAGGCACACCTGGTTGTCACTGAGGTCGCCGACGGGCACGTGGACGACGTCCGGCCTGGTGTAGAACCTCGCGATCGACAGCGGCAGGATCACCACCCCGGCCTCCGCGGCGACGTGCTCCAGCTTCTCCTCGACGGAGGTCAGCACCGGCCGGGGGCGGGGCTCCGGGTCGGTCGGTCGATTCGGCAGGTCCCGCCACTCCGGCACCGCCTCCGGGTCCTGGAGCAGGCGCTCCTCGGCCAGCTCGGCGAGGTCGACCGACTCCTTGCCCGCCAGACGGTGTTCGCCGGGCAGGACCACGACGCGGGGTTCGGTGAACAGCGGGCGGAGGCGCAGGCCCCGCTGGTCGACCGGAAGCCGCACGTAGCCGACGTCGGCGCGCCCCTCGCGCAGCACCTCGGCCTGGTCGTCCCGGGAGGTGCGGAGGACGCCGACAGCCAGTTCGGGGTGCAGCTGAGCGATGGCACGGGCCTCGGCCGTGACGATGATGCCCGGCATGAACGCGATGGTGAACGTCGGCCGGCCGTGCGCCGCCCGCTGCACCCGCCGACGCAGGGCCTCGGCCGAGGCCAGAAGCGGACCGGCGTCGGCCAACAGTTGACGACCGGCCTCGGTCAGCACGGTGGAGCGGCGATCACGAACGAAGAGTTCGGCGCGGAGTTCGCGCTCGAATGCCCGGATCTGCCGCGACAGGACCGGCTGGGCGATGTGCAGCCGCGCGGCGGCCCGGCCGAAGTGCAGCTCCTCGGCGACGGCCACGAAGTAGCGGAGCTTACGCAGATCGACGTCCATCCGACCCTCCCGTCCAGCACCCACGATACCCGTCGGGTATCACAGCAGTTCGAAGAGGTCTTGGACGAGGGTGCCAGCGCCGACGCACGGTGGTGAGCGTCAGCCGAACACGATCCGGAAGGACCATCATGACCCTCACCGACCAGCGCGTCGTCGTCCTCGGCGGCACCTCGGGAATCGGGCTCGCGACCGCCGCCCGGGCCGCCCACGAGGGCGCCCAGGTCGTGGTCGCCTCGCGCAACCGGCACAGCGTGGACCGCGCCCTCGCCGCCCTGCCGGCCGGCACCCAGGGGTACGTCGCCGACCTCGCCGACCCGGCCGACGTCACAAGCCTGTTCCAGGGGCTCGGCCCGTTCGACCACCTCGTCTACACCGCCGGCGAACCGCTCGCGCTGATGTCCGTCGACGCCCTCGACCTCGCCGCCGCCCGTACCGCCTTCAACCTGCGCTACTTCGGTTCGCTGGCGGCGGTCCACGCGGCGCTCCCGCACCTGCGGCCCGGCGGGTCGATCACCCTCACCACCGGCACCGCCGGTCACCGGCCGAAGGCGGGCTGGTCCGTGGTCGCCGGCATCACCGGAGCGATCGACGCGCTGGTCCGCTCGCTCGCCGTCGAACTGGCACCGATCCGGGTCAACGCCGTCTCCGCCGGCGTCATCCGCTCGCCGCTGTGGGACACACTGCCCGACGACACCCGAGAGCAGATGTACGCCCATCTCAGCGCGTCACTGCCGCTCGGCCGCGTGGGCGAGCCCGAGGAGGCCGCCGAGGCGTTCGTCTACCTCCTGCGGTCGACGTACGCCACCGGCACGCTGGTCACCGTGGACGGCGGCACCCTGCTCGCCTGAGAACCGTACGCTGCGGCCCCGCGCCGCCCGTCCCCACTAGGGGATGAGGACGATCCGCCCGAAGACCTGGCCGGCGTCCATCCTCTGGTGGGCGGCCACCGCCTGCTCCAGAGGCAGCACCTCGTGCACCACGGAGACCAGCTCGCCACGGGCCGCTGCGGCGAGCTGGTCTCGCCGCACGGCCTGGCGGGCGGGTTCCGGCACCGTCGCGGCGCTGAACGTGGCGAAGGACAGGGACTTCTGGAAGGCGGCCATCAGCGTCGCGCCGAAGTCTGCCGGCGGCTGACCCCCGACCGCGCCGACGAGCACGAGGCGCCCGTTGGGATTGAGCCGGTCGAAGAACGAGGGCATGCGGTCGCCCGCGACAACGTCGATGATCACGTCATAGCCGCGAGGAGCGTCCGACCCTCCTGCTCCGCAGCGGTCGAGCACGTGGGTAGCGCCAAGGCCACGCAGCCGACGACCACGCTCGGGCGACGAGGTGGTGACCGCGACGGCGCTCGCCCCACGGCGGGCCGCCAGTTGCACCGTCATGATCCCGATGCTGCCGGCGGCACCGCGCACCAGGACGGTCTCCCCCTCGGCGAAGTGCGCGTGGGCGAGGCCGAAGTGGGCCACGACCCCGGAACTGCCGAGCGTTACGGCATCGACGACGGAGAGGCCGGCGGGGACGGGCAGCACCTCCGAGATCGGGGCGACCGCACGCTCGGCGTACCCACCGCCGGTGCCGGTGAACGCCCACACGCGTTGCCCGACCCACGCCGGGTCGACACCCTCGCCGACCGCGGCCACCGTCCCCGCCACCTCGCCGCCGAGGATGTGACCCTCTTTGAAGCCGTACGCGGCGAGGGCACCACTTCGGATCATGACGTCGACGCCCGCGACACCGACCGCTTCTACGGTGATCATCACCTGCCCACCAGCCGGAACCGGGTCAGGGATGTCGGACACCGACAAGCCCCGAGGATCGCCGAACTCCCTGATCATGACTGCCTTCACGGGTGCCTCTTCTCGAGCCGGACCGCCTGTGGTCAGCGCGAACGGTAGTGGACGCCGGCGTCCGTTTAGCTAAAGTGAGAGCGTGACCGAGCAGTTGACTCGAAACCTACGGTCGGACGCGCGAGACAACCGCCAGCGGATCCTCGAAGCCGCCCGGACGATGTTCGCCACCGACGGCATGGACGTGCCGATGCGCGAGATAGCCCGCAGGGCCGGGGTGGGCCCCGCTACCCTCTACCGGCGCTTCCCCACCAAGGAGGCACTGGCCACCGAGGCGTTCGCCGAGCAGATGGACGCCTGCCAGGTCATCGTCGACGAAGGGCTCGCCGACCCCGACCCGTGGCATGGCCTGTGCCTGGTGATCGAGAAGCTCTGCGAGCTACACGCCCGCGACCGGGGCTACACCTCGGCGTTCACCGCGGCCTTCCCGCACGCCGTGGATCTCGCCGCGAAACGCGAAGCGGCCCTGGCCGCACTCGCCGAACTGGCCCGCCGAGCCAAGACCACCGGCCATCTGCGGTCCGACTTCGTCCTGGACGACCTCATCCTCGTCCTGATGGCCAACGGCGGCCTGCACGCGACCTCGACCGACACCCGGGTCGCCGCGTCCCGACGCTTCGCCGCGCTCGCCATCAGAGCGTTCCGCGCCTGAGGCGAGTCGTTCGCCGCGCCTCGCGCTGACCCCTCACACCGCCGCCGACGACAACCGCATCTTCTGCCAGTTGCGGAACACGAAGCGGTGCACCGACTTCAACCCGACCCACAGGGCCGGATAGAGGGCCGCCCGACCGAACCCGCGAACCGTCACCGTCGTCGTCCGGGTCACCTGCGTGCCGCGCTCCGTCCCGGTCAACTCGAACACGTCACCGAGCTGGTCGACGAAGCGGTGGAAGCCCAGGTCGGTCGACTCCATGTGGAAGGCCAAGCGGCTCGGCGGCTCCCACGTCGTGATGCGTTGCCGCACCACGCCCTGCTCCGACACGCACTGCCGAGCGGCGCCCACCTCACCCGGGCCCTCGGGCAGGCGGCAGGTCGTCGGCCGGGGCGTACCCAGATAGAAGACCGGACACCGGGGCTGCAACTCCAACCGGGAGTCGCACAGCGCCGGCCACAACACCTTGGGTGGGTGGGGCATCATCCAGCGCGTACGCACGATCATGCCCGTGACGGTAGCCCGGGTGTCGACGGTGCGCTGCCTCGGCCCTTCGTGGCAGGCTGCGGCGGTGACGACGTTCAACATCCGTACCGCCACGCCGGCCGACGACGGTTTCCTGGTCGACATGCTCGTGCAGGCCGTCAACTGGCTGCCCGAGCGCAACTGGTCACGTGAGGAGATCCTGACGAAGCCCGAGCTGGCCCACTACGTCGCCGGCTGGATGCGACCGGAAGACTTCGGGGTCGTCGCCGTGGACCCGGCCGATCGGCCGATCGGCGCGGCCTGGTGCCGACACCTGACGGCCGCCGACCCGGGCTACGGGTACGTGGGTGACGACGTACCCGAGCTGACCCTCGGGGTGGTGGACTCCTGGCGCAATCGCGGTGTGGGCCGGGCGCTCGTACGCGCGGTTCTGTCCGTCGGAGCCGAGCGCGGCCTACGGGCGGTGTCGTTGAGCGTGGAGCGAGCCAACTTCGCCGCGAAGCTCTACGCGAGCGAAGGCTTCCACACGGTCGAGTCGTTCGACGACGCCGACACCATGGTTGCCCAGCTCCCCGGCCGCCCCTCGGCCGACGCCGACCCGTCGGTCAGCGCGAACCCCTGACCGTCGACGTCGCGGGCTACTGCCCGGGCCGCGCACCGTCCGGCGCGACCGGCCCGTACACGTGGCGACGCACGAGGTCGTCCCGTTCCAGGATCACGTCGACGACCTGCCAGAACTCAGCGATCCTCGGATGACTCAGCCCCTCTTCCCGGCTGAGCTTGCGCCCGAAGACCGGATTGTCACCGGCCACCTCGCCACCGTTGACGAGCGTCGCGGCAGGGGCCGGGGAGCCGACCACGGGACCGACCCGGCAGCCAAACGTGATGTGGTCGTCGACGCGATCCTGGCCCCAGGTCCCCAAGATGGCATCGATCCAGGCCTCGTGAACCCCGTCGTGGTGATAGCAGCTCGCGAAGTAGACAGCGAAGGCGGTGTCGCCCTCGTAGATGTTGGCCCAGGTCCGGTCCGCCTGCGTGTCGCAGCACTGGCACACGAACTCGCGTACCTGACGGCTGCTCTCATCGATCACGAGATTCACGGCGCGAACTCTAGCGGCACCGAGCGCAATCCCTCGACGGCGGCAATACTCGATCAGAGTGCGACGTGATCGTCATCCAGCGACGTCGTCCGCACTGGATCTCCTACGCTGAATCTCCGCGTTGATCTCGGCCGCCCGCCTCTGCAACGGCAGCGCCTCCTCCACCAGCCCCAGAGCGCTCAACGTGTACGCCAGGTTGTGCAACCGGAGCGCGATCGTGGGATGCCCCGCCGGCAACGCCGCCTCACTGATCTCCACCGCCCGCCGCTGAAACGGCAGCGCCTCCTCCGCCTGGCCGAGAGCGCTCAACGTGTACGCCAGGGTGTCCAATCGGACCGCGATCGTGGGATGCCCCGCCGGCAACGCCGCCTCACTAATTTCCAACGCCCGGCGCCGCAGCGGCAGCGCCTCCTCCGCCTTCCCCAGATCCACCAACGTGCCCGCCAGGTTGTTCAACCGGGTCGCTATGTCGGGGTGTCCGGCTGGTAAGGCCGCCTCACTGATCTCCAACGCCCGCCGCTGCAACGGCAGCGCCTCCTCCGCCTGGCCCAGATCCCCCAAGGTTCCCGCCAGGTTGTTCAGTCGGAGGGCGATGTCCGGGTGCCCTGCCGGCAACGCCGCCTCACTGATCTCCAACGCCCGCCGCTGCAACGGCAACGCGTCCCCCGCCCGCCCCAGAGCCCCCAACGTGTACGCCAGGTTGTCCAATCTGGTGGCAATGATGGGGTGCCCCGCCGGCAACGCCGCTTCACTGATCTCCAACGCCCGCCGCCGCAGCGACAGCGCCTCCTCCACCTGCCCCAGGGCCCGCAAGGTGCCCGCCAAGTTGTCCAACCTGAGCGCGATGTCCGGATGCCCCGCCGGCAACGCCGCCTCACTGATCTCCAACGCCCGCCGCTGCAACGGCAACGCCTCCCCCGCCCGCCCCAGAGCCCCCAACGTGTACGCCAGGTTGTCTAGTCGGAGCGCGACTGTGGGGTGGCCCGCCGGCAACGCCGCCTCACTGATCTCCAACGCCCGCAGTCGCAACGGCAGCGCCTCGCCCGCCCGTCCCAGAGCCACCAACGTGGACGCGAGATTGTCCAGCCTCAGCGCGATGTCCGGATGCCCCGCCGGCAACGCCGCCTCACTGATCCCCAGCACCCGCTCCTCAGCCTGTAGAGCCTCGCCGTACCTCGCCTGCGTGTAGTGATAGAACGCGACCTGGCCCAGCAGGTACGCGAGGGTCAAGTTGACGCTGTCCTCGGGCATGTGGTGATCGAGCGCGTCGACGTGTGGAACAAATGCCCTCCATTGCGGCCAGAGGTCGACGTCTTGTGCGGGGTTACCTGGTGGGCGGGCTCGGTCGAGCAGAGCCAATGCGCGGTCGAGGACTTGCTGCCACAACGACTCGTCAGGGTCGGTGGGCTCGTCGTGGTGGTCAACCTCGGTCTGCGTCTGTGCCTGGCTGCGGACCACCGTCTGCAGGAGTCGGTGCATGCTGACTGTCGTCTGCCTGAGTGTGACCAGGTTGTACGACGCCAACGCCGCCAACGCCTGGTCGACAGCACCGGCCTGCTCGGCATAACCAGCCAAGATCGAACGTGGGACGTCGTCGGGCGCGTAGCACGACAGAATCCGCAGCAGGTCGATCGCCGCCGGCCGGACCTCGCGTAGCTGGTCGAGGGTGAGGAGCCACACCTGGGCCACCGCCCGCTCCGCCTGGTCCCCCTCGGCGATGGTGTTCAACACCTCGGCAGGCTGCGCCCGCAGCCGATCCAGGTAAATCGACACCTCCAGGCGGGTCTGCCTCAGATAGCCCGCCGCCTGCTGCAACGCCAACGGCAGGTACCCCAACTCGTCGGCCAACACCGCCGCCGCCAACACATCCCGCTGCTCCCCCGGCTCCAGCAGAAGCCGCACCGCGGACTCACGATCCAGCATGTCCAGGCGTAGACACCCGTCGACAAGCGTCTCCCAGTTCACGTCACGCCGCGTCGTGATCAACAGGTGCCCGGTGTCGAGCTGCGCCAACAGAGGTTCGACATCCGAGCGCTGCTCCACGTTGTCCAGCACGAGCAGCCAGCCCGACTGGTTCTGCAACCAACCGACAGCCCACCTCGCGGCCTCCGCGGCTGTCGCTGTCAGCATCAGTTCCGGGTTCATGCGGGCCGTCAACGCGGCCAAGCCGTTCTCGATCGACGCCGGGCTGTCAGCGGTCACCCACCACCGCACCGGGTACCGATCACGCCGCTGGTGGGCGTACTGCAACGCCAACTCGGTCTTACCCACCCCACCGAGGCCGTGCACCGCCTGGCAGATCACCCCGCTACCGGCGGACATCACCGCCTCCAATGCCGTCAACTCGTCCTGACGGCCAACGAACAGCCGCGTCGCCGGCTTGGGCAGGTTGTGCAACCGCTTCCCCGTGTCGGGCGCCGTCGACGCCCGATGCAGCTCAATGCGCCGCGCGTCGACCTTCGCGTCGTCCCCCGTGATGGCGAGCCCGCTGATCTCCCCCGCCGCGATCGACCGACCGCCCTCGGCGCTCACCTCACCAGGCTCCCCCGGGCCGGGGGCGTAGCGGTCGCTCATCGAGTCACCTGGCCACCGTCCCCGGTGATCACCACCCCGCTGATCGTCTGGCCGGCGACAGACCGTTCACCCGATGCCGTGATCGTCACCCCCGCCGACGCCAGCAGCTGCGACAACTCGGCGGCCAACCGCGCATCGGCAGTAACCGCCTTACGAATCTGCCACCGCAACGCCGCCAACCGATCCTCATCGGCCGGGTCCTCGGCCACATCCAGCACCGCCGCCTCCACCAGTGGCGCCGACTCCTCCCGTCCCAGCAACCGGCGCAGCAGCCGTCCACCCAGACCGACCGTCGCGTCCGCGGCCACCTCCTGCACGCGCGCCACCACACCCGCCCCGTACGCTCCGGCAGCCGCCGCCACGTACGGCACCACCGCACCAGCCAGCGAAGTCACATCCGGATCCATCAGCCCTCACCCTCCGAGCCAGCAACCAGCAACCTCGATCAGTACCACACCGATGCACGCATCGTCACGGCGCGACCACCACCGCCGCGGCGACCACCAGCGGCGGGACGTGCCACGTTAGGCTCGGCGCGCTGCCTGACCATCGAGGAGATGTCGATGCGCGTTACCCGCAGGCACCTTCTCATCACCGCCGTACTCGTCGGCTGCTTCGTCTGGGCGATGGTCGTCGTCGGGCTGTCGTTCGCCATGGCGGAGCACGACAGGCGACAGTGGTGGGTCATTCCGCTCTTCGGCGCGTTCGTCATGTCGATCGCGGTGCTGGCCGTCCGCTGGATTCCCGCGGGCACGTCGGTGGCCGGCACGGCGCCGGCGGACCCGCCTCCGCCCGCCGCCGCCCCGGGGTCGCCGACCGTCGCCGTGCGACGCAAGCCCGCCGAGACGCTCAGCGCGCGCGAGGTGGAGGTGCTGCGCCACCTGGCGGCCGGCCGTACGAACGCGGAGATCGCCAAGGCGCACTCTTTGTCGCGCCCGGCACGGTGAAGGCGCACCTCAACCACATCTTCCGCAAGCTCGACGCGGCGAGCCGTCTGCAGGCCGTGGCGCACGCCCGCGAGGCCGGGTTGCTCGACTAAACCCGGTTTAGACCGCCGGTACGCCGTTCGGCAGATGCCGTAACCAGCGGCGCTTCCTAGCGTCCGGTGCATGAAGCAACGTACTGATCAGGTCGTGCCGTTCGTTCTCGTCGCGGTCTTCACCATCGTGGTGCAGGGCCTGTCCCTGATGGAGTTCCTGCCACTGCCGGTCGCGCTGCTGATCGGTGCCGCCTGGGCGGTCATCGTCGGGCTGGCCGCGCGCTGGGCCAGCCGTGGACCGACGCGGAGCGCCTGGGTGGAGGACAGCCTCGTCGCGCTGGGCTGCGTCACCATGGCCCTGTTCGCGTTCGGCGGCGCCGTCGGTCTGCTGATGCTGGGCACCGCGCTGGACAGCTCCTCGATCACCGGCGAGACGATGGTGACGATGTTCCTGCCGAGCATCCCGATCGCGATCGCGGCGAACGTCCCCACCGAACTCGTCATCCTTCCGGGTCTGCTGATCCTCGGGTGGCGTCCCGGCACTCGCCGGGTCCTCTACGTCACGGCAGCCGCGCTGTACTTCGTACACCGGATCTGGACCTATCTGGTGTTCGCCCCCGACCGTCTGGACTTCGCCGCGGCGGAGCGGTCCACCGCGGCACTGACCCCGGCGGAGAAGGAGCAGTTCGCCGCGGCGCTGCACGTCGACGACCCACGCTGGATCCTCAACCTGGTGATCTTCGCGGTCCTCCTGCTCTCCGCCTTCTTCTCCCGCCTGCGGGAGGTCAAGGACCCCGTCGCTGCCGCGCCCCGGCGCACCAGGGATATCTAGGGCGACCAGTGCGGGTCGAGGCTCTTGCCGTGCCCCCGGGGGCATTGTCCGTAGCCGGTGCTGGACACGTTCCAGTGGTGGGAGCAGTACGGGGCGTCGCACCGCGCACAGAATCCGGCGTCGTCGTAGAAGCCGGCCGTCGTGACGGCGGCGTGCCGGTACGGCTGGGTGAAGGCGTCGACGATGCGCTGTGCCTCTGCCGGGTCCGCCGGTCGGCCGAGCCCGTTACCCGCCGCGATCCCGGAATACAGCAGCCACCACCGCTGGCCGGTGTGGCGCTCTCGCGCGGCGGTGTAGGCGTCGCGCTGCGCCGGTGACCAGCGCTGCCAAGCGATCGGCTGGCCATCCGGTGGGACGAGTTCCACGTGGGTCGCCGGTCGCCCACACACCGCGCACGGCGGCTCGGCGACGAAGGCTTCAGGCATGGCCCTCATCCTCCTACGACCGCCGGCCGAATACGACCGTCGACGCCGCCGGAGCCGGGGACCGCTACTTGGCGTTGAAGTAACTCGCCTCCGGGTGGTGGACCACGATGGCGTCGGTGGCCTGCTCGGGCATGAGCTGGAACTCCTCCGACAGCTCGACGCCGATCCGCTCGGCGCCCAACAGGTCGACGATCTTCGCCCGGTCCTCCAGATCGGGGCAGGCCGGGTAGCCGAACGCGTACCGGCAGCCCCGGTAGTCGTTTCGCAGGATGCCCGCCAGGTCCGTCGGGTCGTCGTGGCCCAGCGGACGCCCGTCGGGCAGGGTCAGCTCGGCGCGTACGCGCCGGTGCCAGTACTCGGCGAGGGCCTCGGTGAGCTGCACGGACAGCCCGTGTACCTCCAGGTAGTCGCGGTACTCGTTGCGGGCGAACAGCTTCGCCGCGTACTCGCTGACGGGTTGCCCGACCGTGACCAGTTGCAGCGCGACCACATCGAGCTGGTCGCCCTTGGGCCGGAAGAAGTCCGCGAGGCAGAGCCGTCGCTCCTGCCGCTGGCGGGGGAACGAGAACCGGGCGCGCTCCGCGTGCCCGTTCTCGTCGAGCACCACCAGGTCATTTCCTTCGGAGTACGCCGGGAAGTAGCCGTACACCACGGCTGCCTCGAGGACCTGGTCGGCGATCAACCGGTCCAGCCAGTACCGCAGACGGGGGCGGCCTTCGGTCTCGACCAGTTCGTCGTAGGAGGGCCCGTTGCCGCCGCGGGCGCCGTTGAGCCCCCACTGCCCACGGAACGTGGCCCGCTCGTCGAGCAACGCCGCGTAGTCGGCCATCGGGACGCCCTTGACGACGCGCGTGCCGAAGAACGGCGGGGTGGGTACCTCCACGTCGACAGCCACGTCGGAGCGGACCGAGGAGTCGTGCAGCTCCGGCAGTGACTCGGTGACCAGCGTGCGCTGCCGTTCCCGGCGGGCGCGCCGGGCGGCGAGGGCGGCCTCCCGCTCCGGGTCGATCACCGGGGCGCCGCCACGCTTGGCGGTCATCACCTTGTCCATCAAGGACAGGCCCTCGAACGCGTCCCGCGCGTAGTGCACCTGGCCGGGGAACATCGACCGCAGGTCGTCCTCGACGTACGCGCGGGTCAACGCCGCGCCTCCGAGCAGGACGGGCCAGCGCTCCGCGACTCCGCGGGTGGCCATCTCGGCCAGGTTCTCCTTCATGATGACCGTGCTCTTGACCAGCAGCCCGGACATGCCGATCGCGTCGGCGCGGTGCTGCTCGGCGGCGTCGAGGATCGCGCTGATCGGCTGCTTGATGCCGATGTTGACGACCTCGTAGCCGTTGTTGGACAGGATGATGTCGACCAGGTTCTTGCCGATGTCGTGCACGTCGCCGCGCACGGTGGCCAGCACGATGCGGCCCTTGCCGCCGTCCTCGGTGGTCTCCATGTGCGGTTCCAGGTACGCCACGGCGGTCTTCATCACCTCGGCGGACTGGAGCACGAACGGCAGCTGCATCTGCCCGGAGCCGAACAGCTCGCCGACGACCTTCATGCCGTCCAGCAGGATGTCGTTGATGATCGACAACGGGGACCGGCCGCCGGCCATCGCCTCGTCCAGGTCGGCCTCCAGGCCGTTGCGCTCACCGTCGATGATGCGGCGCTTGAGTCGCTCGTCCAGCGGCAGCGCCGCCAACTCCTGCGCGCGGGTGGCCCGCGCGCTGGTCACGTCGACGCCCTCGAACAGCTCCAGGAAGCGCTGCACCGGGTCGTACCCCTCGCGACGCCGGTCGTAGACCAGGTCGAGCGCGACCTCCCGCTGCTCGTCGGGGATCTTCGACATCGGCAGGATCTTGCTGGCGTGCACGATGGCCGAGGTCAGACCGGCCTGCACGCACTCGTGCAGGAACACCGAGTTGAGCACCTGCCGGGCCGCCGGGTTGAGGCCGAAGGAGATGTTCGAGATGCCCAGGGTGAAGTTGACCCCCGGGTAGCGCGTGGCGATCTCCCGGATCGCCTCGATCGTCTCGAGGCCGTCGCGGCGGGTCTCCTCCTGACCGGTGGCGATCGGGAAGGTCAACGCGTCGATCAGGATGTCGGCGCGGTCCATGCCCCACCGGCCGGTCAGGTCGTCGATCAGCCGCGCCGCGACCCGGACCTTCCACTCCTTCGTCCGCGCCTGCCCCTCCTCGTCGATGAGCAGCGCCACCACCGCCGCGCCGTGCTCGCGGACGACGGGCATGACCCGCGCGTACCGGGAGTCCGGGCCATCGCCGTCCTCGAAGTTCACCGAGTTGACCACGCATCGACCGCCGAGCATCTCCAACCCCGCCTCGACGACCGCCGGCTCGGTGGAGTCCAGCATGATCGGGAGCGTCGACGCGGTGGCGAACCGACCGGCCAGCTCGCGCATGTCCCGCGTGCCGTCGCGGCCGACGTAGTCGACGCACAGGTCCAGCAGGTGCGAGCCGTCGCGGGCCTGGCTGCGGGCGATCTCGACGCAGGCGCGGAAGTCACCGGCGAGCATCGCCTCCCGGAACGCCTTCGAGCCGTTGGCGTTGGTCCGCTCCCCCACCATCAGCACCGAGGCGTCCTGCGCGAACGGCACCGGGTGGTAGACCGACGAGACGCCGGCCTCGTGGCGGGGCTCGCGCCCGGCCGCGGTGACGCCGTGCAGCCGCTCGGCCAGCACCCGGATGTGCTCCGGGGTGGTGCCGCAGCAGCCACCGACGAGCCCCACCCCGTACTCGGTGATGAACCGTTCCAGAGCCTCGGCCAGCTCCACGGGAGTCAGCGGGAAGTACGCGCCGTCGGCCGTCAACACCGGCAGGCCGGCGTTCGGCATCACCGACAGCGGGATCCGGGAGTGCTGCGACAGGTAGCGCAGGTGCTCGCTCATCTCGGCCGGACCGGTCGAGCAGTTCAGCCCGATCAGGTCCACCCCGAGCGGCTCGATCGCCGCCAGGGCCGCGCCGATCTCGCTGCCCACCAGCATCGTGCCGGTGGTCTCCACGGCCACGTGACAGATGATCGGCACCTGCTGGTCCAGCTCGGCCATCGCCCGCTTCGACCCGACGATCGCCGCCTTGACCTGCAAAAGGTCCTGGCAAGTCTCGATGATCAACGCGTCCGCGCCGCCGGCGATCAGGCCCGCGGCATTCTCCTGGTACGCGTCGCGCAGCGTCGCGTAAGGGGCGTGCCCGAGGGTGGGCAGCTTGGTGCCCGGGCCGATCGAGCCGAGCACGAAGCGGGGCCGCTCCGGCGTGCTGGCCGCGTCGGCGGCCTCCCGGGCGATCCGCGCGCCCGCCTCGGACAGCTCGCGGATGCGCTGCGGGATGTCGTACTCGGCGAGGTTGGCCAGGTTGGCGCCGAAGGTGTTGGTCTCCACGCAGTCCGCGCCGGCGGCCAGGTACGCGTCGTGCACCCCGCGCACCACGTCGGGACGGGTGACATTGAGGATCTCGTTGCAACCCTCGAGACCGTCGAAGTCGTCGAGCGTGAGGTCGGCGGCCTGCAGCATCGTGCCCATCGCCCCGTCGGCGATGAGGATCCGATCGGCCAGCACATCCAGCAACGAAGTCCGCACCCGTTCAGGTTAGTGCGGCCCCAGGCGAACCTGAGCCCCGTCCACGCCCGATCCCATATTGTGTCGGCCGGATCACCCTGTCCGGTTCGCCGCCGTATGCCCGGTGGCACAGCGGGTGGACCGGCGCGGCCGACGGGCCGCATCCCTGCTCGGCACGTAGGCTGACGGACGTGAAGGAGAACAGGGACGCCATCGTGCACCACGGTCCGACAACCGGGCGCGGTCCCGGTGCCGGCCGCGACGAGCAGGGTGAGGTGACGGCGTGACCGAGTTCGACGGACTGCCGGTCCTGCGGTCCCCCGTGGCCATCGCCGCGTTCGAGGGCTGGAACGACGCCGCCGACGCGTCCACCGCGGCCGTCGAGCACCTGGAACAGGTCTGGAACGCCCGACAGATCGCCGAGCTGGACCCGGAGGACTTCTACGACTTCCAGGTCAGCCGGCCGACCATCACCATGGCCGACGGGGAGACCCGCCGGGTGGAGTGGCCGACGACCCGGTTCATGGTGGCCAGCCCCGAAGGCACCGACCGCGACGTGGTGCTGATCCGGGGCATCGAGCCGAGCATGCGCTGGCGGACGTTCTGCGAACAGGTGCTGGAGATCTGCCACAGCCTGGAGGTGGAGCGGGTCGTGCTGCTCGGCGCGTTGCTGGCCGACGTGCCGTACACCCGGCCGTTGCCCATCAGCGGTAGCGCGTCCGACGCCCAGGCCGCCGAGCGCTACCAGCTGACGCCCACCCGTTACGACGGGCCGACCGGCATCGTCGGCGTGCTGCACGACGCGTGCGCCCGCGCCGAGGTCGACGCCGTGTCGTTCTGGGTGCACGTGCCGCACTACGCCAACAACCCACCCTGCCCCAAGGCCACCCTCGCCCTGCTGCACCGGGTCGAGGAGGTCGTCGACCTGCCGGTGCCGATGGCCGACCTGGCCGAGGAGTCCGCCGAGTGGGAGCAGCGGGTACGCAGCGCCGCCGAGCAGGACGCCGAGCTTGGCGAGTACGTCCGCGAGCTGGAGGAACGCGTCGGCGACGAGGGCATCACCCCGTTGACCGGTGACGAGATCGCCCAGGAGTTCGAGAAGTACCTGCGGCGTCGAGGCGGTTCGGCCGGCCCCACCGCCGGCTCCTGGTAGCACTGTCCGTCGCGGGCCCTCGGACCTTTCTGGTCCGAGGGCCCGTTTTCGTGTTCGGGCCATTTTCGCGCTCGGGGTCGGTTTCCGTTTTCGGGGCCCGTTTCCGCGTGTCCGGGGTGGCGGCGTCACACCCTCTAAGGCATCCTAGGAACCTAGATGTGATCAAGGAGGCGGGTGTGCAGATCAATCCCGGCGCCGCCGAGTTCCCCCACCGGCAGATCGCCGCGCAGCTCAAGGCCCAGGTCCGTCGCGGCGACTGGGGCCCCGGCGAGCGGCTGCCGTCCATCCCGGCCATCGCCGAGATGTTCGGCGTCGCCAAGCAGACCGTGCAACGCGCCGTCGACCAGCTGCGGGTCGAGGGCATCCTGATCACCAAACCCGGCTCCGGTACGTACGTCCGGGGCACCCGGCGTCGACTGAACCGCCTCTCCCGGGGCCGGTACGGCGGGTTTCGCGGCTACCACACCGACCTGGCCGCCCGATACCGCCAACAGCTCGTCTCCGTCGGCCTCTCCCCCGCGCCCGCCGAGGTCGCCGACGCGTTCGGAGTCTCCGACGGCACCAACCTGCTCTGCCGTCGCCACCTCGTCCGCACCGACGACTCCCCCGTCGAGGTCGGCGCCTCCTGGTTCCTGCCCCGCGACACCGACGGCACCTCGCTGGAACGCGCCGAGGCGTTCGGCCGGCCGCTCTACCAGGAGGCCGAGGAGGCCACCGGCCGCCGGTACGCCTCCGCCACCGACACGATCAGCGCCCGCCAGCCCAGCCGGGAAGAGGCCGAGACCCTGCAGATCCGGCCCGACACACCGGTGCTGCACCTGCTGCACGTCGCGTACGACAGCCACCGCAAGCCCATCGAGGTCGCCCAGGCCACCTGGCCCGGCCCGATGACCACCCTCACCGAGGAGTACCAGATCCCCGCCCCCACCCCCGACCCCGACCCAGACCCGGGCCTGGTCCTGGGCTAACCCCACCCACCCGGTCCCACCCGGTCCCGGCCCCACCCCGGTCCCGCCGTCGATCTTGCACTTTCTGTCGACGCTTTGCCCCGATCGGCCCCTTTCGCAACGTCAGAAAGTGCAAGATCGACGGCGAGGCAGCGAGGCTCGCGTCGATCATGGAGTTGTGGTGCCTCGCATAATGGGCACAGCACCTCATCACGGCCACCACAAGTCCATGATCGACACTGAGCGGCGGGCACACAGGCGCCCGCCGGCTAGCGCGGGAGCCCGCCGGCGAGCGCGGGAGCCCGCCGGCTAGCGCGGAGGCGCCAGGCCGCGCGTGGGCGGGGGGGGGCGTTACAGGCGGATGCCGAGGAGGGCGTCTACTGTTTTCGCGAAGAGGGCGGGGGCCTCCGGGTCTTCCGTGGCGCCGGAGAGGGCCGCGTCGGCCCAGTGATCGGCCACCGCCAGAGCGCCGGGGGTGTCGAGGTCGTCGGCCAGTCTGGCGCGTACCCCGGACAGCAGCTCGGCCCCGGACGGCCCGGCGGGCGCGGCGGCGGCCCGCCGCCAGCGGTCCAGCCGCTCCTGCGCGGCGGTGAGCAGCTCGTCGGTCCAGGTGCGGTCGCTGCGGTAGTGCTCGGAGATCAACGCGAGGCGGATCGCCATCGGGTCGACCTTGTCGGCGCGCAGCCGGGACACGAAGACCAGGTTGCCGCGGGACTTGGACATCTTCTCGCCGTCCAGGCCGATCATGCCGGCGTGCACGTAGTGCTCGGCGAACGGGGCCTGGCCGGTGAGTCGTTCGGCGTGCGCGGCGGAGGCCTCGTGGTGCGGGAAGAGCAGGTCGTTGCCGCCGCCCTGGACGTCGATGCGGTCGCCGAGCAGGTTCAGCGCGATGACCGCGCACTCGATGTGCCAGCCGGGCCGGCCCGGGCCCAACTCCCCGCCCGGCCAGGACGGCTCACCCTCGCGCGCCCCCCGCCACAGCAGGGGGTCGAGGGGATCGCGCTTGCCGGCCCGGTCGGGGTCGCCGCCGCGCTCGGGGAAGATCTCCAGCATCTGCTCGCGGGTCAGGTTCGACTCGTAGCCGAACCGGCCGGTGGCGGAGACGTCGAAGTAGACGTCGCCGGTGCCGTCGTCGAGTCGGTAGGCGGCGCCGTCCTTGAGCAACACCTCGACCTTGTCGGCGATGTCCGGGATCGACTCGACCGCGCCCACGTAACGCTCCGGCGGGATGATCCGCAGCGCCTCCATGTCCTCGCGGAACAGGGCGGTCTCCCGCATCGCCAGGACCACCCAGTCCTCGCCGTCGCGGGCGGCCCGTTCCAGCAGGGGGTCGTCGATGTCGGTGACGTTCTGCACGTACCGCACGGGACGGCCGGCATCGCGCCACATCCGCTGCACCAGATCGAACGTGATCATGGTGGCGGCGTGACCGAGGTGGGTGGCGTCGTACGGGGTGATGCCGCAGACGTACATGCTCGCCGCGTCGGCCGGGTCGCTCGGGTGGACACTCTGCCGCGCCGAGTCGTACAACGCCAACGGCTCGCCCCGACCCGGCAGCCGTGGCACCTCGTGTCCCGCCCAAGACTCCATGGCCTCAGCCTAACCAGCCCTCAGGCGACACCGGGACGCCCCACGGGTGATCAAGATGACAGCGGGGTCACATGGGGGGCCAGGGTATCGCCGGCCAGTCCTCCGGCGGCTGCGGGAAGCGGCCGGTCTCGCGCAACCTCTCGACGCGGGCGGCCAGCTCGGCGATCTCGCTGATCGTCAGGTGGTCGGCCAGCTCCTCGCCGAGCGGCCCGGCGACCTGCGCGGCGAGCCCGTCGAGCATCTCCACGGCGTCCGGCGGAACCTGCTTGCCGGCCCAACCCCAGAGCACCGTACGGAGCTTGTCCTCGACGTGGAAGCTCACCCCGTGGTCGACGCCGTAGATGCGGTCGTCGTTTCCGACGAGCACGTGCCCGCCCTTGCGGTCCGCGTTGTTGATCACCGCGTCGAGTACGGCGAGGCGGGCCAGGCGTGGATCGTCGGCGTGCGCGAGGGCGTACGCGGCGCCGTCGTCGTCCCGGGCCGCCGCGATCGGGAACCAGCGCGGCGGCACCTCCTCGGCCGGCACGAACCCGACCAACGGCTCGGCGTCCTCCGGCTCGTCGATCCAGAGTTGGCAGGAACCGGGGCCGAACGGACCGTCCCGCAGCACGGTCGGCGGCACCAGGCCCCAGCCGGTGGCGTGGGACACCAGGTACGCGGACACCTCCCGGCCGGCGAGGGTGCCGTCCGGGAAGTCCCACAGCGGGCGCTCCCCGCGGACCGGCTTGTAGACGCAGCGGGCCGTGACGCCGTCGAGGGTCAGGATGCCCCGCAGGGTAGTGTTCGACGCGTCGACCAGCCGGCCCTCCAGGTCGAGGGTGCCGTCGCGGAGCAGCCGCAGCGCGGCGTCACCGTCGCGCAGAGGTTGGAGGCCGGACAAGGTCACCGGTGGTAACCGTTGTGCCGCGGGCACAGGTGCCCGGCGGGGTCCAACGGCTGGCCGCACAGCGGGCACGGCGGCCGGCCCGCGTTGACCACGCGCCGGGCCCGCTCGATGAACTGGCGGGTGGCCTGCGGAGTGAGCCGCACGCGCAACCGGTCCAGGTCCTCGTCCGGCTCCTCGTCCTCGTCGTCCTCTTCGTCGTCCTCGTCGCCCAGCTCGACCTCGGGCTCGACCTCGCCGGCGGCGATCGCCTCGATCACCACGGTCGCGGTGTCGACGTCGAAGGCCAGCCCGAGCGTCCCGACCCGGAACTCCTCGTCGACCGGGGTGTCCAACGGCTCGTTGTCGCCGGTCACCGGCGCCAGCTCGGGCAGCTCCACCCCGAAGCGGCGCTGCGCCTCGGTGAGCAGCTCCTCCAGCTTCTCGGCCAGCAGGGACACCTGGACCTTTTCCAGCGCGACGCTGACCAGCCTGCCGCCGCCGCGGGCCTGCAGGAAGAACGTGCGCTCCCCCGGCGGCCCGACAGTCCCGGCGACGAACCGCTCCGGCGGTTCGAAGGCGTGCACCTGGTGGGTCATACCCACGACCCTATCCGGCCCACCATGGCATCGCGCACCCCACCGACCCGAATCGCCGCAGGGGCAACGCGCCCGGTGTATCGGGGGCCACACCCGGGCGTGGCGCTGTTTCTCACCTGGCCGCACCCGCCCCGCCGCCGACGGCGGCGTCCGACTCGGCCGCCCGCGTGGTCCGCCGACGCCGCTTGCGCGGCGGCGGGACCAGCGCGGCGAGGTCACCGCCCGTGTCATTGAGCCGGACCACGAAGGGCCGCAGCGGCGTGAAGCGGATCGCGGTCACCGACGCCGGGTCGGCCACGATCCGCTGAAAGGCATCCAGGTGTACGCCGAGAGCGTCCGCCACGATGGCCTTGATCACGTCGCCGTGGCTGCACGCGAGCCAGACCGCCTCAGGCCCGTGCTCGGCGTTCACCCGGGCATCCCAGTCGCGGACGGCCGCCACCGCGCGGGCCGCCATCGCCGCCATCGCCTCCCCCTGCGGGAAGACCGCCGCGCTGGGGTGCTGCTGGACCACCGGCCAGAGCGGCTCCTTGGCGAGCTTCTTCAGCGGCTGCCCCTCCCAGCTGCCGTAGTCGCACTCGATCAGCCCTTCCTCCACCACCGGCGTGGCCTGGGGCAACGCCAGTTCCAGGGTCTGCCGGCAACGAATCAGCGGACTGGTGACGACCGCTGCCAACGGCACCGCCCGCAACCGCTCGCCGACCGCGGTGGCCTGGGCGCGCCCGGTGTCGTCCAGCTCGACCGGCTGCCGGCCGGCCAGGCCGCCGTCGGCGTTCGCGGTGGTACGGCCGTGTCGCAGAAGCAGAAGGGTCGCCACACTGATCACCCTAGGGCCTCCCCCACGCCCACGATCGCCACGGGCTCGGTGGCCACGCCGCTCGGCCGGAATGAGCATGATCGACTCGACATAGCCAATATCGCGGCATCAACCGATCCCGGACACCCCGACTTCGGCGATCCGGAGTCGACCATTCGGTCCGATCGCCGCACACGGGCGGTGTGTCCGATTGGCGGGGGCTGTCGTGATGGCCGGCTGCGCCGTGGCGGGTGTGCCGTGGCCGGCTGCGCCGTGGCGGGTGTGCCCCGTGGCCGGGGAGTCGTTGGCACGCCCGGCGGTCGTGGCCCTCGGACGATCGCAGGAGCGCAGGTCGCCGCCCGCCGCCCGTCGCCCGCCGGGTCGGGCCCCATCACCTCGCGTCCTTTGCTCTGCTTCAACCCAGGAAACACCCGGTGTCCGATTATCGGACGGCAGGTGTTTCCTCGGTTGA
>NZ_JBEXUR010000022.1:0-102442 GCF_040614415.1 Micromonospora sp. NPDC005979 | reverse complement strand
TCGAGGTTGTATTGGCTGGAGGTGTAGAAGCGGCCGCGGCTGGTGACGCCGGCGTCGAAGACGTAGAAGCCGAAGGTGCCGTCGCTGATCTGGTACGCCATGACGACGTCGTCGGTGCCGTCACCGTCGACGTCACCCGAGGCCATCCGATCGCCGACGTTCGCGAGATCGAAGGAACTCTCACCCTTGTAGTCGGTCGTGTGGTCGAACGCCGTACCGGTTGAGTTCCAGCGGTGGATGGTCAGGGTGCCGTCGCCGTCGTCGTGCCCCAGCGCGGGCCCCTTGCGAGCCGTCGCCCCGGCGATCAGGCCGGTGCGACGGATCGGCTTGTAGGTCCTCAGGTCGCTGGCGCTGTTGAACCCACGACTGCCGACGTTGTTGTCCTTGTACGGGTTCTGGACCGTCTGGCCGGTGTCGTTGAAGGAGTAGACGTAGGCGCCCTTGCTGTGGTCGTTCCGGTCGGCCCAGTGCGAGAAGAGCTCGATGTGGCCGCTGCGGACCATCGCGTCGCCGGCCTGGAAGCTGTCGATGCTCCCGAGGGTGTCCCAGCGGGAGTTGTCCACCTGGAAGTCGTCGGTGACGTAGCTGGTGTTCAGGTGCCAGGCCATCGACACGAGACCGGAGCAGTCGCGCCGGTAGGTCTTGTCGCCGTCCATGTCGCTCGCCCAGGAGCCGGTCTGGGTGTAGGTGAGTTCCCGGTCCACCCAGTTCTGTGCGCGGGACATGATCTCGCTGCGGCTGATCGGGCCTTCGATGGTGGAGGCCTGGGCGGGTGCGGACGACACGCTGACCAGGCCCGCGGCGATCATCGTGATGGTGCCGAGGATCGCGGCCGGTCTGCGGGCTCGGAAGCGACGCATGGGTTTTCCCTTCGTGGTGGGGATGAACGGAGTGGTCGCGAACGTGAGTGCAGGTGCACGACAGCCATTGGCTGGACCCGATGCGACAGGTAAAGTCGCAGCGCACGAGCCACCGTGGGGCCTGCCCCCGATGGCTGGTCCCAACTGGTCCTGCTGTGCGGTTGTGTGTTCGCGACCCTTTCGTCGGAGGTGGGATGAGGGCCTGCCGCTCCGGTGAGTGGTCCGCGAGCTGCCGGTGCGGTGGCTGGCAGAACCCTCGCAGCCACATCAGGTAGCGAACCTTGATGGATGCTTGACAACTTCGGACGCCCTGCTAACGGGCAGTCCAGCGGCGCTACGGACGCGGGGGCGAAGCCGTGGAACTATGCATATTGGGTGATCTCCGTGTGGTCGCGGCCGGCCGGCTGATCGAGTTGGGTCCACCGAAGCAGCGGCTGGTGTTCGCGGCGCTCGCGGTGGACGTGGGCCGCAGCGTGCCGATCGAGGCGCTGGTCGACCGGGTCTGGGACGACGCCCCGCCGGCCGACGCCCGGGGCGTCCTGTACACGTACCTCACCCGAATCCGGCGGATCCTGGTCGCTGCCCAGTCCGCCGAGACGGCCCCGATCACGGTCGGCCGCAACCAGACCGGATACCTGCTCGACGTCGACCCGGACCGCGTCGACCTGTACCGCCTGCGCCGCCTCGCCGAGCAGGCGCAAGGCCTCGCGGTGGACCACCGCGACCGGGCGGCGCTGCTGCGGGAGGCGGTCGAGCTGTGGCGGGGCGACCCGCTCGACGGGCTGCCCGGCGCCTGGGCGGCCCGGGTTCGGGAGGGTCTGCGCCAGCAGATCGTCCGAGTCCTGCTCGACTGGGCCGACAGCGAGATCAGCCAGGGCCGCCCGGGACAGGTCGTCGACCGACTCACCGCAGCCCTGGAGCGCAGCCCGCTCATCGAGCCGCTGGCCGTGAGCCTGATGCGCGCCCTGTATTTCAACGGTCGCCGAGCCGAGGCGCTCGACCTGTACGCCCGGACCCGCGTCAAGCTTGCCGACGAGCTGGGCATCGACCCGGGCTCCGACCTGCAGGATGTGCACCGGGAGATCCTGCGCGGCACGCTGCCCGCGCCGCGGGTGGCCGCCGCCCCTGTCGAGGCGCCCCGAGTGGCGCAGCCCGCGGTCGCTGAGGCCGCACGTGTCGAGGCCCAACCGGAGCCAGCGCACCATGCCCCGACGGGCCCCGGCTGCCAGCTTCCGGCCGACCTGCCCGACCACGTCGGCTGCGAACCGGAGATCTGCTGCGCGTTGAGTGTGCTGCAACCCGGCGATGGACGCCCCGAGGGCAACGCCGCGCCCGTGGTGATCCTCTCCGGGCCGGGCGGCGTGGGTAAGACGGCGCTCAGCATCCGGCTCGCGTACCTGCTTCGCCACTCGTACCCCGACGGGCAGATCTTCGTCACCCTCGCCGGCCGAGGCGGCGACTCCGGGGAGGCCCTGGACCGGGTGCTTCGGGCCCTGGGCGCCACCAACATCCAGCAGTTGCCCACGCTGGAGGACAAGCTTGGGCAGTACCGCGCCATGCTGAGCGGACGCCGATTCCTCATCGTGCTCGACTCGGCGGTCAGCGCCGAGGAGGTTCGCCCGCTCGCGCCCGGTGGGCCGGGAAGCGCCCTGATCGTCTCCAGCCGGGCCCTGCTGACCACCATCCCGGGCGCCGAGCAGATCGAGGTGCCGTTGCTCGATCGGGCCGACTCGCTCGTCCTGCTGGAGCGCATCGTCGGGCCGGGCCGGGTGGCGGCCGAGCCGGAGGCGACCGCCGCGCTGGTCGAGATGTGCGCGGGGCTGCCGCTCGCCCTACGGATCGTCGGCGCCCGGATCGCGGCCCGACCGCACCGCCGGATCGCCCGGCTGGCGGAGCGGATGCGCGACGAGCGCGCGAGGCTCGACGAGATGACTGCGGACGGGCTGGCCGTCCGGGTCAGCGTCGCGGTCGGCTACCAGGCGCTCGACCCACCGGCCCGCCGGGCGTTTCGGTTGCTCGGCTTTCTCGGGGTGTCGAGCTTCGCGGACTGGCTGGTGGCGGCACTCGTTGGTGGCTCGATGGACGACGCCGAGGAGCTGCTGGAACAGCTTGCCGACGCCCGCCTGGTGACCGCCGTTGCGGACCCGACGCACCGGCTGCTCCGGTACCACATGCACGACCTGGTCCGGCTGTTCGCCCGCGAACGCGCCGTCGAGGAGGACAGCGACGGTGCGCTGCGCGCCGCGGTGGCCAGAGTGCTGGTCACGGCCACCGAGCTGGGTGAGCGGCTCAACCAGCGGTTGCCGTACGCCGTTCCGCCGCTCTACCGGCAGGCGCCGCTGCCGGTGGACGTGCCGACCATCCCGCTCCCGGCCGACCACCAGCTACCCGGTTGGCTGGAGGTCGAGGCGCCGACGCTGATCGTCGCGGTGGAGCGGGCTGCGGAACTCGGCATGGACGTGGCGGCGTGCGCGCTGGCGGACGCGTTGGTCTACGCGTCCTTCGCGGTCCGCAACGACTTCGTCGGCTGGAGGCGCACCCACGCGGCGGCCTCTGCCGCGGCCAGGGCGGCCGGCAACGCGGTCGGCGAGGCGGTGATCGAGTGCGGTATCGCGCTGCTGCGTTACAAGGAGGACCGGTTCGCCGAGGCCGAGCGGAACTTCCGTACCGCCATCGACCTGTTCGAAGCCGCCGGCCACGAGCACGGGTCAGCCGCGGCGCGCAACGGTCTCGGCACCGTACTGCGTGAGGTGGGCCGGCATCGGGAGGCCGTCCCGCTGCTGACCACAGCCGCCGAGGTGCTGGGCCGATTGGGGGACGAGAACGCCGCCGCGCACGCGACCTACGGCATCGGCTGCTGTCTGCGGGAGCTCGGCGACGACGAGGCGGCACTGAGCTGGATCGGTCGTGCCGTGGACACCTACCGGTCGCTGGGCCACGCTCGCGGCGAGGCCATCGCCGCCCGGGGCATCGGCCTGGTGCATCGGGCCCGGGGTGAGCTGGCCGACGCGGAGCGCTGGTGCTCCCGCGCCCACGACCTGATCGTGGCGAGCGGTGATGAGTTGCTCGCCTGCTACACGGAGCAGGCGCTGGCGAAGGTGTGGGTCCGGCAGGGCAAGATGTGCCGGGCGCAGGAGCCGTTGGAGCACGCCCTCGGCACGTGCCGGCGGCTGCATGACCGGTTCGGGGTGGCGCTGGTCCAGCGGACCATCGGCGAACTGCACCTGGCGGCCGGCCGGCCGGACACCGCCCTGGAGAACCTTCGCCTCGCGCACGACGGGTGGAGCGAGCTGCACCACGATCTCGGTGTGGCACGGACGCTGCGCGACCTGGGTGCGGCTCATGCGGCGCTGGGCGACGTCGCGTCCGCCCACCAGGCGTGGGAGACCGCTGCGGCGAAGTTCCGCCGGCTCGGCACCCGGGAGGCCGGCGAGGCGGCTGGCTGGCACGAGCGGTGGGGATGCGGGTGCGAGGCGACGGCACCGGTGGGCGTAGCCGTGTCGGTCGCGCACCCGGTCTGAACCCACCCTGGCCTGCTCTTCCAGGTTTCGTCCAGATCGCTGGCAGGCCGGCTCCCTAGCGTCGGAGCAGCTCCGGGCACCAGCCCGGGCAGCAGCTTCGACACGATGGAGAGACGTTCATGACGATCCGACGCAGCAGCGCGTACCTGGTAGTGGCGGTGGCCGTGGCCCTTTCGGCGGCCGGCTGCGCGCACGCCGAGCGGACCGGTGTCGCGGCCGGCCGCCCGGCGTCGGCCTCCTCCGGGCCGGCCGCCGCTCCGGACCCGGCGGGCACCGCTGTCGGACCGCAGGCGACGCCCACCACCTCCGGCGTCCCCGCGCCACCGGCTCCCGCCTCCGACGCGGCCAGCTCCGGTACGGGAGCCGGCCGGGCCGCCGACCCCGCCTCCGCCGCCACCGGGCCCACCCGGCTCGCCGCCCTGCCGACCACTGACACCGACCCGTCCTGCCGGCCGCCGGTCCTACTCGAGGCCACCGGCGCCGCGCTCAACGGGCAGAGCGTCGACGACGTGCAGGTGCTGGGCTGCCGCAACGGCTTCGCCCGACTGATGGCGATCGCTCCGCGGTCGGCCCCGATTCCCGGCGGCGGCCAGGTGTTCCTGCGCAAGGACACCAAGGGCTGGCAGGTCGTCGGACGTACCTCGGCGTCCACCGACTGCGGCGACCCGGGCCTGGTAACCGCGGTCCGGGCGGTCTGCACCGGACTGGCCTGACGGCCGGCGGCGGCTTCCGGGCCGGGCGGGCCGGCCGGAGGGGAGACCGTCCGGCTCCCGGGCCCGACGAGCGGCAGTGCCGAAGACGACGGATACTCGCCTGATGACTGGACCGGATCTCGACCCCGAACAGTATCCTCCCATCGACCCACGTGAACCGGTGCCCGACGACGCGGGCGTCCTTCTGCCTGGTGGACCGGACGAGTTGCCCGAAGCCCCGCACGAACCGTCGCCAGACGATGGTGGCAACGCCGGCGGCGTGCGCGAGCCGGCATAGACAAACGCCGCGACCTGCGAACTCTGTGCGGTGACCTCTTCGCCGATTGCGAAGGCGTCAGCGTCGGCGCCCCGGGGAGTCGGTAGGGCGGCGCCCGCGTATGCCAACGAGCGCGCACCTGATCTTGACCAAACGCGCTCAGCCTTGGCGGAACGGGCGAGTGATCGGGTGCTTCTGATCAGCTGCTTCGCCCTCGTTCGTGGACGTATTGCGGCGCAGGTGCAGGGCGAAGGCGGTGATCCAGGTCCAGCCGCGCACCGTGCGGCGAGTTGATCAAGTTTCAGTGCCATTGCGGAGGATGGACGCAAGCCTGCCTTCCGGCTATCTTGCTTCAAGATCAAGGGGGGTCAACGTGGGTGCGTCCGGGTGGAGCTACTACGTCGCATATCAGCCGGATCTCCAAGTCGCGCTGGACGGACTGCGGCGGCAGGTTTTCGAGACCGGCGACTACTGGTGGGCCGTGCCGTACGAGTACGGCAAGTCGGCGGCGGATTTTCCGAATCGGCCGATGACGGAGGCCGAGCTGTGGGCGGACGAATCCGTCCAGGAGTCCGGTACCCACTCGATACTGGATATGTCGCGAATCTTGGCCGACGGTGAAGAGCCTGACTACGGGACGATTCAGCCGGTGGTCGAGGCCGAGGCGATCGAGTACCTGGGTACCCGCAAGCTGACTCGGTCGCACGTGGAGGCGATCGAACCTCTCGCTAACCGAAGCTGGTTCGGCCGGTGCGCGGTTTTGCATGACGCTGACGGCAATCCCAGCGAAATCTACTTCTGGGGTTCCTCTGGTGACTAGGGCTGTGTCGTAGCTGGACGGAGGTGTCGGCCCTCTCCGCATGTCGCCCTCGGCATGACACGCGTGACATCTATCTGATTCGAAGGAGGCTCGGCATGACTGATCCACGCGAAACGTTCCTCCGACTGGTGAACGGTGTCTGCGACGGTCCGTACGAAGACCTGGCCGACCTGTATGGCGAACAAACCCACGTCACGCATCCGTTTCACCCGCTCGATCCGCCACCGCTGCGCAGCCGCAGCGAGCTGCACGAGCATTTCACCGCGACACCTCCGGTGGGGCGGACATTGAACCGTAAGCCGGTCGACGTGAGGATTCATGAAACCGCGGACCCGGAGGTGATTGTCGCCGAGTTTGCCTATCAGGGGCGGGTCGCCGAGACGGGTGAGGCCTTCACGGTGCCGTGCGTCTTCGTGATGCGTATCCGCGATGGGCTCATTATCGAGTCCCGGGACTACATCGACCACGTCGCCAGCGCGCGAGCGTGGGGTCAACTCGACAACCTGTTGACCGCACTCCGGCCGCAGACGAGCAGCACCATCGACGGCGAACCCCGACCCTGACTCACGCCCCGCCAGCAGCGGTGTGTCGAGGGCGACTGCGTTGGCTGCCGTCCTGGGGCAGGATCGTTGCGTGGTCAGCATCAGCCAGGAATCCCGTGACGAAACCGCGCAGCGGCTGCGACGCGTCATAGCGGCCGCCGAACTGGTCATATTCGACGGCGAGTGGTCGTTTTTCGAGGCGCCGCTCACTCAGCCACCGGCCTTGACGGTTGACCTGCTGGCCGTGGTGCGCGACGAGGATCGGTGGTCCTGGCTGGCGCCAGTCGGGGCGACCGACGGTGAGCGCTTCACGGTGTTCTCGTTCCACTTCCCGCCGGAACTGGACAACAGCGGGTTCGTCGGGTGGCTGGCCACCGAGTTGAAGCGCCGGCTGGGTACCGGGGTGTTCGTCATCTGTGGTCACAACGGCGACCGCGGTGGCATCTACGACTACTGGGGTTGCCCAACGCGGGTCCGCGCCGAGGTCGTACAGGTCCTGAGTGAGCTGCGAGCCGGCCGGTAGACACAGCGGCGGTGGCCTCCGAAACATGGCGGCTGACGATGCACCCCGGAAATGCCCAGGTGCCGGTCCCCGGCACCGCCGCCGCGAGCGGCCTACGCCGTTTGGCCGGTCGGAGCGCCCCCGGCCTCGACTTGGTCTGGATCACATTCGTACCGGCGCCCTTCGGCGCGACGCGGCCGCGCAAGCGACGAGGCTGGGGCACGTCGGGGACGGCTGGAAACCGATGTCACGCGTCGGTTGTGCGGTGGCGGGCGCGTACCAGGTGGTGCAGCGCCACCAGGGGAGCCACGCCCGCCGGATACCAGGCCAGGTCGACCGGGTCGAATTGCACACCCAGCGCGAGCCTCGCGGCGAGGCTCCGCGCCGACAGTTCGGCTGGCACCCCGGTCAGCTGTGCGAGCTCCACCACCCAGCAGAAGGCCGTGGCGACGGTCCCGGCGGGCATCGGCGCCATCCGTGGCCACAGGAACAGCACTACGGCCCAGACCATCGACGCGTACAGCGCGGTGCCGGAGTACTGCCGCAGCGCCCCGTCGTCGAAGGCGCGAATCAGCAGTGCGAGGCCCAGAAACAGCAGCGCGACCAGGGGCATGAGCCACCGCACCGTACGGGGCTTGATCGACATTCCCGATACGGTAGCCCGTTGCCGGACCGCCACCTGTCCTGCCTCTCGGCTCGATCGAGGGCGCCTACGCACGCCCTCGCTCTGCGCGCGCCGCGGCCTGGGGTTGATGTGAGGATGGCGACGTGATGAGCATCGGCCCGTTGACACACCTCGACCGCGGCGAGTGGGAAGCGTTGACCCGGAGTTTCCACGCGCACTGGGCTGGCCGGCCGGGTCGACCCGCGATTGAGGTCGACGACGATGGCTACGAACGGACCTGGCAACGCCTGGTGGACGGTGGGCAGATCCGGGGCATCTGCGCACGGCTCGACGGCACGATGGTCGGCATCGCGCATTACCTGTTCCACCTAAGCGTCTGGGGCGCCGGGAGGTGCTATCTGGCCGAACTGTTCGTCACGCCCGAGGTACGACGGCGAGGCATTGCCACCGCAATGATCGAATGGGTGGCGCAGGATGCCGACAAGCACGGCTCCCCACGCCTGTATTGGAACACCGAGGTCGATGCCGAGGCCCGAGCTCTGTACGACAAGATCGCGGTCTACCGGGGCTACGTCGTGTACAACTACTCACCGTCGGCCACTTAAGGCCAGGTCAGTACGCCGATCGCGCGATGCCGCGCCCTCGTGGTCGTTCACGCGTCAACGGACGACGAGCGCGTCGCTCATGCGGAAAGCCTCTTCGGCGCGGTCGATGTGCTGACCGTCGTCGAACGCGGTGCTGGCTATCCGGAATCGTGACGGCTCGGCGATCTCCGCACTGGCGAGAGTCCACGGTCCTTCGCGGTCTGCGCCCGGCACCGCGGCGAGGAGGGCGACGCCGCCGTGCTGAGGGACGTCGTGGTCGGCGTGGGGCTCGTCGTACCGTGCGTGACGCAGCACGACCGGGCCGGAGCGGATCGTCTCAGGCGGCACCCCGGGGGGTACGTGACGCCACCGTCGAACAAGCTCCGCGAAGGCGGTCTGACGCTCGGCGCCACGACGCGTGCTCGCGGCGAGAATGGCGCTGCCCGCGTCGGCCGCGATGCGGCAGATGTCGAGGATCGGCACGCCGGCGGCCAGCTTCGGATAGTAGTGGACGAGCCGAGCGTGGTTCAGCAACATGACGAGCGCTTGAGCGGCGGCCCGTTGCGGTGCTTCGAGGGTCGACGTCGGTACCGGCTTTCGTCGGTGCGGCCGCGTGTGCGGGGTGACGAGGTCGGCCGCCCGGCCGGCCGTCGACTCGTACCATCGCGGGTCGTCGGGCCAGACGGAAGCCTCGGTCGCCCGCAGGCGACCGGTGCGCCCGATCGCCACCCCCGGCCCGGCGTCGGTGCGGCTCACGGCCATCCCGACCCGGTCCTCGGCGTCGAACCACAGATCGGCGACCCCGTCGAAGGTGAACTTCAGCGGCGCGTCCGGCCAGGGCTTCTGGGACCCGTCCCGCGAGACGCGTCCGGTACCGGGGGTGAACCGGCGTGGAGTGGCCAGGGTGAGCTGTACCCGCAGTCCCGCATCCGAAGGTCGGGCCGTGAGCGAGCGCACGCTGCCGGCGGCGAGGTCGTAGTCGCGGGCGAGCGCGTCGACGACTTCCGCGGTCAGCCGGAAGGTGCCCGGGAAGACGCGACCCAGGTAGTCCCGATGGACGGAACGGTCCGGCTGTGCGGTGGGGAGCACTCTGTCCAGGCTCGGGTCCAGGTCGACCATCAGCCTGCGTCGGTCGGCACCGAGGTCGGCCATCCACCGTAGGCCGGCGCGCGCTCGTCTGGATCGAAGTGGCCTCGGCGCGCATGCCGCGCCCACCAGAGGTACGGCGTTGTTGTCCCAGATATCGGCGATGCGGCCGATCCGAGCCGCGTCGAAGCCCCGGGCGTCCGTGGCCAGGGCGGTGATCTCGCGGATGGAGCGGTCGAGCAGCCCGGCGAAGGCTTCCAGCGGCGAACTCACGGCCGCGAGTATCGCACCCGCGAACACCCGGCCGCTCGGACGGCGTCCTGGCCGAGGAGCTCGACGCGTACCGTGCCGGCCCCGGTGGGCGATCCGACCCACAGAGGTAGGGCACCGGCCCGGGCGAGGGAGATCTCCGGCTCGCTCGACATCGGCCGGACGGCGGCGGCGACGGGTACGTCCACGGCGGCGGCGGACGGCCACTCAGGGCGGGCCGCCTTACGCAACGCGGCCTGCTCCTCCAGGTCGACAGCACGCGGGCGGGCCGGTGCCGACGTCCCCTTGACCGGCGCGACCGGGTTCTTCGCAGCGGGGGAGCGGGGGTGGCCGGCGGGTCCGGCGTGTGCGGGCGCCGCCCCGGCCAAACTGATGACCAGCGCCAGGACGAGAGCGCCGGCCAGCGAGCCACGACCGGCGCGTATCCAGCCGATCCGACGGGTACCTGGTATGGGCATCCTGTTCCCCCCGCGTGAAGTGGTGACTGCGAACAAGCCGGTTGCCCCGCACGCGCCGGATCGGCCGTCCGACTAGGACACTGGGCGTCAGACGACGCCGTGGGCAACGGATCCAGCGCGTTCGGGACAGTCCCGAACGGGCCCGCACGGCGAGCGTCAGATGACTAGGATCGATAACCTCGATCGAGTCCGATCGACGCATGGGGGAGTCGCATGTCCGAAGCCGGAACGCAGCCGCCGAACCCCGACGAGGCGACGAACTCGACCGAGTTCGTGACGGCGCTGCGGGCCCTGCGGGAATGGTCCGGCCTGACGTACCGGGAACTCGCGGCCAAGGCCGACGCCTCAGGGGACGCCCTGCCGTCGAGCACGATCGCGTCGGCTCTGAGCCGTACGACCCTGCCCCGGCAACAGGTGGTGCAGTCCTTTGCGCGAGCCTGCGGACTCGGCGACGCCGCGGCGGCCCGCTGGGTCGCGGCCCGTAACCGGCTTGCCGTCGGGCCGATCTCGAGCGGTTCTCCGGATCCGGTCGAGGAGCCCGAGGTGGCCACCGCGGAGCCGGTCGCACCGCCCGTCCCGGCTGCTCGGCCGCGACGGTCGAGGAGGGCAATCGTGGTGATCGCCGCCCTCGCCGCCGTGATCGGCTCGGGCACGGCGTTGGCCTGGAAGGGCGCCCTCGGCTCAGACGGCTCGAACGGCTCGAACGGCTCGGGTGGCCGTGCCGTGGAATCCTCCGGGGCTTCCACGCCCGCGACTGCCGCCCTGCCCGATGGCTGGTACCTGATCCAACCCGCGCACGTGCGGGACCGTGACCTGTGCCTGGGCGAGGGGCGGGAGCGTAACGGCCGCACTGACCGGCCGCTGGCGGTGCAACGGGCGTGCGACCGGATCTCCCCGGACACCTTCCTCAAAGCGGTCGGTGTCGGGGTCTACGAGATCGAATGGCACCATCCGAAGGAGGGCGCGGGCTGTCTGACCGTCGACGAGGCGCTGACGGGGGACGGCGCGTTGCTGGCGCCGGACAACTGCACCGGTGCCGCCCACCAGCGGTACCTGTTGGAGGCCACAAACGTGCCGGTGCCCGGCGGCTACCGGCTCCGTCCGATCCACAGTGGCCTCTGCGTCGGGGCGCTCGGCGGCCCGGCCGATGTGAACCCCGGCGCCGAGGCGATGCAGGCGAACTGCACCGGGGCCCTGGATCAGGAATTTCTCTTCGTCGCGACGAAACAGGCAGGCCGATCGTCCTGAATCACTGCCGTGGTTGTCGAGCGGACGATCAATCGTCCTCATCGAAATCCGTGTCGTCGACGAGGCCGCCCAGGAACGTCTCGAAATCGGGGGCGAGGACAGTGATCTGGTAATCCCACTCCTGGTCGACGTGCACGACTGTCGGCTCGCCGGTGGACCGGTAGTCGAGGGCGATCATGTCGTGGCCCGCCGAGGGGCAGTCGGCGATGTAGATACCAATGTCGGGGTAGCCCCACTCGGCTATCCAGAACGCGCTCCCGAGCTCGCCGCACAGGCTGAAGGGCGCGGTCCGGCCGATCGCCGCCAGGGTGTCCACCGCGACGTAGTTCGCCGACCAGGAGGTTCGGCTGGGCGAGGGGTGGGCGTCACGAGCCAACAGTCCGCCGTTGTGTCGCCGGGCCAGGTCGACGTACGCGGCGGGTAGCTTGCGGCCGAGCTGCGCCTCCACCTGCCGTAGAACCTCGTCGGTGAGCGGACTTTCCAGCGGATCGGAGGCGTCGAAGATGATCGTGGGATCGAGCACGCGCTGACGGTAGTCGCTGAACGTCGGCTGCCGGAACGCCCCGGGCTTCACTGTCTGGACGCTGTTCGTGTTGAGGATTCACTCCTGCCGCGACTGCGCGGACCCGGCGGGTGCGCTGCACCGACGCTTCCTCGGCTGGCCCAGGTGAGCATCCTGCTGTTAGGTTCGCGAACGTGACGGTGCAGATCACCGCTGGGCGTTTCCACGAGGCTGACGGTGTCGACGACTGGCGTTGTCTCTACCACCTGGTCTCGGCCTACTTCCGGACTGGCTCGCTGTCGGCGGGGATCGCGTTCGTCGACGAGATCGGCCGGCTCGCCGGCCGCGACGAGCACGAGCATCTCAACCTAGACCTGCGCCACGTGGGCGTCACCGTTTCGCTGTCGCGGCGTGACATCTCATTGGCGCGACGGATATCGGCCGCTGCGCGGGCGCTGGGCATTCCCGCCGATCCCACGGCGGTGCAGCTCCTCAACATCACCCTCGATGCCCTGGTGAAGTCGGACGTGCTGCCGTTCTGGCAGGCGCTGCTGGGATACCGGCAGATCGGTGACGACTACCTGGCCGATCCGGCGCGACGGGGGCCCGGATTCGGGCTGCAACCCATGGAGACGGCGCGACCGCAACGCAACCGGATGCATGTCGACATCGCCGTCCCGCACGATCAAGCGGAGGACCGCATCGCCGCCGCCCTGGCCGCCGGCGGGCGCGTCGTCTCCGCCGCGCACGCGCCGAAGTGGTGGGTGCTGGCCGACCCCGAGGGTAATGAGGCATGCGTCGCGACCTGGGTCGGACGCGAGTAGCGGGTCAGCCACGGGGGAGTTTCGCCGTACCGACGGCGCGAACTGCTCTCGCCCCGACTGACCGGGCGTCACACCCGGCTCAGACCGAGCGCCTCGTCCACCCGGTCCAGCACCCCCACGTCGTCGTGGCCGACGCCGCGCAGCAGGTCGATGGCGGTCGCCCGGATCTGCCCGACGATCATGGTGACCGGCAGCGGCGGATCGGACCGCAGCAGGCCTGCGGCGATCCGGACCGCCTCCAGGGCCGCCGCGTCGGCCCGGTGCGCGTGCCGGTCGGCGTCGGCGCCGCTCAGGTCGCTGGCCAGTGCCTCCCCGGCCGACCGTACGGCGGCGGTCAGCGCGCCGATCGCGGCGGCCAGCTCCGGCGGGGTGGCGGTGTGCCGGCGGGTCAGGGTCACGCCGGCCCGGGCCAGCACCCGGATGTTGCGCGCGGCGTAGTCGAGCTGCCGCAGCGTCGCCTCCACGTCGACGAGCTTGCCCAGGTGCCGGCGGCGCAGTCCCAGCCGCAGCGTCTCACCGGTGGCGAGCACGGCTGTCTGTAGCTGGGCGACGCAGTCGTCCACCTGCCGGGCCTGGTCCAGCGCGGCGCGGGCGGCCTCCTCGTCGCAGCCCCGCAGCGCGGTGTGCACCTCGTCGAGCAGGTCGGCCAGGTCGGTGTAGCTGCGCCGGGCCTGCGCCACCAGCGGCGCCAGCGGGTCACGGGCGGCCATCAGTTGGCTGGCGGCCAACGCGACCGCGCCACCGATGAGCGCGTCGACGAAGCGGAACGGCATCAGCGTGCCGTGCGGCGCGGCGACCACGACCAGGTACATGGCCGAGACGGTGGCCTGCACGACCAGGGCACGGCGGGCGCCGATCAGCACCAGCGTCGTGGTGGTCAGCAGCAGCACCAGCAGGACCGTGCGGGTGCCGGGGCCGAGCGCGTACACGAGCAGCTCCGCGACGAGCACGGCGGCGGCCACCGCGAGCAGGATCTCGACGGTCTGCCGCAGCCGTCGCCCGCGGGACTCACCGAGTACGACGAGCGCGGCGGTCGGGGCGTAGAACGGGTCCGGGTGACGGATCACCACCGCTGCCACGATCCAGGCGACCACCGCGGCAGCGGTCAGCTCGACCACGGTCATGCCGTCGCCCCGCAACCGCGCTACGGCGTCGCGCCCCCAGGTCCGCAACGGTGCTGCCCCTCTCGCCGGGCGGACCCGACCCGGCCGCCTATTGATCTTCCGCGAGGACCGGGACTACCCCGCCTGTGAACTGCTCAATCGTTGGGTGGCGGGCGGCACGCGGGACGGCAGGCCGGTGGCAGGTCATGGTGGGCGGCCGCGTCACTGCATGGCGGTGGCCGCAGGATGGTCGGCTGACACGGGGCAGCGGAAGGTGTACAGCGAGTAGCCGCGCCCGATTTGCACACCGACAACGTCCGGGGACGCGGTCGGGTCCTCCTCGGACGGGCGCCAGCTGCAATGCATCCCGTTCCAGTCGCCCGAATCCACGGTGAAGATCAAGGTCATCGTGGTGCCGCAGGCGACACAGTCCATCGGGTACGGATCGGTCAGTGACCAGTTCGCGTACCCGCCGACCTTCCACCCCGGCGCCAGCGACAGGTCGCTCTGGTAGTGGGGACGGCTCTCGTCCTCGTCGTCATCCCACTCGTCGAGCCGGTCGCGTAGGTCAGCAGGGAGCAGGTCGGCGTATTGGTATTCGCGGACCTGTTCGGGGTGCACCAGACACGGGATCGGCAGGTACATGTCGCTGATCACCGATGGCTCGGGAGGTGCTTCGAGCAGTGGGACGACGGCTGAACTGTCGCGCCAGTAGAGGAAGACGCGAGGGCTGTAGTCCCGGTCCGAGTGGTCCACGGGGCACCACAGCACCTGGAGCAGGTCGGTGCCGTCCGGACCGGCGTAGTCCGGGATGTCTCGTCGGTAGAGCTGCGCGACGGGGACCAACGGGATGGGATCCTCGATCAGGTCGTCCAGTTCCAGGGCGTCGGCGGCGTCCAGTTCCGCCCGCTCCTCGACGGTCAGGAAGTCCTCACCCGGCACCGACCCCCGGGCTTCTGCGGTCGCGAGGATCTCCCGCTTGCGGCGCAGGGCAGCCGGGGTCGTGAGGTTCCATGGCTCGTGCGCCCCGGCGTCGTCGCAGACCGGCCATACCTCCTGGGCCGGCCACAGCAGCGGTCCACCGACCGAGCTGTCCCTGGCGGTCGGAGCGCCGGGTCGGGGATGCAGGCGGGTAGCCGTGGTGGAGTGTTCCCGCAGCTCAGGAAAGACTGCGGCGATATCCAGCGGACGCGGAGGTGTGGTACGGGCCATATCGGTGGATCTTATGGCCCGCGTACCGGTCCTGATTCCCCGGATTGCTGGCAACAGCCGGCGTCTGACGGCGCCCGGGCTGTCGGAATAGCTGATCTTCCGGCGGTGATTCGGCTCCGACCGGTCAGGCCGTACCCTGGCGGTTGACTCGGCCCTCGTGGGCTGCCTTCGACCGGCCATGGTCGCGCTCGGTGCCCGCTGATCCGGTAGCGGTGCGCTCGTGCCGCTGATCAGGCGAGTGCTCGACCGTCGCCCCCTGCCGGCCCCGTGCGCCGTTGCCCGGGTGCCGGCGGCCCCGCGCCGACTCGCCGCCGCTGTCGTGCTTGTTGCGCTGTTGGCTTCCCATGCCAGGTCGGGTACCCGGTGCCTGGGCACTCATGCTTTCGGGCGGGACGGCTCCGGCGCAGTTCCGCAGGCCAGCTCGGATTGTGCAGGTCAGAGGCCGGTTGGCCACAAGCCCGCAGGTCTGCTCCCGGTGCCGTGCCGAATTTGCTCCCTGTTGCGCATCGACACTCCGAGACCTTTCGCGCAACGTCGCGCCGGGCCTGTCATCATCGCCGGTGTCGCGTGGGCGCAACGGCGCGGAATCGTGGCCGTCGAGATTCAGGTCGACGGCGGGCCGTGGCGGCAGGCCCGCCTCGCCGATGGACCATCGCCGGACCTGTGGCGGCAGTGGACCTACCGCTGGGACGCCACCCCGGGCAGCCACACCCTGCGCGTACGGGCCACCGATGCGACAGGTGCGACCCAGACCGACCAACGGGCTGCGCCCTTCCCCGACGGCGGGACCGGCTGGCACCGCACCACCGTCACGATCACCTGACCTGGTGCTTGCCGTGATTCCGGCCAGCAACGAGTACGCGGCGGCAGACCGCACGGCCGCCAGCACAGGAGAGGACATGCCGAGGATGAACGGCGACCCGGAACACGCGCGGCGGTTACGCTCGGTGCCGCCGGACGCCGCGACGTCACCGAGCCCCGACGAGCTGCTGGCGCGGGTGGCACGGGGTGACGAGGTTGCGTTCGCGGCGCTGTACGGCACCATGGTCGGCCGCGTCCTCGGGCTGGCCCGCCGCGTCGTACGCGACCCGGCGCAGGCGGAGGAGGTGACGCAGGAGGTGCTGGTCGAGGTGTGCCCACACCGACCGCACCCAGCGGGTCGCCGCAACCGAGACGCACGTCCCCTACGACGAGGTCGTCGAGGACGTCCCCGCCCGGTTGGAGCGCGAACAGGTCCGTCGGTGTCTGGGCCGGCTGACACCGGTCCAGCGGGAGGCGGTGACCCTGGCCTACTAAGGCGGCCACACCTACCGTGAGGTCGCCGAAAAGCTGAAGACACCGCTGCCGACGGTGAAGACGCGGATGCGCGACGGACTGATCCGGATGCGTGACTGCCTGGGCATCGACATGGAGGGGACGGGCATGAGCGCCGACATCCATACCCTCGCCGGCGCGTACGCCCTGAACGCGGTCGACGAACTCGAGAGGGCGGCGTTCGAGCGGCACCTGGCCGACTGCGAGTCGTGCCGCCAGGAGGTGACCGAGCTACGGGAGACGGTCGCCCGGCTCGCCGACGACACCGTCGTCGAGGCCATGCCCCAGGGGTTGCGGGAGCGCACCCTCGTCCAGGCGGCGCGTACCCCGCAGGTGCGCTCCGCTGCCGCAGGGGACAGCGCCACACGGCAGCCGAGGCGGGAACGTTCGGCGTCTCCAACGAACCGGTGGGCGGTTCCGTCGCCCCCACGCGAATCGTGGGCACGGTCGCGCTGAGCTGAGCACCGGCGGCAGGGGAGATCGCTGCTCCTTCGTACCGCCACGGGCGTGAGGCGTCAGCGGAAAGCGTCGATGTTGAGCTTCGCCCAGGCGGCGAAGGGGCGTGGGGATCGGCCCAGGATCTCGGCAATGTCCGGGCTGATCCGCTGTTCGGCTTCGGTGGGCGTGCCGAGGATCGCCAGCGTGCCCTCGACCACCAGTGGCGGCATGAACCGCAGCATCTGCTCACGGGCCTCGTTCGGCGTCTGGTCCACGAAGCCGATCGGCTCGCCGAGCGCGGCGGCGAGGTCGGCGACCCGTTCGCGAGGCGTGCTCAGAGCCGGGCCGGTCAGTTCGTAGGTGCGGCCGACGTGCGAGCTGTCGAGCAGGGCTGCGGCCGCCACTTCGGCGATGTCGGCCGGGTCGACCAAGGGTAGGCCGACGTCGCCGAACGGCGCGGCGACCATCCGCGTACCCCGCACCGGTTCCGCCCAGGCGAATGCGTTGGAGTCGAAGCCGCCAGGGCGCAGTATCGTCCAGCCGAGGTCGGATCGGCGGATCAGGTCCTCAATGGCGTGCAGGGGTGCGTGTGACGGCGAGTCGGGCCGTGTGACGACCGCCTGCGAGGACTGCAGCACGATGCGTTTCACGCCACCGGCTGCGGCGACCCGCAGGATTTCGCGCATGTCGAGATGGGCTCCGGCGCCCTCGACGAGTAGGTACAGCGCGTCGGCGCCGGCGAGAGCCGGACTCAGGCTTTCCGGCCGCTCCAGGTCCGCACGATGGTGGCGGACCCCGTCCGGCAGGGTGATCGGGCGTCGTCCCCGGGATACCGCCGTCACCTCACCGGCCGAGGCCGCGAGGATCGACGTGAGCGTGCTGCCGACGTTTCCGGTGGCTCCAACCACGACAAACATGTCTGTGTCTCCAGTTCGACCGCGTCGTTCGCGCGGTTGCCGGAAACGCTAGTGGCGCCGATATAGTAGGTACCTAGAGGATAGTAATGGGTTTGTGACGGAGGGCACGTGCAGCGCTCGACGGATCCCGAGCTGGCATGTCCGGTCGCGCCGGTCGTCGACATCGTGTTCAGCCGGTGGACCACGCCAATCCTGTGGGCTCTGCACGAGTACGGTCGGCAGCGCTTCGTGGAGCTGGAGCGCCGACTGACGAGCATCACGCCCAAAGTGCTCACGCAGCGGCTCCGCCAACTCGAACGCGACGGACTCGTGACGCGCACCTACCACGCCGAGGTGCCGCCTCGAGTCGAGTACCAGATCACCGAGTTGGGTGCGAGCCTCGGCCCGATCTTCGCCCACCTGGCCACGTGGGCCGACGCCAGCCTCCCAGAGGTGGAACGCGCGCGGGATGCCTACGACGCCGGGCGATGAGGCCCCTCCACAACGCCGATGCGGGAACCGCCAGTCAGAACCTCACCATGATGGGCAGGCCGACGAGCTGACGCGGTCAGCTTGTCGAAGGCGCGTTGCGCGTCACCGGATCTCGTTGTCGGGGTGGTCGTTGTCGAACGCCTGACGGGCTTCGGCGATGACGTCGCGGTGGGCCAGCGACCAGTCGGCGAGTGCCTTGACGAGGTGGGTGAGGCTGGCGCCGGTTTCGGTGAGCCGGTAGTCGACCTGGGTGGGCACGGTCGGGTAGACGGTCCGAAGGACGAGGCCGTCGCGTTCCAGGCGGCGCACCGTGAGGGTCAGCATGCGCTGGGAGATCCCATGGATGGCGCGCTGGAGTTGGCGGAATCGTCGCGGTCCGGCGGCGAGTTCGACGATCACGAGAACGGACCACTTGTCGCCCACCCGGTCGAGAACGTCGCGGATGCCGCAGTCCGGGTGATCCGGTTGTCCGCACGGTTCGAGCGCGGCGGCTTCGGCGGTTACCTCGGTGTGCGCTGGTGACACGAGACTGCCTCCTTGTGGCCCGCCGGGCGTGGGTCCAGGCTCCCCGGTAGTTACTGAAGAGAACCACGGCAGGAGACCGAGCCGCAATGATCATGGTTACCGGCGCCAACGGGCAGCTCGCTTCGCGCACCCTCGCAGAGCTCGCTGAGCGAGGGATACCCGCCCTGGCGGGAAGTCGTACCCCCACCGGCGCACAGCGCCACCTCGACTTCGACGATCCCGCGACCCTCGACCTCACCGAGGTTTCGACCCTGGTCCTGGTCTCGGCCGGGTACGCCGAGGACGACACGGTCATCGCGCGGCACCGGGCTCTTCTCGACGCCGCCGTCCGCGACGGCGTGGCCCACGTGACGTACACCAGCCTGACCAGCGCCGGGGACCATCTCGGGTTCGCGCTGGCCCACCGGGCCACCGAGCACATGGTCACGAACAGTGGGCTCGCGTGGACGATCCTGCGGAACGGGCTGTACGCCGAACTCTTCGGCGCCCTGCTGACGTGGACGCCGGACGGCCTGGAGTCGGCGTTCGGGACCGGCGCGCTCGCCGCGGTGGCGCGGGCCGACCTGGCCGCTGCCGCAGCCGTCGTCGCAAGCGAGCCCAGCGCCCACGCCGGGAACGTCTACGAACTGGTCGGAACCCCGATCGCCGCTGGCGACATCGCCGACCGTCTCGGCGTCGCGCACCGCGCGATCGGACTCGGCGAGTACCGCGCCCGCCTGCTCGGCGACGCCAACCTGCTGCCGTTCCAGCCGCCGATGCTCGCCTCGATCGCCACCGGTGTCCGCCACGGGTTTCTCCACCACACCGGTCCTGACCTCGGTCGCCTGCTGGATCGCCCGCTCACGGATACCCTCGCTGTCGCCGCGGACGTCACGGCCGCCATGCGCTGACCCAGGTACTTCGCAAGCGGACACGACGACCCCGGCCATCCGTTTCGGACGGGAGAAGCTTCAGTACACAGCCGTCGCCCGTTCGTCCGCCCAACTGCGGCCGGAATCCTCCGGGTCGTCCGCGAAGACCGGATGCCCGGTCGACGCCACCAGCGCTGCCGATGGTTCGGGGTGGTCCGGCGGGTCCTTCCACCCGCTAGGCTGCGAGCGAGCTTCCATCGACGCAGGGAGATGTCGTGTCGCGCCGTACCGGTAAGCCCTCGTATCAGCTGCCGACCCCGGACACGGGTCGCCGCCGGACGGCACGTCTCGCCGTCATCGTCGTGGCAGTCGGGCTCGCGGCTCTTCTCGTGGGCGGTGTCGCCGGGTACGCAGCCAATCGTCCGGACGGCGTCGAGTCAGCAGCCGCTGACATCCGCAAGGCCGAGGTGCAACGCGACAGCCAGCAGATCGTCGAGCTGACGGCAACGGCCCGACGCCTCAGTAAGGAGGTCGCTCCCATTCTCACCGCCCTGCGGGCAGTGACGTCGACCGGCGAGCAACCAGGCCTCGAGCAGGCCCGCCAGTGGCAACAGACCATGCTGCGTGCCGCGGCGCCGTTCGCCGACACCCCGTCGGGCACCACCGCGACAAACGTTGCACGGGGCGGGCTGCGCGGCGCGGTCGAACAGGCATCCCTGGCCGTCGAGACGTATCTCCTCGCGATCACCGGGCCGCCCACCCAACGGGCCGCCTTGACGGCACTGGCGAAGCGACAGGCAGTCCAAGCGGAGGCCGCCTGGTCCGTCGCAGCAACCCAGCTCGATCAGGTGAACATCGATGCCGGCCAGGGCCATCAGCACGTCTACCTCGAGGGCGGCGACGGCGCCGCCACCCACGACGGCGCGGCAGAAGGCTCCGGCGGCTGATCCATTTCCGCGCTCCACAACGGCCTGTCGCAGGTCACCGAGCAGCAGGCCGGCACCGCGGCGCACGACGTTCCAGTCGGCCTTCGCGCGGCGGTCGAGGTTCCTGGTGAGCCATTGCCGTCGGTTGTCGTGTTCCTGCCGCAGTTGGACGAGGGGCGCAGGGGTCCGGGACGACGTCGCGCCCCGGACCCCTCGCCCCTGCTGACGGAGTGGGACTCTCAGGTCATCCGCAGCGTTGACCGTTGAGGGTGAAGGCGGTCGGCGCCGGGTTGGTGCCGTTCCACGTCCCGTTGAAGCCGATGCTCGTGGACGCGCCGGCGGCGAGTCTGCCGTTCCAGCTCATGCTGTCCGCAGTGACGCTCGTGCCGTTCTGTTTCCAGGTGGCCGACCAGCCCTGGCTGACCTTCTGGCCGGCGGTGGGGAAGTCGAAGCCGAGTTTCCAGCCGTCGATCGCGGTGCTGCCGGTGTTCTTGATCGCGACGGTCGCCGTGAAGCCGCCCGGCCAACTGTTCGCCGTGTAGCCGACCGTGCAACGGGCGGTGGGCGCGGTGGGAGCGGTCCGCACGGTCAGCCCGGGCGAGGCCGCCGAGACGTTCCCCGCCGCGTCGCGGGCGGTCACCACGAAGGTGTACGAAGTGTCCGGCGTCAGCCCGGTCACGGTGTACGCGGTGCCGGTGGCGCTGCCGACCTTCACGGTGCCGGTGGTGCCGACCCGGTGCACGTCGTACCCGGTGACGGCGGTGTCGTCGGTGGACGGCGTCCAGCCCAGCGCGATGCTGTCGCTGGTGACCGTGCCGGCGGTCGGCCTGCCCGGAGCGGTCGGTGCCTGGGTGTCGCCGGGCGCGGTGGCGCGCGGCAGCACCAGGTGGGTGATCGAGTTGGCCGGGAAGGTGGTCGTCAGGCCACCCGCGGTCACCGGCTGGTCGGCCTCCCGGACGACACCGGCCAGGTTGGCCCCGCTGTACCGGTAGACCTGGGCGGTGCTGGCGGAGACGCCGGTGAGGGCGACCGAACTGGTCAGGTCGTCGCCGGTCTTGTTCACGACGACCACGGTGAGCGCCTTGTCGGCGCTCCGCTCGGCGGCGTACACGGCCAGTTTTCCCTGGTCGGCGCTGGTCGCCCGGACGGAGGTCTCGCCGAACGCGCCGCCGTTGCCGTCGTAGTTGCGGTAGACGCGGAAGGCGTTGGCGACCGGCTGGTCGGCTGCGGGAGCGGTCCAGAGGGCGGCCATGTCGAGCCCTTCGCGGCCGAAGATGCCGAGGACGTCGGCCTGGGCGAGCGCGCCGTTGAGCGAGCCGTGCGCACCCCAGTTGTACTCGGTCATCGCGATCTTCGTGCCCGGGTAGTGCTGGTCGACCAGTTCGCGCAGGCGCGGGATGTACCGGACCGGCTGGTTGATCCAGCTCTCGTCCACGTAGGTCGGGTCCCAGAGCTGGCGGGTCGAGCGCAGTCGCAGCGCCTGGGTGTTGGCGTCGCCGGCCGCGTCGCCGAAGACGCCGGACTGCTGCGGGTAGAGGTGGACGTCGAAGTAGTCGAGGAGGCGGGTGCCGTGCTGCTGCTCGTACTCGCGCATCCGGTCCAGGTACCACGGGCCGAGGTCCTGGCCGCCGTGCGCGGCCTTGTCCGGCGGGTTCGACCAGCAGCCGGTGCGTGAGCAGGTGTCCTGGTCGAGCCCCGAGTAGATGATCGAGTTCAGGCCCCAGCCGACGGGACCGAGCGTCTTCGCGCCGGGGTCGGCAGCCTTGATCGCGGCGGCGTACTCGTAGGTGCGGTCGCGCAGCTCGTCGTAGCCCATCCCGGTCGGTCGGACGTCGCGGTGGGTGGACTGCCAGAGGTCCGGCTCGTTGTCCAGGTTGTAGAACTGCACGCCGCCGTCGGCGGCGCCGCCGAACTGCCCCTTGAGGTGGTTGACGAAGTCGGCGACGTACTCCGGACCGACCGCGATGCTGGTGTCCTCCGGGTCGTTGCCGGTGATCAGCGACCCGTCCGGCTTCTTGCCGTTGCCGCAGTCCGGCGCCCAGGGGTCGGTGGACTCCTGCGGACCGTACTTGGCGACGCTGAAGCCGCAGGCCCGCGACCGGTCCTTGGCGATCCAGCCGAGCATCGGCACCGTCATGACCGTGCCGGCGCCGGTGGCCTTGTTGCGCTGCACGAACCGGTCGCTCTCCGAGCCCCTCGGGAGGTCCTCCGGACTCGAATTGTCGTTGGGGATGTTCTCGAAGTACCAGTCCGCCGCGCGGTTGGTGGTGTCGGCACGGAAGTTGTAACGGGTGGTGGCGTTTCCGCCGTAGCGGTTCACCGGCAGCCGCAGGTCGCGGGCGAGGGCCTCGTCCGCGAAGTTCATGCCGTAGATGTACGGGCTGATCTGGTGCCGGGCGGTGGTGGTGTCCACGGCGAGTGCCGGGCCGGCCGCGGCCAGGGCGGGCACCGGCAGGGCCAGACCGCCGAGGGCCGTGGCGAGCACGACCGGAAGTAGAACTCTGTGGGGACGCACGAGCATTCCTCTCGAATAGGAGCCCGTCGATGGGAGCGCTGCCACAGCGTTGCTCGTTCGCGCCTCCGAGTCAATTCGACGGCCGGGAGCGCCTTCGACGCCGAGGGGCTCCCGGCTGGGCCGGTGCTACTGCTCGCCGCCCACGAGGCTTGGCGAGTCACCCTCGCCGGACACCCTCGCGCTCACGAGCGAGGTGAGCACCGACAGCACCGCGGCGCCGGACGCGATGCCACCCGCTGCCGCCCAGTCCGCCTGCCACGCGTTGAACACCACGTCGGCCCCCCAGTAGAGGAGCAGACCCTGCGCAGCGCTCTTCACCGCCCGCTCGGCGGTGGCCTTCCAGAACTTCGTGGTGAACACGTCCGTACCTCCAGAGCCAGGTTCGTGGAATGGTCCATGTGCCAAGAATGCCTGGTCAGGAGGGGTTGTTGCTCGTCGAGTTTCAGCCGTTGTCGATCCACGGCGGCCGGGCTCGGTCAGAGTTCGCCGCCGCCGGTGGGCGCCACCGGGACGGCCGGGACGGCCAGCTTGGCCCGGGGGCGGTCGGCGTCCGGATGCCGCAGCTCGTCGAAGATGGTCAGCGCCTCCCGCCACGCCCGGCGCGCGGCGTCGAGGTCACCGGCGGCCCGCAGACTGTCACCCAGGTTGTCCAGCACCTCCGCCTCGTCGTACCGGTCGCCGAGTTCGCGGTGCAGTGCCAGCGCCCGCCGGTAGCAGTCCGCGGCCTCGTCGTGGTCGCCGAGGCCGTGCCGGACGTACCCGAGGCTGTCCCAGGTCAGCGCCGCGCCGTGCCGGTCGCCGGTCTCCTCGTGCAGCCGCAGGGCCGCCTGGCAGCACTGCAACGCCGGCCCGGGCTCGCCGAGCCGGGCGTGCATCCAGCCCAGATTGTTGAGCGCCTTGGCCTGCCCGACCCGGTAGTCGGTGGCCCGGTAGAGGTCGAGGGCCAGTCGGGTCTCGTCCAGGGCCGACCGCAGCCGACCCTGCCGGGCGAGCACCCAGCTCACCCCGAGGTGCGTGTGCGCCCGCCCGGTGTCGTCGCCCAGCTCGCGGTACAGCTCCAGGTCGCGTCGGTAGTGCCGGTGCGCCGCCTCGTGATCGCCCGACCAGGTGCAGGCGATGGCGAGGCCGCGGTGCGCCAGGGCCTGACCGGCCAGGTCACCCCGACGCCGCGCCGCCGCCAGCGCGGTCCGCTGGGCGGCGGCAAGCTCCGGCCAGTGCCCGCTGCGATCGAGGTACGTGGTGAGAGCCGCCGCCAGCGTCCACGCGTGCCGGTCCAGGCCGGCGGACGCCGCCTGTTCCACACACGCCAGCAGGACGTGGTGCTCGGCGGCGAACCACGCGGTCGCCCACGCGTGCTCGGGGCGGTCGCCCACCGTCACTCCCGTCGCCGGGGGCGGCAGCGCGGCCGGTCGCGCCAACCGGTACGGGTCGAGCAGGTGGTCCGCCGCGTGCGAGGCGTGCAGGTAGTGGTCGAACAGGCGGCGTCGGGCGGCCTCCCGCCCGTCCGAGGGGTCGGTGTCGTGGCACAGCTCCGCGGCGTACGCGCGCAGCAGGTCGTGCATCGCGTACCGGCCCGCGGTGCGCTCGGTGAGCAGGTTCGCCCGGGTGAGGTCGGCCAGCAGCGGACCGACCCGAGCCGGCGGCAGGCCGGCGAGGCTGGCCACCGCCGTCCGTCCGGCGTCGGGGCCGGGGTGCAGCCCGAGCAGTCGGAACAACCGGGCCGAGTCGGCGTCCAGGGCCCGGTACGACCAGGAGAAGACCGCCCGCACGTCGGTCATCGGATCGCCGGTGGCCAGTGGGCTGAGCCGGTCCGGGCCGCTGTCCCGCAGTTCGCTCGCGAGCACCGCCAGCGGCACGTCCGGTTGCCCGACCGCGCGGGCCGCGACGACGGCCAGGGCCAACGGCAGGCCGGCGCAGCATCGGACGATCTCGTCCAACGCCATCTCTTCGAGCCGGGCACGGCCGCGACCGAGCCGAGCGATCAGCAGCTCCCGCGCCTCGGCCGGTGCGAGCAGGTCCAGCGTCACCGGGTGGGCTCCCGCGTTGACCACCAGACCGGTGAGCCGGTTACGGCTGGTCACCACGACCAGGCTGCCCGGGGATCCCGGCAACAGGGGCCGTACCTGCTCGTCGTCGCGGGCATTGTCGAGCAGCACCAGGACCCGGCGGTGGGCGAGCAGCGTCCGGAACAGGGCGGCCTGCCCGGGCAGGTCGGTGGGTACGCGCTGAGGCGGCACGTGCAGCGCCTCCAGGAAGCCGCGCAGCGCCTCGCCCGGTGACACGGCCCGTCCGTCGAGGTCGAATCCGCGCAGGTTGACGTAGAGCTGCCCATCCGGGTAGCGGTGCGCGACCTGGTGGGCCCAGCGCACCGCGAGGGTGGTTTTGCCGACCCCGGCCGTGCCGGCGATGGCGGAGATGACCACCGCCCGGGCCGGGTCGTACTGGCCGCCGTCCCGGGCGGTCCGCGCCGGGTCGGCGGGCAGCAGTGCGTCCAGTTGGCGCAGCGCCGCGGCGCGGCCGGTGAACCAGGCGGGGTCGCCGGGAAGCTGCGCCGGAGGCGGCACGACGGGCCCCGGGGGTGCGGGCTCGGCCCTCGTCTGCCCCCGCAGCACGCGCAGGTGTGCCTCGCTCAGCTCGGGGCCGGGCTCGACGCCCAACTCGTCGACGAGACGGCGGCGGGTCTCGGCGTAGAGCCGCAGCGCGGCGGCCTGTTGGCCACAGCCGGCAAGGGCGAGCAGGTAACCGGCCACCAGCGGCTCCCGGAGCGGATGCTCGACCACCAGGGGGCGCAGGGTCTGCGCGGTCGCGGCGTACCGGCCGAGGCCGAGTTCCACGGCGGCGAGCCGCTCGTACGCGAGCAGCCGCTGCTCGTCCAGTCCGGCGGCGGCGGCGTCCACGAAGGCGCCGGCCGCGCCGGCCAGCGCCGGCCCCCGCCACAGCGCCAGGCCGTCCCGCAGCAGCCGCGCCGCCTCGGCCCGCCGACCGGCTGTCTCCTCGACGCGGGCCCGCTCGACCGCCACGGTGAACTCGGTGAGGTCCAGCTCGGTCCCGCCCACGGTGAGCCGGTAGCCGCCGCTCTGCGTGGTCAGCAGGTCGGCCGCGCCCGCCTCGCGCAGGGCCGCCCGGATCCGGGAGACGCAGACCTGCACCTGGGTCCGGGCGCTGGCCGGCGGGTCGTCGGCCCAGAGCGCCGACACGACCTGCCCGAGAGGTACGAGCCGGTCGGCGTTGAGGAGCAGCAGCGCGAGCACCGCGCGTTGCTGGGGGCGGTCGATGGGGAGGACGCGCCCGCCGGCGGTCACCTGGACGGGGCCGAGGACTGACCACCGCATGGCTTTCCTCGTCAGTCGTGATGGGACGACCACAGTCTATGGACGGCGGGGCCGGTGCGGCCCACGCCAAGCGGTCGGATAGCGGACGCCAAGCGGCCTCGCCCAGGCTTTCCTCAGCCGCCGGATCCGCAGGTCCGGGGGGAGGCGGGCCGGTTGTCCGGCCACTGTGGACAGGGGAAGCGACATGCGAGTAACCAGGGGACGGGGTGTGCTGACGGCAGTCGTGTCGACGGCTGCCGTGGTGGCGGGCCTGGGCTGGGCGGCACCGGCCTGGGCGGTGCCGGGGTTGGAGACGGTCACCCAGTCGGCGGCCGAGAGCAGCGCGGACAAGTCGGCGCTCGCGTCCTGCCCGGCCGGCAAGGTGGTCACCGGAGGCGGAGGCTTCCTTCCCGCCGGCTCGTCGGCCGCCGGGCGGGTCGGGCTGGACCGGTTGGAGCCGCTGACGAACGGCACCGGGTTCCTCGTGACCATGCGGGAGGCCGGCCCGGTCAACTTCGCCGGCGACTGGGGGTTGCAGGCCGTCGCCCAGTGCGCGACGACGCCGGCCGGATGGCAGGTGGTGGCCACGACCGGGGCGGTCGGAACGGAGTACGTCACGGCGAGCTGCGGAACGAAGAAGGTCATCGGCATGGGTGGGCGGGTCAACAGCGGCCTGGGTGACGTGGTGCTCGACCAGGTCGTGCCGTCGTTCGACCTGACGTCGGTGACCGTCCGGGCGGTCGCCGTGCAGGGCACCTCGCCGGCCGGCTGGAGCGCCACCTCGATCGCGGTCTGCGCCAACGGGCCCGCCGGGCTGGAGCGCGTCGTGACGACGGGAGTGAGCGCGAGCGACCCGTCGTCCACCCACCTCAAGGCGTGCCCGGCCGGCAAGGGCCTCTACAGCGCGGGCGCCGACATCATCGCCGGCAACGGCCAGGTGTTGCTGACCGCGATCAACATCACCGGGGGGAACACCGTTCGGGTGCGGGCGGACGAGGACGCCGACGGCTTCGCCGGCTCGTGGAGCCTCAACGGGTACGGCATCTGCGGGAGCTGATTCGCCGACCGGGGCCGCCACTGGCGGCCCCGGTCACCGGTGCTCGGGGGCCATATGCTCGTCATTGAGTGATGACCGGGAGGGCGGATGTCATGAAGTTCCTTCTCACGTCGGGGGGCATCAGTAACCCGAGCATCTCCGACGCGCTCGTCGACCTGCTGGGCAAGCCGATCGCCGAGTGCACGGCCCTGTTCATCCCGACCGGCGTTCACCCCTTCCCCGGTGGCGCCGAGCGGGCGTGGAAGGCGGTCCACGGCCACGCTTCGATCCCGCTGACCCAACTGGGTTGGAAGTCCCTGGGGATGTTGGAACTCACGGCGCTCCCCACCATTCGGCGGGAGAACTGGGTCCCGGCGGTCCGGGAAGCTGACGCCCTGCTCGTCTGGGGCGGCGACGTGCTGTACCTGACCTGCTGGCTGCGCCAGTCGGGCCTGGCCGATCTCCTGCCGTCGCTGAGTGACACGGTCTACGTGGGGGTCAGCGCCGGGAGCATCGCGGTCACCCCGTACAACTGCGACGCCGAATTCGACCTGGGATTCGTCCCCGACGGCAGCGACATGGCGCAGGACGCCGACCGGGCGCTGGGCCTGGTGGACTTCACGCTGTACCCCCACCTCGATCATCCGGACATGCCGGACACCGCACTGTCCAGCATCGAGAAGTGGGCGGCCGGCATTCCGGTCCCGACCTACGCCATCGACGACGACACCGCCATCACGGTGGTCGACGGGGCCGTCGACGTCATCTCCGAAGGCCACTGGAAACTGCTCAACGGCGGCGCCAGGTCGTGACGAGTCGGCCGCGCAGACCGGCCGATCACCGCGCCCGGGACGGGAGGCGGACGATGCTCAGGATGCCGGTGGGTCGGCACTGATGCGCGCGAGTGTGCGTCGGCCGATCAGACTCATCGTCGGGTTGGTCCGGTGGTAGTACCAGACCAAGCCCATTGCCTGCTGGAAGGCCCACGCCCTACCGCGCTCCCACTCGAGATCGTCGCAGTCGAGTCGCTTCCGGAACGCCTGGCGTGGCTCCCGTTCCAGCAGGTGCCAGGCGCCGACGAGGTCGAGGGCAGGATCGGCAGGGCCCAGCCCGCCCACGTCGAGAACCCCGGCCAGCCGCCCGTCGGAGACAAGGACGTTTCCGGGTATGAGATCGCCGTGGTTCATCGTGTCCGGGGCCCCGCCCCGCGGCAGTTCCCTCATCGCTCCCCAGAACCGGCGGAGCGGGGGGACGTCCAGCAACGTCTCACTCTGCCGGAAGCAGTCCTCCAGGTACTCGTCGTGTGTTGGCAGTTCGCCACCGCGACCCTGGCCGGTGAACGTGCGGCCGCGTGTGTCGATGGCTCGCACGCCGTCGACGAACTCGGCGAGATCGTGCGCGAACGCGACCGAGTCCCCGGGATCCTCATCGGTGGCAACGACTCCGGGTATCCAGGTCTGGACCGACCAGGGAAGCGGGTAGCCGCCGCCCGGCTTGCCGATGGCGACCGGATCGGGAGTGGGAAATCGCGTACGGCCCACCAGCTCTCGGGCCGCTTCCGCCTCGCGTTCCAGCCAGGCCTGTGCCACGTCGATCTCATGAGGCTGGAGGGGGAATCGGGCCGTCAACCGCTCCCCGATACGGACGATGGCATTGACCGTTCCCTGCGAGGCGACGCGCTGGAGAGCCAGGCCCCGCCACTCGGGGAACTGCGTGTCCACCAGCTCACGCACCACGTCGAGTGAGACCGTGAGCTGGCCCTCGTGCATCGGCGCATCCGGCGGCAGGGGAGTGGCTGGCACGACAATCATCCTTCGTCAGGTTTCGAGGCGGCTGAGCCTAGCGGCGGACGGCGCAGTCGCGGAGCTCTCGGCGTACCGATGGTGGATTTGCGGCGTCCGGTCACACTGCCGGTATGCGGCGGGGACATTGGGTGAGCGTCCTGGTGGTGGTCCTCTGCGTCCTACTCTCGGTGGCCGTCGGCGGGTGGCAGGGCTGGCGGAGTGCGACGGTGAATCCGCCTGCGCCTCCCGCGGTCTGCCCGCTCATCCGGTCGGCGGTGTTCGATCGTCTCGTGCCTGGGCACGGTCCCCCGAAGGTTGCCGAGCAGAACGGGCCGGGCCTGCGCTCGAACTACTGCCTCGTCGAGAGCAGGTCTGGGAAGGAAGCCCGACGCACCTTCCTATGGGTCTCACTCGGACGTTACGGCCGGCACGAGGGTCGCGGTCCGCGTTGCCTGGACCGTGATGGACTCGAGCCGGTCTTGAACAATAGGAATTACCCGTTCGCGCTCGGCGACCGCGCCCTCTACTACCTTTCGGGTGACAGCGAGACCGGTCGGCGTATCCACTTCTCGGTGTGTCTCGGCACGTACGGGGTGCTCGTCGACTACGAGGCCGCCGGCGTCGCCGATCCGGCGGTGGTCGAGTCGGCCGCCACCGTCGCCCAGGAGGTGCTGTCGTGGCTATGATCGGGCCCCCGAGCTGGGCCCTCCGGCGTAAGAACCTGCAGCCGCCTCCGCGTTCCGACCGGCGGGTGTCACCGTGGCAGTGGCTGCTCGTTGCGGGGGCGGTGTTGCTCGTCATTGCCGTCGGCGTCCTCGCCTGGCGCGTGAGCCGGCTGGCGGTGCCCACACTCGTCAACTGGCAGATCACCGTCGTCGACGAGACGAGCGACGCCCCGCCGCTACCGGACCTGCCGGCAGATCCGTTCACGCGCTGATCCGGGGGCGCTCTGATGGCCATTTCCGCGCACCTGGCCCGGCTGCGGGCCGTGATCGGCCCCGAGCTGATCCAGTTGCCGTCGGTGTCGGTCCTCGTCGTCGACGAGAACAAGCGGCTCCTGCTGGTACGCCACACCGGAAGTCCGGACAGGTGGGGTGTGCCGGGTGGTGCGGTCGAGATCGGCGAATCGCCGGCCCAGGCGGCCGCGCGTGAGGTCCGGGAGGAGATCGGCGTCCGGATCGGCCGGCTGCGGCTGCTGGACGTGCTGGGCGGTACGGACTACGAGGTGACCTACTCCAACGGTGACCAGGTCGCGTACGTCACCGCCGTCTACGAGGCGGCGATCGTCGACGGGACACCCGCCCCGGACCAGGAGGAAATCTGCGAGCTGGGCTGGTTCACCCCGACGCAGCTGCGGAGTGTCGGCCTCAACCGGTTCACCCGGGCGCTGCTGGGGGCAACCGGCCACCTCACCAGATGACGGCGGCCTGCCCTCCCGGGACAGCGGATCGCCCGTCCCGTCGCTACGGTCACCAGGGTGACCAGTTCTGAGCCGCAGGTGGTCGGCGTCGTGCACCAGGCTTCCGGATCGACGGTACGGCTGCGCCCCGTGGCCGAGGACGATCTGGAGATGTTGCGCCGGTTCGCGGTCGAACCCGGGCTGATCGGGCTCGACTGGGCTGGTTTCCGGGACGCCGCCGCGCCGGCCCGTCGGTTCGCCGAGGACGGCTATCTCGGCGAGCGGACCGGTGGCCTGATCGTGCAGGTCGAGCCGGCGGCCGACGCGCGAGCGGGCTACCTCAGCTACCTCCAGGGGCAGTACGGAGGTCGGGCGCCCTACTGGGAGATCGGCATCGTGCTGCTGCCCGAGTGGCGCGGCCAGGGCATCGGCTGGCGGGCCCAGGCGCTGCTCTGCGACTACCTGTTCAGCCACACGCCGGCGCAGCGCATCCAGGCCGGCACCCACGCCGAGAACGTCGCCGAGCAGCGGTCGCTGGAGAAGGCCGGCTTCCAGTTCGAGGGGGTCGTACGGGCCTGCGAGTTCCGGGCCGGCGCCTGGCGGGACGGGTGGCTCTACAGCCGGCTGCGCGACGACCCGTCACCCCTGTGACCCTCTCCCACGGGTTTGAGAAAACCGCTTGTGGGTGGCTGCTGTGCCTGCCTAGCCTGCTGGCTGTGGCCGCCCTTCGTCTTCCGATCCCGCGGGTGGCCCGGTGAGCGGCCGGCTTCGGGAGATCGCCCGGCAGACCGTCGCGATCGTCGAGTCGGGACGCTACCGCAATGACAACGGCATCGAGGTCCTCGTCGGTGCGGCGGTACGCGCCGCGGTCGCCGGGACTCGTCATCACCTACCCGACGAGGTGTTCGAGGCGCGGGACGCGGCGCCCGGCGCCGCGACGGTGGAGGTGACGCACGAGTCGACGTTGCAGGCGGCGTACCGGCTCGGGCCCGGTGCGGCGTGCCTGGTGTTCGCGTCGGCGAAGAACCCGGGTGGCGGCTTCCTGGGTGGGGCGCAGGCCCAGGAGGAGAGCATCGCGCGCTCATCGGCGCTCTACCCGTGCCTTCGTGCCGTGCCGGAGTTCTACGCGTTCCACCGGGCACAGCAGGATCTGCGCTACAGCGACCGGGTCATCTACTCCCCGCTGGTGCCGGTTTTCCGGGACGACAGGGGAGACCTGCTCGAGCAGCCGTACCAGACGTCGTTCCTGACCGCCGCGGCGCCGAACCTCGGCGCGATCGTGCGCAACCAGCCGGCACACGCGGCGGACGTGCCGGCCGTGCTGGCCCGGCGTGCGCGGCGGGTTCTGGAGGTCGCCGCCGCGCACGGACATCGGTCGATCGTGTTGGGCGCCTGGGGGTGCGGGGTGTTCCGCAACGATCCCGCTGCGGTGGCCGGAGCGTTCGCCGACGCTCTGCACGTGGTCGATCGGTTCGACCACGTGGTGTTCGCCATCCACGACGGCCTGCCGGGCACTCCCGTGTACCGCGCGTTCAGGAAACGCCTGGCGGGATCTGCCGAGGACTCGCCAACGTCGGGTTAGGTGGGTGCAGACCACGATCACCGGGAGGCTACGTGTCGGGCCGTTTCGTGTACTGGATGAACGTCTCTCTCGATCTCAGGATCGAGCATGCCCCGGGCGAGGAGGGCGCCGGGAACTGGCTGCGCATCGGCGAGCCGCTGCACCGGGAGTTCAACGCCCGGGCCCGCGCGCTCACGTCGATGGTCCAGGGGCGCACGATCTACGAGACGATGGAGGGGTTCTGGCCGGCCGCGCGCACCGACGAGAAACTGCCCGACTACCTGCGTGAGTACGGCGAGATTTGGACGACGAAGCCCAAGGTGCTGGTGTCCCGCACCCGCACCGAGGCCGGGTACAACACCCGGACCCTCGGCTCGGACGGCGACGCCGTCGAGCTGCTCGCCAGGTACCGGGAGGAGCAGGACGGCGACATCGGTGTCGGCGGCGCGACGGTCGCCACCCACCTGCTCCGCGCGGGGTTGCTGGACGAGCTTCTGATCTTCACACACCCCGTCGTCCTCGGTGGGGGTCGGCCACTCTTCGACGAGTTGGAGCGATCGGTGCAGCTGGACCTGATCGAGCAGGGATCCTTCGCCGAGGGCGTCACGCTGCACAGGTACGCCGTCCGCTACGCCGAGGACGCGTGATCGGGCCGCCGTGCGCCGTCCTCGACAGCGTGCACACGATCGGTTCGGGCGAGGAAGGATGGGCGGTGGGCGTTGGTGAGCCAGCGCAGCGCCCACTCGACCGGCCCGTAGCGGAACCGCCGCAGCCAGAAGGCGCTCGCCGCCAACTGGGCCGCGAACACCGCGAGGACGAAGGCGAAGAGGGCCAGCGGTGAGAACGACCCGGCGAGGCCGAAGCCGAGGCCGGTGAAGGCGATCAGGCCGACCGCCGACTGGGCGAGGTAGTTGGTGAGGGCCATCCGGCCGGCCGGGGCGAGCGCCGCCCGGACCACCGACGTACGAGGGTTGTGCATGATCCGCAGCAGCGTCGCCACGTAGGCGGCGGCCAGCAGCGGCGCGGTCGAAACGCTGGCCGCGACGCCGAGAGTGTTGCCGTTGCCGCCGCTGGTCGCGTAGACGGCCGCCCCGAGCAGTCCGATCGGAAAACCGATCCACTGGATCCGGCGCAGCACCGGCTCGTGACCGGAGACCCGGTTCAGCCACTGCCGGCGTCCGGCGACTATGCCGAGCAGGAACAGCGCCAGGGCGGTCGGGCCCTGCAGGGTGACCGCTTGGAGCACCAGCAGGGGCAGGCCGGCGAGGTGCTCGCCGATGTTCGCCGTCCAACCGCCGAGTAGTGCCTGGGTTGCCTCCTCGCCGTTGGCCAGCGCCTGGGCCTCGCCGGGCAGGAACGCCGAGCGGTCCACGAGGAGCGCGCTGGCGACGAGGCTGATCAGCACGAGCGTGTAGAGCGCCGCCGCGATCCGAAGCGCCGTACGGTCGGCCACCTTGCGCAGCAGGAGCAGCGCTAGGCACGCCACCGCGTACGTGGTGAGGACATCGCCGCCGTACAGGAACACGGTGTGCAGGGCGCCCAGGACGAAGAGGCCACCGATCCGGCGGAGCATGCGCGCTGGGAACGCCGCGCCGGCCCTGCTCGCCGCGGTCATCTGGAGGGTGAAGCTGTATCCGAAGAGGAACGAGAACAGCACGTAGAACTTCATGTCTACGAAGACCGAGGAGAACGTGCGGACGGCGTCGTCGAGGCCCGAGGTGAAGTCGGGATCCGTCACCAGGTTCCCCGGATAGCCGGAGGCCATGAAGGTGACGTTGACAGCGAATATGCCGAGGAGGGCGAACCCTCGGATCGCGTCGACGTCGTGAAGACGTCCGCCCGGTACCCGCGTGGTCATCACGATCTCCATCTCTGTATTAACTACAGCGTACGAGATACAGAGTCCCCGAGATCTAGAGTGCAGGCAAGACCCCCGGGTGAAGAGCGAGGAGATTCGGACGTGGCGGAACGGAGGCTTCCGGCAGTGGTGGCCCGGATGTGGGGTCGTGAAACCAGCTCCCGGCACGGCCCCCGGCCCAGCCTCGAACTGGGCAGCATCGTCGACGTCGCGATCCGGATCGCCGACCGCGAGGGTCTGGCGGGGGTGACGATGGGCAGCGTCGCGACCCAGCTCGGGGTGGCGGCCATGTCGCTGTACCGCTACGTCGGCAGCAAGGACGAACTGCTGGTCATGATGGCTGACGCCGCAGCGCCCGAGCCACCCGCGCTCGACGGACGCGCCTGGCGCGACTACCTGTTCGACTGGACGCGCGCCAACCGCGACTTCCTGCTCGCCCGACCGTGGCTGCTGGCGCTCGACCAGCGCACCCCGCCCACCGGGCCCCGGTTGCTGCGCTGGCTGGACCGCGCGCTCGCCGCGCTCGCCGGTACCGGGATCGCTTACGGCGCACGGATCAACATCGCCACCGTTCTCAGTGGTTACGCTGCCCAGCAGGCGGCCCTGGCCCACGCGCTGAGCGCCGGTCCGGCCGCCACCGACGACTCGATCGCCGGGCTGGCCGAGTACGGCGAGATCCTCGGGCAGGTACTCGACGCGGACGCCTACCCGGAGCTGACCTCGGCCATCGGCGCGAGCGCACTGGGCGTCGCCGAGGAGTGGATCGACGACGCCGACTTCACCTTCGGGCTCGATCTGCTCCTGGACGGCATCGAAGCGCTCGTCGCGCGTGGGGCGCACGACTGAGTGCGCCTGCCTGCCGGGGGTGAGCGGCGACCGAGCCAGCCTGAAGGCTCAAACGTGTCGGTCTTCGACGAGAAAGTCGCGAAACGTCGACATTGGCGTGTGGTGAACGATGGGTATCCCTAACGACGGTTCAGCGCCGATCATTGCCCGGGATCGATGTGAGTCATTCTCACCTCCGGGTGCAGCGCCCGGCGCGGAGGGCGAGACGTCGGCACCGGTAGCCGGGCGCACCGAACGGCCCGACTCCGCGTCCCCGGAGGATCGCCATGCCCCGTCCCGCACTCCGCACCCGGCTCGCGGCGTTCACCGCCGCCACCCTCACCGCGAGCGTCCTGACGGTGACCCCGCCGTCACCGGCGCTGGCCGCCACCACGTTCGCCGCCAACGACTACTGCCTCGGCCAGTGCTCCGACATCCTGCCGCCCGGACAGAACGGCAACGCCACGCTCGTCGCCATCCTGGCGCACCAGGCGCTTGGCACCCGTCCCGCGCACTCCAGCGATCAGCTCGACGAGTACGCGAACCTGGTCTACAACTACGCCGGGCTGACCGACGAGCAGATCGCCCAGTTCTACAACGACGCCTCGTTCGGCGTGCCGGCCGCGCAGGTCGAGAGCACCGTCTCGCCGCGTGCGGACGTGACCATCGTGCGGGACAAGGCCACCGGCGTCCCGCACGTCACCGGCACCACCCGCGGCGGCACGATGTTCGGCGCCGGCTACGCCGGGGCGCAGGACCGGCTCTGGGTGATGGACCTGCTGCGGCACGTCGGCCGGGGCAACGTCAGCTCGTTCGCCGGTGGCGCGCCCGGCAACCGGGAGCTGGAGCAGAGCGTCTGGGCCAACTCCCCGTACACCGAGGCGGACCTCCAGGCCCAGGTGGACGCGCTGCGCACCAAGGGCGCCCGTGGTCAGCAGCTCTACACCGACGTCGTGGACTACATCGCCGGCATCAACGCCTACATCGACAAGTCGATCGCCGACGACAACTACCCCGGTGAGTACGTGCTCGCCGGCGCCGGCAAGCCGCGGCACTTCACCATGACCGATCTGATCGCCACCGCCGGCGTGATCGGTGGCCTGTTCGGCGGGGGTGGCGGCAGTGAGATGCAGTCCGCCCTGGTGCGGGTGGCCGCCAGAGCCAAGTACGGCGCGACCGAGGGCGACCGGGTCTGGGCGGCGTTCCGGTCGCAGAACGACCCGGAGACCGTGCTCACCCTGCACGACGGGCAGAGTTTCCCGTACGGGGGGACGCCTCCGGGCGCGACCAGCGCGGTGCTCCCCGACGCCGGCACCGTGGTCGCCGAGCCGCTCGCCCACGACGCCAGCGGCGGGGCCGCCGCCCGCACCGGCGCGAGCGCCGCCACCAAGGAGCTGATCGGCGGGCTGGCGAACCTGCGCGCACACGGCATGTCCAACGCCGTCGTGGTCTCCGGACGGCACACCACCACCGGTAACCCGGTCGCCGTGTTCGGTCCGCAGACCGGCTACTTCGCACCGCAGCTGCTCATGCTCCAGGAGTTGCAGGGGCCGGGCATCAGCGCGCGCGGGGCCGCGTTCGCCGGGCTGAACCTCTACGTGCTGCTCGGTCGCGGCCAGGACTACGCGTGGAGCGCCACCTCCTCCTCCCAGGACCTCACCGACACGTACGCGGTGACGCTGTGCACCACCGACGGCACCGCGCCGACGCTGCGGTCCAACCGCTACCTCTACCACGGTCAGTGCCTCGCCATGGAGGCGTTGGAGCAGCGCAACTCCTGGTCGCCGACGCTGGCGGACTCCACCCCCGCGGGCTCGTACACGTTGCGCGCGCTGCGCACCAAGTACGGGTTGGTCTCCTACCGGGGACTGGTGAACGGGCAACCGACCGCGTTCACCAAGCTGCGCTCCACCTACCGGCACGAGGCCGACTCGGCGATCGGTTTCCAGGCCTTCAACGACCCGGCGGCGATGGGAAGCGCGGCGGCCTTCCAGGACTCCGCCGCCAGCGTCGGATACGCGTTCAACTGGTTCTACGTCAACTCGACCGAGGCGGCGTACTTCAACTCCGGCTCGAACCCGGTCCGGTCGTCCGTCACCGACCCCAACCTCCCGGCGAAGGCCGAGCCGGCGTACGAGTGGGCCGGCTGGAATCCCGACACCAACGACGCCACGTACACGCCGGCGTCGGCCCACCCGCAGTCGGTCAACCAGGACTACTACGTGAGCTGGAACAACAAGCAGGCGCGGGACTTCGGGGCGGCGGACGGAAACTTCAGCTTCGGCTCCGTACACCGGGGTCAGTTGCTCGACGGACCGGTGCGGACGGCGATCTCCCAGCGCAAGCTCGGCCGCGCCGACGTCGTCAAGATCATGGCGGACGCGGCGGTGACCGACCTGCGCGGCCAGCAGGTCCTCGGCAAGCTGTTGCGGGTGCTGGACAGCACGCCGGTCACCGACCCGGCGCTGGCCGACGCGGTGGGCAAGCTGCGCGCCTGGCAGCAGGCGGGCGCCCGCCGCGTCGAGACAGCCCCCGGCTCCAAGGTCTACCAGCACGCCGACGCGATCCGGATCTTCGATGCCTGGTGGCCGCTGCTGGCCTCGGCCGAGTTCCGGCCCGGCCTCGGTCCGGACCTCTACGCCGCGCTGGTCGACGCCATCGAGGTCAACGAGGCGCCGTCGGGCGGCCAGAACGGCGGGCGTGACGGCACCGCGAGCTGGGCGTCGCAAGGTCAGGCGCACAAGGGCTCGTCGTTCCAGCACGGCTGGTGGGGCTACGTCGACAAGGACCTGCGTACGGTGCTCGGCGATCCCGTCGCCGGCGGGCCGGGCCGCGCCTACTGCGGCAACGGCAACCTCGGCGCGTGCCGACAGTCCCTGTTGGACACGCTCGGCCAGGCCTCCGCGCTGCCGGCCGCCACGGTCTATCCCGGCGACAAGTCCTGTGGTGCCGGTGACCAGTGGTGCGCCGACTCGATCGCGCACTCCGGGCTCGGCGGCATCACCCACCCGGTGATCGCCTGGCAGAACCGTCCCACCTACCAGCAGGTCGTCTCGTTCCCGGCACGCCGGGGTGACGACGTCACCAACCTGGCCCAGGGCCGCCCGGCGACCGCGTCGAGCACCCAGTTCCTCACCAGCTACACCCCGGACAAGGCGGTCGACGGCAGCCTGAGTAGCCGGTGGGCCAGCAGCTACAACGACAACCAGTGGCTCCGCGTCGACCTCGGCGCGGCCCGTACCGTCAGCCGGGCGGTGCTGCGCTGGGAGTCGGCCTACGGCACCTCGTACCGGATCGAGGTCTCCGGCGACGGCAGCTCCTGGACGTCGGTGTTCGCCACCACCGCCGGCAACGGCGGCGTCGACAACGCCACCTTCGCTCCGGTCACGGCCCGCTACGTGCGGGTGTACGGCGTCAAGCGGGCCACCTCGTACGGATTCTCGCTGCACGAATTCGAGCTGTACGGACGGTGACCCGACCGGGAGGGGTTGGCGAACCGCTCGCCGGCCCCTCCCGCCCTGACCAGCGGTGCCCGGGTGACCGGTGGCGCTCTCGTGCGCGGTCATCGGCCGACCCTGGTGGTGGCGGGCGACGGTCCCGTTCGCCGGGCGAGGACCGGTGCTCTGGGTGACACCCGCGGTGTGTGGGCACCGTTCGGCCGGAGGTACGGGGACAATGGAGCGATGAAGCGAGAGACTCGGCTGAAGCGGTTGACCGGAACGCGCGTCGACGGCGCGGTGGCGACGGGCGCGGTGGCCACCGGCGCGCGGGCGGCGGGGGCGGCGTCGCTCGGCGCCCTGGCTCTGGGGGCGCTGGCTGTCGGCGCCGTGGCCGTCGGAGCGCTGGTCATCGGACGGCTGGCCGTCCGCCGCGCGGTCGTGCGGGAGCTGCGCGTCGGCCGGTTGGAGATCGGCGAGCTGGTGGTGCACAGCCGACCCGTTGCCGAGCAGTAACCCGCCGCGGCGGTGCGCGGGAGGAGCCTCGCGCGCGTGCTCCCGTCCGCACCGGCAGACCGGTCCGCCCGGGAAGTCATGGCCTCGCGGCCTGGCCCAGTGCCGCCTTGACGATCCGGATCGCCTCGGTGGTGTCGATGCCGACGCGGGCGATGACGGCCGCGTAGTCGTGGGCGGCGCGGCGGGCCTGTTCGAGGGACTGCTCACCGCCGGCCGAGACAAAAGAACCGGCCCGCCCGCGGGTCTCGATGAGCCCGGCGTCCTCCAGCTCCCGGTACGCCCGTCCGACGGTGTTCACGGCGAGACCAAGGTCGGCCGCGAGCCGGCGGATCGTCGGCAGTCTGGTGCCGACGGCCAGCGTGCGGCCCTGGATCTGCCTCGCGAGTTGGGCCCGGAGCTGCTCGTACGGCGGCGTCGGCGAGGCCGCGTCGATGACGATCATCGGACCGCCAGGGCGCGCCGCGCCGTCGTCCCCACGTCCGTGGTCCGGCCCTCGATCAGGCCGAGCGCGCAGACGCCCGCCAGCACGAGCGCTAGTGAGACGGCGTTCCACCAGCCGAGCGACTCCCCGTACAGGAAGATGGCCGGCAGCGACCACACGAGACTCGGGGTGACGAGGTGGCGGGCGTCCTCGACCCGCATGACGACGTCGACGGTGAGCGACGCCTCGTCCTCGGCCACGGCCGGGGTCGTCAGGATCTGGCGTAGCTGCATGACGATGCCAGCCCCGACGCCGGTGAGGCCGATCAACACGACGGCCGCTCCGTACCGCAGGCCGGGGTCCGGCACGGACAGCACGCTCACGGCGAGGAGCGCCGCGCCGGTGAACGTGGCGACCGCGAAGGCGGCGTGCGGCCGACCGAGCACCACCGGCCAGCCGAGCTCGACCGGATGGGCCACCCGGCGGGACAGTCGCGCGCCGGCCGTCCGGTCGACCCGCCGTACCCACCAGCCGAGCAGCCACTGCCCCGTCAGCAGTACGACCACCAGCGCCGCGAGCACCAGCAGCGGAGGCCAGGAGAACGTGTCGTCGTCGAGTCGGCTCAGCACGTGCGTCAGCGCGGCGCCGATCAGGAACGCGGCCAACAGGACGCTGTCGGCGAGCTTCGCGTGCCGCCGTACCGCCAGTCGCGTCGCGAGCAGCGGCGTCGGCTCGACGTCGGTCAGGCCGTGCCGGCTGAGCCACCGTCCGGCTTCCGCATGATCCGCTTCGCGCATGACACCCACCCCGATACGTCGCAAGCCTTGTCTCAACACGATGAGACACGACATGCGGCAATGTCAACCCCCGCGGCGCGTCACGCCGCCTGGCCGGGCGGCCGTCTGGGCCTTGGCGGTGACCGGCTGCCGGAGGATGGTCCGCTGTTTTTCGGGGGCGGTCCTGCGGAAGTCGCTGAGGTGGATCTCGTGGTGCCGACCCGCCATGCGGAGCCCTTTACTGGGGATGAACGCGTGGTGCAGTTGCGTGAGCACGGCCGCCTCGTCGTCGAAGGAACCGACGTGCAGTGTCTGGACGCACCGTCCCTCTCGTAGCGTCTGAAAGCGGACGTCGTCGAGCCGCGTCGGTTGGCGGGCCCACCACAGACCTTCGAGCGGCGGGACGACGTAGTCGCGCCCGAGGTCCCGCTTGCTGGCGAACTTCAGTCTGTACGCCACCGGGTAGAGCGCCGCGATCGCGTCGGCCAGAGCGGGTGAGGTGTTGGGGTCGCCGTGACCGTCGGTCATCAGGCACCGCATGTCGGGCACGTCGATGATCCGGGAGCGGCCTCGTTGCGCTCGGTAAGCATCAAGGGACTTCTTGAAATCGACTTTGCCGTTGCTGTCCCCGGTCACCCGGTCATTCTGCCGGAATTCGAGAGCGGGATGTAACTGTCCGGAAGTGCCTGACCACGTGGAGAAAGTGCGACCCAGCTCACCGCCGACGACCGAAATTGGTACCGGAAAAGCGCGACCAAAATGGCCGCCGGCCCGTCTTTAGGGTGACGGATGGTCACGGCCGGCGGTACGCCATGGAGGGGTAAGGGACGTGGGGGACCTACGTGGGCGCTTCCGGGACGAAATGGCCCGGCACGTCGTCCCGCCGCTCGGTGACCTGCTTGAGCAGTCGGTGGTGCAGGGTCGACGACTACGCCGTCGGCGTCGGCTCGCGCAGTTCGGCGCGGGCGGATCCGCGTTGGCGATGCTGCTCGTGATCGGCCTGGCGGCCGGGCCGCTCACCGGCGGTGCCGACCAGGTGGGTCAGTCCGAGACGTGGGGCGTCGGTTCGCCGGGTGGGTCGGTCGACAGCCCGACGCCGTTCCCGGCGGAGACCCCCGACAGTGCCCCGGGCGGCGGGTCCGTGGCGGGCGCAGCCGAGGCCCCAGGAGTGGCCACGTCGGCGACTCCCACCACCACGGTGATCGACAACGTGCGGATCGGGGCGGGGCCGGATGGTCCGTCGCTGACCACCACACCGCAGGGCGCCCTGGAGTTGTTGATGCGGCTCCTGCCCAAGGGCGAGACCAGCGGTCAAGCGAGCTTGGAAAGCAGCGGGGCGGGCCCGGGCATGCCGTACGTCCAGATCTTCCTGGATCGGGGCGACGGGCCCGGCATGGTGCGGCTCTCCGTCTACCAGGACCGCCTCGGCGGCGATTCGCTCCCGGGGACGGTGGAGCTGACCGAGGTGCCCGGCAACTGTGTGCAGGACAAGATGATCACGGTGTATCACCGGGACGGCCTCCAGATCGACGTGCTGATCTCCACCTGTCTGGCCTGGGATGGCAAGGGGAGTTCGCCCGCGCCCGCCGTTCTGTCCGTGGACGAGGCAATCGCGATCGCCGCCAACCCGACCTGGGGGACGAAACTGCCGGCCGAGTACGTCAAGAGCGGCGCCAAGAGGTTCCCCACCCTGGCCAGGTCGAATGGCTGACGAAGACTTCGTGGAATTCGCGCAGGCGGCCGCCGGTCGCCTGCGCGACGCCGCGTTCCTGATGTGCCGCGACTGGCATCTCGCCCAGGACCTCACCCAGACCGCGCTGGCGAAGATGTACGCCAACTGGGGGCGGGTCCGACGGGCCGACGACCCCTACGCCTACGCCCGCAAGGTGCTGCTGCGCTGCGTCATCGATCAGCAGCGGCGTCGCTCCAGCACCGAGTTGGCGATGTCGACGCCGCCCGACCACGGCGAGGAGCATCCGGCCGAGCTGCGCATGACGTTGCTCGACGCGGTCGCCACCCTGCCGCTGCGCGACCGGGCGATCATCGTCCTGCGCTATTGGGACGACCTGAGCGTGGAGACGACCGCCGAGGTCGTGGGCGTCTCCACGGCCGTCGTGAAGAGCCAGAGCATGCGCTCCCTCAGCCGGCTGCGCGAGTTGCTCGGCGAGACCCGTTCCGAGTTGTTCGCCGAGGAGCGGCATTGATCGGCCAGGTCTGTCCGGTGGCGGCGACGGGGGTGCCACCGCGCACCCGCGGCGACGCCGCGACCCGCGATGGCAGTCATCTGTGTGTGGGAGGTTCGGTGTCCGTGTCGAGCAGCAGGACCGGCCGGGGCCCGGTTCGGGGCGGGGTCCGGGTGCCGGCCCTGCTCGTGCCGCTGGTCCTGTCGGCGTTGGTGGTGCTGGTCGCGGGGTGCCAGCGGTCGGGGCCGGGTGACGGCCCCGAGGAGCCACACACCGTGAACGTCGAACGGAGTGGCCTGAGCATGCTGCTGGGAGCGGGCGACCTGGGTGCGGGTTGGCGTGCGGACGACGCGCGGCCCGGTCTGCCACCCTGGCCCTGGGAGCAGGACGACTGCCCCGACTACCGGAGCAGCGACTACACCGCGAAGTCGCACCGACGGGCTGCCGTGGAGCGCTACTACCGGCTGCCGGACGGCTCGTCGCCGGCCCACCACATCGTGGAGACGTACGAACCCGGGTGGGCCGAGCGGAATGTCGACGACGTCCGTGCGGTCCTCCGGCGATGCGCGAGCTACCTGGTTCACGGATCACGGGTCTCGTTCGAGATCATCGACCCGCACTATCTGGGCGGTGTCGGTCTGCTCGTCCGGGGCCGCATCGCACATGCCGACACCCCAACTACCGCTAGGTACTTCGTCATGGTGAAACGGGACGAGACGGTCTCGACTATCAGCCTGCCCGACCTGGGCAACCAGGCTGCGGTGGATACGATCGCGGCGAAGGCGGTGGCCCGTCTTGGCTGAGCGGGGAGGTCGCAAGCTGCCACGCCGCTGGGTCGTCTCCGCGGCCACCCTGTCTCTCGCCGGCGTCGCGACGGCCGCCTACGGCACGACGCACGTCCGCGACGGTGGCGGATCCGACGCGTCACCCGGTCGTTCGCCGGCCAGTCCGGTTCCGACGACGCCGGCCGTCGACCGGCTGAAACCGGCGCGGGCACGTATCGAGGCCTACGTCGAGAAGTACGACGGTCATCTCGCGGTCGCGGCACTGGATCGACAGAGTACGGCCGCGGTGACGGCCGGCGTCACCCGCTTCGAGACCGCCAGCATCGTCAAGGTCAATATTCTCGCGGCGCTGCTGCTGCGGCAGACACCGCCCGGTAAGGCCCTGAGCTCGGCAACCAGACAGCAGGCCGAAGCCATGATCGTGTCGAGTGACAACGACGCCGCGGTGGCCCTGTGGCAGAAGATCGACGGCTCGCGCGGCCTCACGGCCGCGAACCGCACACTCGGTCTGCGCGAGACCAAGGCGAACAAGCACTGGGGGACGACCACGACCACGGCCGCCGACCAGATCCGTCTGTTGACGGCGCTGACGTCGTCGAAGGGGCCGCTGACGCCGCAGGACCGCACCTTCGTCATGGGCCTCATGAAGAAGGTGATCCCCGAGCAGCGGTGGGGAGTCACCGCCGCGCGCGAGCCGGGCAATTCGGTGTACGTCAAGAACGGCTGGGACACCGCGGACACCGACGGCGGTCGCTGGCTCGTCAACAGCATCGGACGGATCGTCGAGGCCCGTCACGACTGGCTGATCGCGGTGCTCTCCGATCATCACGTCAGCCAGGAGGCGGGCGTCGGCGTGGTGGAGAAGGCGGCGACGTTCGTCCTCAAGGAGATGCGCGCCGCCACGGCGGGCGACGGCCCCTCGTAGGGTGGGCCGTCGCCCCCGGGCGTCCCGCCGCACGGCTGGCGTTCGGGCGGTGGCGGCCGATCAGGGCCGGTCGGCGGCCGCCAGGGGCAGGTGCGCGACCGGTACGAGTCGCCGGACGCCGCGGCTCGGGCTGGGCTGTTCGGTGCCCCGGACGGTCGCGATGTCGGCCGCGAGCGCCTCGATCTGTTGGCGGGTGACGCCCGGCATGCAGATCAGGTGACTGATGCCGCCGTCGGCGTTCGACAGGCCGTAGCGGCGGGAGATCGGCGGTGGTGGTGTCGTGAAGTACACCGTGAAGGCGTGCACGTTGCGCCAGGCGGGCCAGCCGACGCTGGCCAGCAGGGAGTGGGCGAAACGAGCCGTTTCACGTGCGCGCTCGGCGCGTTCACGGTGCCCGTCCTCGCCGAGCAGTCGCAGCGCGTACCACATCTGGACGGCGAGTTGGCCGCAGCGCGAGCCGCTGATGGTGCTGTCGGTCGTGGCGGTGTAGGAGATCCGCCGCGCTGCCCGTTGCAGCGAGCGGCGGGTGACCACCAGACCGCCCGGGATGGTGGTCCCGTAGAACTTGTGGCAGGAGATGGCCACGGAGTCGACCACGCCGCCGAGGTCGATGGCCACCGGCCGGTCCGGCAGCAGGGCCAACGGCACACCGGCGAGCGCTCCGTCGACGTGCAGGTGAGCGTTGCGGATCGCCAGTTCGGACAGGGCGCGACGAACGCGGGCCGGGTCGTCCACCGCCTCGGTCACGGTCGTGCCGGCGTTGGCCACGACGATGGCCGGCCGGTCCCTGCGCCGGGCCAACTCGCCCCGCAGATCGTTGTAGTCGATCTCGCCGGTCACGTCGGTGCGGATGACGACCTCGGGGAGGTTCAGCATGCTGGCGGTCTTGCGGATCCAGTCGTGGGTCGCCTGGCTGTAGTAGAGGACGGGACTCGCGCCGGCGAACCGGTCCCGGGCGAGCAGAATGGCCGCCTGGTTGGCCTCCGTGCCACCACTGGTCAGATATCCCCACCGATCGTCGGCGGGAGCGCCGAAGAGATTCGCGTGCCAGTCGATGACCTTGCGCTCGTAGGCCTTCGTGTGGCCGGTGTCGGGGTCGGTATCCGGGTCACCGACATTATTGATCAACAGTTCGAACAGGGAGGTCACGGGTCCATAGTCGATATCCACCGCGGCCGGGAAGCCGATCGACCTGCGTGCTGACAGAGCGGCTCGTAACTGCTCGATCTCAGCGGTGAGGGAAAGGTCGTCGGGAACGCTTGTGGGGGAGGTCACGGGCTCTCCGTTGATAGGCGACTCAGCGAAGAGTGGACCATGACGCCGACGTACAGGCAACCGTCTCCGAATCGCGATCAAGCCGACTGGCGGTGCATGGTTGATCGCGGTGTGTGTGCAATGAGAGGCTGTGGCGACGTCTTTGGAGGGACTGACACCGTGGCGTACGACAGGCCGGGAACGCGCTCGAATCCTTTTGAGAGGAGCGCCGACGATTGGAGAGCGGCGGCGAGTGCCGGAAGGACGGCAGCGGTCCCCTGGGACCAGCACTCGGGCAGCCAGCCGTCCCTCCCTCCGGAGCCGGCGCCGGCGGTCGGACGCCACGGTTGGGTCGCGCCCACGACCGCGATGCCGTCGCCCGCCGTCGAGCAGCAGCCGCCGGTCCCCTGGCAGCCCACGCCGTCCGCGTACGCGCCGCCACCGGTGGAGCCGCCGCCGACCACGCGCGAGTCGCCGAGCGCGCCCCCGGTCAGCGATCCGGAGACGCGGCGGATCTGGGCGTCGTTGCGGTCCTCCGCGTTGAGCCGGGTCGGGTTGATGAACACCATGCACGGCCGGCACGCGTGGGCGCAACGCCGGCGCAACCCGCTGTGCCCCTACGGCTTCGCCTTCCTCTACGCCGTGCCGGTCGTCGGGTCCACAGCGGATCGATCGGTCTTCGAGGTGGGCGCGGCGACGCGCCTCGACAAGGCCGGCGAGGACGTCTCACACCTGCCCAGGCTGCTGTACGACCTCGCCCAGACGGCGCGGCACTACCTCGACAACGGGGGTCTGGATCCACGTCAGCCCCCGCAGATGTGCAACCGGGTCGACGAGCGGATCACCGCCGAGTCGACGTTCATCGGGCTCGCGGTCAGCTCACTCGACGGTCCGCTCGGTACCTGGGAGCAGACGATGCGCCGGGTGGAGGGTGAGGACCGAATTCCCGGCCGCTTCTACATCCAGATGATGGATCCGGAAGAGACGCGGATCGTCGTCGACCGGCCCACCGATCCATGGGAGAGACCGCTGATCCAGTCCACCACGCCGCTCTACGAGTCGTGGCGACCGTTGCAGAGCTACTCGGGCGACGCTCCGATCTGGACGGGGATCGCCCAGTTGGCGACGCTGGTGCACCTCGGCGCGCAGCGAATCAGCCCGACCAGGGGCGCGACAGCCTAGGGCCTGAGGCAGGCGGCGCCGCTTCGGCGGCGCCGCCTGCCTCGACGTGTGGACGAGGGCTCAGAGCGTGAGGTGACCCAGGTCCTCGTCGACCTGCCGCGTCGGGTTGGTCTCCCGTTCCCCGATGCCGGTGAGCAGGTCCGGCCGGCGGGCCCGAACGCTGATCGCCCACAGCACGCCGATGACGACGAAGGCGCCGACCGTTCCGGGCACCAGCCAGGCGGTGTGGGAACCGGGTGGCGTGCCGAGCGCGGCGCTGATGTTGACCAGCGTGACCAGCAGGATCACCGCGATCGCGATACCACCGAGGGTGGGAGCGATCGCCCGCGCCCACAGCGACTCGCTGCGTCCGCCGCCACGGGCGAAGTAGCGGACGGTGGCTAGTGAACTCACCGTCATCAGGAGCATCAGACTGATCGCGGCGATGTTGCTCAGCCAGGTGAACATGGTCAACGCCTCGGCGCCGCTCACCACGAACAGCAGGATGACGATCAGAGCGGTGATCGACTGGGTGATCGAGCCACCCAGCGGCGCGCCCGACCCACCCTCGCGGATGGCCGCCAGGCGAGCGGGCAACAGCCGGTCCTTGCCGAGCGCGAACAGGTATCTGGCCACGCTGTTGTGGAAGCTGATCATCGCCGCCAGGACGCTGCTGACCAGCAGCAGACCACCCAGCGCCACCAGCAGCACGCCGGCGCTACCGGCGCGGGAGCCCGAGAAGACCTCGAACGGCAGCGGCGCCGCCGGGTCGCGGGCCAGGTCGACGACCCGGTCGGCGCCCACCGTTGCCACCATCGCCCACGCGCACAGCGCGTAGAGCAGGCCCAGGCCCAGGATCACGTAGATGATGCTGCGCGACACCGCCCGTGGGGTGCGCGCCTCCGCACCGTACGCGGCGATGGTCTCGGTGCCGAAGAACGCGGCGAAGCCGAGGGGAAGGACCGCGAGCCCGGCCACCACCCCGGTGTCGAACAGTTGCGTCGGGTTCAACGCCGCGAAGGTCAGTTGACCGCCCGCCGGGTGGGCCAGTCCGACCAGCACGAACACCAGCAGCAACGTGATCTCGACGATCAGGATGGTGCCGAACATGGCGGTGCTGACGCCGGTGCGTTGCAGACCGAAGGCCGCGACGATGGCCCACGCGAGGAGCGCGCCGACCCACCACGGTCCGCCGACCAGGCCGCTGATCACCGAACCGAGCAGCCCGTACAGCGATATCTGAATGGTGTTGTAGGCCAGGAGCACGACCGGCGCGCCCGCGACCCCGACGAGCCGGGACAGGCCGGCGGCGAGGGCGGTGTAGAAGATTCCACTGGGCTGCACGTAACGGGCGATGGCGATGTACCCCGGTGCCCACAGGAGCATCACGACCGTCAGGAGCAGGAAACTGGAGGCCACACCGGTATTGCCGGTCGCCGCATAGGTGGCGACGATACCGCCGACGAGAACGGCCATGGGAGACGACGCGGTCGCGCCGAACGTCACCAGAGAACTCGTTCGCAGAGTTTTGCGTGCCAGTCCCCGCTCGGCGGACACCGTCAGGGGGGTCACCGAAGGCGTGACCATAACTGAACCTCCCCAGGTTCTAGGCGATAGGTCAGGGACGGGACTCGATGACCTTACAGGTGATCTCGCCGTTACTGGGAGCAGCGGGTCGCAGAATTTGAGCGCCCCGGGGAAGCGCTGCGGTGACTCGGCAGGACGCACCTCGCGTCCTGTGTGGACATCAGCTCCGATGATCGTTGGCCGCCTCGGAAGAGGGAGGAAGGATCACCCCGCCGAGGGAGGCTGGACACCCGCCGCCGGTGCGATGGTCGAGTCACGGCCGGTGGTTCGCCGGAGGACGCGAGACACCGCGGCGGGGGTGATGGCCGCGGTCGTGCGGATGGGGTGACGATGACGAAGCAGGCTGTCCGGGCGGCCCGGATGTTCGACGGCGAGCGGCTCACCGATGGTGGGGTGCTGGTCCTCATCGAGGGCGGGCGCATCGCCGACGTGCACCGGGGCTGGATCGACGCGCCGGTGGGCTGGCCGGTGCGCGAGGCGCCGGACGGGACACTGTTGCCTGGTCTGGTCGACGCACACGTGCACCTCTGCGCCGACGCCGGGCCGGACGCGCTCGGTCGACTCGCCGGGTGCGCCGAGGCGGATCTCGGCGCGGTCATCGAGGCGTCACTGCGCGCGCACCTGGCGGCCGGCGTCACGACGGTACGGGACCTGGGCGACCGACGCGACGCGGTGCTCCGATGGCGGGCTCGGGGAGTACGCGACGACCTGCCGACGGTGGTGGCGTCGGGTACGCCCATCACCAGCGTTGGCGGACACTGCTGGGCGCTGGGGGGCGAGGCGAGCGGTGTCGACGGTGTGCGGGAGGCCGTGCGGCTGCGGGCGGCGGCCGGCGCGGACCTGATCAAGATAATGGCCAGCGGCGGGGTCTTCACCCCTGGCACGGACACCAGTGGGTTGCAGTTCAGCGATCAGGAGATGACCGCCGCCGTCGCCCAGGCGCACGACCTGGATCTGCCGGTGACCGCGCACGCGCACGCCCTGCTCGCGGTCGAGCAGGCGCTGCGCGTCGGTGTGGACGGCATCGAGCACTGCACCTGCGTGACCGCGGCCGGGGCCCGCGTCCCCGACGAACTCGCGGACCGCCTGGCCGCGTCCGGACCAGCGGTCTGCGCCACGCTCGGCACGGATCCGGCCGTGGTCACGCCGCCGGAGGTGGTGGCGATGGCGGAGCGGGCCGGGCTCAGTGCCGCCGCGCTACGTGCCGGCGCCACCACCCTCTATCGGGCCGGGGTCCGTCTGGTGGCCGGTTCGGACGCGGGCCTCGGCCCCGCGAAACCGCACGGGATCCTGCCGGAGACACTCGTCGAGTACGTGGCCTGCGGCATTCCCGCCACCGCCGCCCTCGCCGGGGCCACCGCGGTCGGCGCGGAGGTGTGTGGCGTGGGCGGCGCCAAGGGCCGTGTCCGGCCCGGATTCGAGGCCGACCTGTTGATCGTCGACGGTGACCCGACGAGCGACATCGGGGTGCTACGCCACCCACTCGCCGTGTACCGCGCAGGTGTTCAGGTGGGCTGACCTTCGCAGGTAGATCACCGACGACGGCGGGCCATCCACTGCCAGATGTGGGTGCCGTGCTGGTTGGGGTCGTTGCGGGCCACGTAGATCCAGGACCAGTGACCGGGGAACTGATAGCCGTTCCAGACAACGTGGTCGTACAGGGTGACCAGCGATCCTCGGATGAGGTTGTGCGCGTGGATCGTGTTGGTCTCCGGCGGCACGGTGTCGTCGTCGAGCGAGGTGACCAGCCAGGTCGGCGTCCGGATCGCCGCCAGCTCCGTGTCCGTGACCAGCGGCGGGCCCTCCCCGCCGAGCGGCTCGACGACGCCGCAGATCGGCACCGACGCGGCGAACAGGTCGGGATACGTGACGGTCATCTCCAGGGACATGTAGCCGCCGTTGCTGCAACCGACCACGTAGATCCGGTCGGGGTCGACGCGCTCGCGACGGACGAGATCCTGGACGATCTCGCGGATCAGCGGTGCGAACCGGGGGCCGTCCTCCATCCAGTAGGAGGTGCTCTGCGGGGCCACGACGTACGCGCCGGAGAAGATCCGTTGGGCCTCCGGGGTGGCGAAACCCAGCGCGCCGCGGTTGGCGCGCAGCGTGGTCTCGTTGTCGTAGTAGCCGTCGGGGAGGGAGGCGCCCTCGCCGGCGCCGTGCAGCCAGAGGATCAGGGGCCGTCGGCCGTGCGGGCGCGGCCGCTGGGGGGAGTACAGCCGGTACTTGAGGCCCGACCCCGATACGTGGTGGGTGAAGGAGTCCACCTCGGGGTTCGACAGTCGTCCCTGCACGAAGCGCGTGATGGCGAGCGGGGAGCCGTGGCGGCGCGCGAGCGGCGTGTTCTGCGTGATGGTGTAGACGAGGTCCAGCCGGACGTTGCGGCCCTTGCTCAGGATGTAGCCGAGGGTGCCGCCGCCGGGTTGACCCTCGGCGTGGCTCAGCTCCAGCACGATGTTTCCGTGCCGGTCGAGCCGGGCCGCGGTTACCGTGCGGTCCAGGTCGTACTCGCTGAAGATCAGATCGCCGGGAGCGATCGGGAGCGGGCTGGTGGCCTTGGCGTGCACGGTGAACGTGTCCGGGGTGAGCCCCGCCGGGTCGATCGGGCCGAGGCGACGGGTGTCGAGGGTGACCGAGGTGACCTGCTCGCCACCGTCGAGCGTCCGCGCGTCGAGGGTGAAAGTCACGCCGGCCTCGTGGGGGCGGTCGTCGGCCTGGGCAGCGCCCGGCAGGGTGAGACCGAGAGCGGCGCCGGCCCCACCGGCCAGCACGGTACGGCGAGTGACAGGCGTGGACATACGGCCCCCCGTTTGTAGACAAACGTCGATGGCACACCACCGTAACGGCGTGGAAATCCATCGGCAACCGGTGCGGACGCGCGGCCAGGGCGCCGCAGGCCGGAGTGACCCGAACGGCGCCCTGATCACGGCAGGGGGTCAGCTCAGGCGCTGGAACACCGAGAACGGGTAGACCCAGGCGGGATTGAAGATCAGGCCCAGCCGGTGCAGGTAGCGCTGACAGGTGGTGGGCTGCGCGGGATCGGTGCAGAAGGTCACCCACAGCTCGGAGTACCCGTCCTTCTCGGTCGGGCTGTAGGTCACGATCTGGTCCCGCACGACGAACTGCATCGAGGTCAGTCGCGGGTCCTGTACGTCGTTGGGAAAGGAGAGGGACGTGTCCAGGCCGTACAGCACGATCTCCTTGGCGAACAGGCAGACGCTCGCCTGGAAGTACAGCTCGTAGATGGTGGTGTAGGTGGCGGTCTCGTAGACCTGCTCGGAGACCTCCTCCCGATAGCAGGGGGTGCCCGCCGGGAAGCCCGCCGGCGGGGGAACCGGGATGACGTTGGTGCCGACGCCGCCGATGGCGCGGGCCGCCCGGTGCGTCGACGCCACGGCGAGATCGCCGTCGGCGCAGGCCGTCTTCGTCGTGCAGATGGCCGTGTCGGAGGTCGCCGCCGACGCGGCCGCCGCCGGAACGGCGAGCGTCGCCGCGAGCAGGGTCAGGGCCAGAACCAGAGACTTGAGATGTACGGACACATGCCCTCCATCGATCGGATCGGTGCGCTGTGCTCTGCGCACGAGCAGGATCGCGGATCCGATCGGGCTCTGGCCGGAATTCCGTACACCGCCGTACAATGACGAACGTCTATTGTCGACTGTTGGGGGCAGGGCACTGGATGCCGCGGGGGCGCAGACGTCCGACGACCTCGCCGGCCTGTTGCGGGCGTTGCGCCGCAGGCACGCACGCCAACAGGGTGACGGCGAGCTGACCTATCGAGAGCTGGCCGCCCGCACCGGCTGGTCGCACACCGCGATCGCGGAGTACCTCACCGGGAAGACGCTGCCACCCACCGACCGGCTCGACGCCCTGGTCCGGCTCCTCGGCGCCACGCCGGCCGAGCAGGGGGCGCTGGCCACCGCCCGGGACCGCATCGAGGAGAGCCGTCGTCGCGCGCCGCGTACGCCCGGCCGGCTGGTACCCCGGCAACTGCCCGCAGACGTGGCCAGCCTCGCCGGCCGCGACGACGAGGTGACCCTTCTCGACAAGCTCGTTGCCGCGCCCACCTCCGTCGTGGTGGCCGCGATCTCGGGAACCGCGGGGGTGGGCAAGACGGCCCTGGCCGTGCACTTTGCGCATCGCGTCGCCGATCGCTTCGACGACGGGCAGCTCTACGTCAACCTGCGCGGCTTCGACCCGCGCGGGCAGGCGGTGAGCGCGGCGAAGGCGCTGCACGGCTTCCTGGACGCGCTCGGCGTTCCGGCCACCCGGGTGCCCGCCGACCTCGACGCCCAGGCCGCCCTGTACCGCAGCGCGCTGGCCGGCAAACGGATCCTCATCGTGCTGGACAACGCCCGGGACGCCGAACAGGTCCGCCCGCTGCTGCCCGGCACGCCCACCACGATGGTGCTGGTGACCAGCCGCAGCCAGCTCACCTCGCTGGTCAGCCTGGACGGCGCGCACCCGCTCCCGCTCGGCCTGCTCAGCCGCGACGCGTCCGCCCACCTGCTCACCAATCGGCTCGGTGTCGAACGGGTGGCCGCGGAGCCGAAGGCCGCCGAGGCGATCATCACCGCGTGCGTCCGGCTGCCGCTGGCGTTGAGCATCGCCGCCGCCCGGGCCCAGCAGTCCGGCTTTCCGCTGGCCACCCTCGCGGCCGAGTTGGGCACGGCCGGTCAGCGCTTCGGCGTACTCGACGCGGGCGACGCGGTCGGCGAGGTGCGGACGGTGTTCTCCTGGTCGTACACGGCGCTCAGCGTGCCGGCCGCCGGGCTGTTCCGGCTGGTGGGCCTGCACCCCGGCCCGGACATCACGGTGGCCGCCGCGGCGAGCCTGGCCGGTCGGCCGGTGGACGACACCCGCCGGCTGCTGACCGAACTGACCCGCGCGAACCTGCTGGCCGAGTACCGGCCCGGCCGGTTCACCGCGCACGACCTCCTGCGCGCGTACGCGGCCGAACTCAGCGACGGCACCGACCCGACGCCCGACCGCAGGTCCGCCACGATCCGGCTCCTCGACCACTACACCCACACCACCCACGCCGCCGACACCCTGCTGCGCCCGCACAGCGACCCGGTCGACCACCTCATGGCCCCGGCGGCGGCCGGTGTGCTCCCGGAACGGCCCACTTCCCACGCGGAGGCGTTGCAGTGGTTGACCGCCGAACATCCCGTGCTGCTCGCCGTGCTCCGCCTGGCCGCGAGCGCCGGTCACGACGCACACACCTGGCGGTTGGGGCGGGCCCTCGACACGTTCCTGGACCGGCAGGGGCACTGGCACGACCGGGTCGAGACCTGCCGGGCGGCCCTGCTCGCCGCCGAACGTCTCGGCGACCCGGTCGCCCAGGCGGTCGCGCACCGCTTTCTCGCCGGCGCCCACACCGTGGTCAACCGGTACGCCGACGCCCACAGCCACCTCGAACGCGCCCTCGACCTGTACGTCGCCAGCGGTGACACCGAGGGCGAGGCGCGTACGCACCAGAACCTCGCCTCGCTCTGGGACCGTCAGGGCGAGCACCGCAGGGCCCTCGAGCACTCGAAGCGGACCCTCGACCTCGCCCGGGCCGCCGGCCACCGTCGGGCCCAGGCCGACGCGCTCAACGCCGTCGGCTGGTGCCACGCCCAGCTCGGCGAACACCTCGCGGCCCTGGCCTACTGCGAGGAGGCGCTCGACCTGCTCCAGCAGCTCGACGACCGGGCGGGCGAGGCCGCGACCTGGGACAGCCTCGGGTACGCACACCACCACCTCGGCCAGTACGGCCGGGCCGTGGAGTGTTACGAGCGCACGCTCGGCCTGACCCGGGATCTCGGCGACCTCTGGGGCGAGGCGGACACCCTCAGTCGGCTGGGCGACACGCGCCTCGCACTCGGCGACCCCGCCTCGGCCCGAGCCGACTGGCAGCGGGCACTGGAGATCTTCACAGCCCTGGACCACCCGGACGCCGACGCCGTCCGCGCCAGGTTGCGGGCTCGGTAGGCGTTCGCGCCGACCAGGCGAGGGCGCGGGTGCCGGTTTAGCTCCTTGCGCGGCGGGGATTCCCGGCAGCGCTCCGGCGGCGGCCGGGTACGGGTGAGGGAGGCTGATGCGTAGGATCCGGGCGTCCCGCGGCGCCACCTCGAACGGGGCGACCAGATCCCGAAGGCCGTTGGGGGCGGAACGCGACCCGAGCCGGGTGGTCACCTTCAGCGACGCTGTCACGGCGATCGCCATCACCCTTCTCGTGCTGGAGATCCGGCCGCCCGAGGACACCGAACACCTCATGCGCGGGCTGCTCGACCTGTGGCCGTCCTACCTGGCCTACGGCGTCACCTTTCTGCTGCTCGGTCAGATCTGGGTGAACCACCACGTCATGTTCGATCACATCCGCTCCGCCGACCGCCTGCTGCTACTGCTCAACACCCTGCTCCTGATGGTGATCGCGTTCCTGCCGTTCGTCTCGTCGGTGCTGGCCCGCGCCTTCGAGGAGGGGCCCGGCAAGCGGGCCGCGTTGGTCTTCTACGGCATCGTCTACGGGGCCGCCGCCATCCTCTTCAACGTCATCTGGGAGTACGCGAGGAGCGGTCACCGCCTGTTGACGTCCACCACCGACGAGGCCACCGCCCGAGCGATCAGCAAGCGTTTCCGGGTGGCCCCCATCTGGATCGCCGTAGGAACCGCGCTCTGTGTCGTCCACCCGATCGCCGGCCTGATCGCGGTCGCGGCGTTCATTCCCTTCTACTGGCTGCCGATCAACGGTGAGATCGACAGCATCAGACGCACCCGGGCCCAGGCCGCGAACGGCCCGCCCTGAACCTGTCCTGCCGCAGGCTCGGGGCGGGCCGGCGCGGGCGCCTCAGCGACCCTGGAGACGCTTCACGTTGTCGCCGAAGGTCGACCCCTTCGACCCGTCCCAGTTCGCCGAGCAACGCCGGTAGGTGCTCTGACGGAGATGCGCGCCGGGCAAGCCGGATCCGGCAGCACGTGCCGTTAGGCTCGCCCACATGCCGGACAGCACCTCAACGTCGCGGATGGTCGGCGACGACGTCATCGAGGGGCGGCAACGCCTCGTCTTTGTCAACAAGGGTGATCATTACACTCTCAGCACACTCGGCGTCTTCGCGGACGGCGTCGTCCTCTGGCGATTCGGATCGACTGATCTCGACGGCCTCCGCGCCGCGTTCGACGACGGCACGCTGACATTGACACCGCCCGAGGGCGCATCGTTGATCATCACCGGCACGGCATGCGGGACCGTGCCGGCGCTGGAGTCGTGGCTGACTCCGGAACTAGTGATCGGCGAGCTCGCCGACGAGGTGGACGATCTCAACGGTCGGCCGGATTCCTCCCGGCGCTGCTGGAACGCGCTTCTGGCTTATGCCGCGAATCCGACCGGGGCCAACCTGGAAATCGTCCGCGAGTTGTATCACGCGGTGCCGGAGCACCGCCGAATCTACATGCTCGGCGACATGGACCAGAACGACGTTCCGGTAAGGATCCTGCTCGCCGAGGTGGGCGAGACGATCCCGGCCCGACACCCGGACCACCCGCTCACGGTGACCCCGGAAGCCCGGGAGCGGGCGCTCGACTATTTCCGCCGCAGTGAGGCCGGTGTCGCCCGAGTCCAGGCGCAGCGGGTGGCGGACGGGCCGGAGACTACCGTCCCGCTGGTCGTCGGCGGGCACGTCTACCCGAACGGCTGGCCGGACCCGGCGGGCTTGGAGGTCCTGCAGATCGACTATCCGGCGGCGGTGACTCACGGCGGCCGGGAATATGCGAGCGTCATGCACGCCTACTGGGCGCTGTCCACCGATGACGCCGATTGGCACGATCGCATCGCCGCCGCGAGCCGTGGTCTCGACGCCCGGACACTCGGGGAGGATGCACCCCGGCGGCCGGGCTGGCCGGCGGCCCGGCTGGGCGCGATGGCCGCGCTGCTGCGGGACAAGTTCGAGCGCCACCCGGCGATGGCGGCGACGTTGCTGGGTACCGGTGACGCCCGGCTGCTCTACAACGACTGGGCTTCGAAGTTCTGGAGCTCGAGCGGCGCCAACTGGCTGGGGCGATTGCTGGAACTCGCCCGCTCCGAGCTGGCCACCCGACAGTAGGGCCGCCCCTGACATAATCACCGGCCCGGGGACGGCCCGGGCCGGTGATCGTCGGTGCGTCGGGTCAGCGGCCCTGGCGAGCCTTCACGTTGTCGCCGAAGGTCCAGCCGCGGGAGCCGTCCCAGTTGATCGACCAGGTCATCAGGCCCTTGATGTTCGGGACGGTGTTGTAGGCCTGGTTGACCAGCGACGGGGTCAGGTAGCCGCCACCGGCGCCGGGTTGGGCGGGCAGGCCGGGAACCTGCTTGTCGTAGGGGACGCGGATCGTGGTGCCCTGGATGGTCAGGCCGTTGTTGAGGCACTGCGTCTGGACGGTGAAGCCCTGCACCGTGCCGGCCGCGTAGGAGTCGCCGTTGCAGCCGTACATCGAGCCGTTGTAGTACTGCATGTTGAGCCACCACAGCCGGCCGTTGTCGACGTACTTCTTGATGATCGGCAGGTACGAGCCCCAGATCGAGCCGTAGACCACGCTGCCGCCGGTGACGTACGCGGTCTCCGGCGCCATGGTCAGGCCGAAGTTCGACGGCATCCGGGCCAGCACGCCGTCGATGATCCGGATCAGGTTGGCCTGCGACGTCGACAGGGTGTTGATGTTGCCGCTGCCGCTGAGGCCGGTCTCGATGTCGATGTCGATGCCGTCGAAGTGGTACGTCGTCAGGATCGGCACGATCGTCGCGATGAACCGGTCGGCGACCGCCGTGGAGCTCAGGTCGATGCCCGCGGCGGCGCCGCCGATCGACATCAGGATCGTGGCGCCGGCCGCCTTGGCCTGGCACATCTCGGCGGGGGTCGCCACCTTCACGCCGGCGTCCATGCCGTTCTCCCAGAGGACCGTGCCGTCCGCGCGGATCACCGGGAACGCTGCGTTGATCACGTTGTAGCCGTGCTGTGGGAGCCGGCTGTCGGTGATCGGGATCCAGCCGAGCCCGGGGTGTACGCCGTTGGACGCGCCGTCCCAGTTCTCCCAGTAGCCCTGCAACACCTTGCCGGTCGGCCGGGACTTCACCGCGCAGGTTCCGCCGGTCGGCGGCGGCGTGGTGGGGGGAGCCGTCGTCGGGGGAGCGGTGGTCGGGGGCGGCGTGGTGGGCGGCGCGGTCGTCGGCGGTGGCGTGGTGGGTGGGGGAGTGCTTCCCGAGCAGGCCCCCAGGTCACGCCAGAGCGACGGGGTCGAAGCGGGGTTCCAGCCGGCGCCGACGTACGCGGTGTGGGTGACCAGAGCCTGGTAGAGCCGACCTCCGTAGGTGACCTGTGCGCCCACCTGGTAGGTGGTGCCCTCAGCCCAGGCGGGTGCGGTGCAGGCGACCAGCGCGACGGCGTTGGCCGAGGAGACCGCGGCCATGCTGCTGGGGACGAAGGCGACGGCGGCCGTGACGGACATCGCCGCCCCGGCCAGCGCTGCGACGATGCGACGGCTTCTCATGGCTCACTCCCCAGGCTTCGGCGACCCGCGACCTCCACATATTGACGTTCGTGACGTTTAATATCAAGGGTTGTTTACAGATAACCTGTCAACCGTCACCGGGCGGTGTCGTGGGCCGCCATGATGATGAGGTCGGCTATCGCCTCCGGGTGGGTGACCATGGCGAGGTGCGACGAGTCGACCTCGATCGTCGTCGCGTTCATCCGCTCGGCCAGGAACCGCTCGAGCTCGGGTGCGGTCGTACGGTCCTGGCGCGAGATGGAGTAGTAGCAGGGTTTGTCCCGCCAGGCCGCCGTTGTCGTACGGGCCTTAAACAGGTCGCCGGCGATCGGACCCTGGACGGCGTAGAGGGCGAGCGCACGGGCCTCGTCGACGCCGCCGGCGAAGTCTTCGAGGAAGGCGCTCTCGCTGAGCTGCGCGTACCCGTCGTTGTGGACCAGGCCCGCGTTCGCCGGCGGCGTGGGGAATTTGGCGGCGAGCGCGGTGAAGTCCTCGGCGGCGTCCGGCGCGCGGGCCGCCACGTACACCAGGGCGGTGACCGACGGATGGTCCCCGGCCTCGGTGATGACCGTACCGGCCCAGGAGTGGCCGACGAGCACCGTCGCCCCGTCCTGGCGGTCGAGGGCGCGGCGGGTGGCGGCGACGTCGTCGGACAGGGAGGTCAGCGGGTTCTGCACGGCGGTCACGGTCAGGCCGGCCCGTTGGAGGAGCGGGATGACGTCGGACCAGGAGGAGCCGTCGGCGTACGCGCCGTGCACCAGGACGACGTTGCGGGCGGGACCGCCCTGGGTTCCGTCGGTCATCGGAGTCTCCTACGCGATACGCGGATTCGTCGGCGCACAGGGCTGCCTCACCCGACACTCTTCCCCAGGCGGGCACCGGCGACGTCGCAAACGCCGAGGCTTCGACCGCGCGTGGAGGTGTCCGTCCCGCCCGGCGAGGTGCGTTGGTGTCGGACGGAGCCTCCGCACAGGGGGCGTCTCAGCAGGTGCGCGTCTGCCACGTCACCTTCGTCACGAACATGGGGACGTAGAAGTTCCCGTCGCCGGGGGCGGTGGCCAGGACGCCCGCGACGGACGCGGTAACGGCGATCGACTTCCAGTGCACGCCCGTCCACTTTGATAGACGACTATCAATGCAAATCTAAGCTACCGGTGGAAATTTGCGTCGTCAATAACTGAGGGTGAGTCGTCTCCGGGATCAGTAGGGCTCGGTCTGGCGCGACACGGCGGATCCGTCGACGAGCGCTCTCGTCGACGGACCGCATCGGGGGTGGAGCCTATGGTTTGCGGGCGAGCAGCCCGACGAAGGTGTGATAGGTGTCGGTCTGCTGCGGAGCGGACGCGCCCGGCTCCGGCCGCCACTCGGCCAGCGGCACCAGCCCCGGCTCCAGCACCTCCAGCCCGTCGACGAACGAGAGGATCTCCTCGTCCGTACGCCAGCGCCCGGTGCCAAGCGACTCGTTGAAGACCCGCTCGACCTCGCGTGCCTTGCGGGAGCCCTCCGGGTCCCGCTCGCCGGGGTCGCGGAAGTGTGAGATCGCCACGTAGCTGCCCGAGGGCAGTGCGTCGATCAGCTCCGCCGCCACCGCGCGCGGATCCTCGTCGTCGCCCAGGTGGTGCAGGATCGCGAAGAGGAGCAGCCCGACCGGTCGATCGAAGTCGAGGAACCGCCGCACGTCCGGGTGGTGCAGGATCTCCTGCGGCGTCCGGATGTCCGCCTGGATCACCGTCGCGGTGCCGTCCGCGGCGAGCAGTGCCCGGCCGTGCGTGAGGACGATCGGGTCGTTGTCGACGTAGACCACCTGAGCCTTCGGGTTCTGCTCGGTGGCGACCTCGTGCACGTTGCCCTGGGTGGGCAGCCCCGATCCGATGTCGAGGAACTGGTCGATGCCCGCCTCGGAGACCAGGAAGCGGATCACCCGGCGCAGGAAGGCCCGGTTCGCCTGGCCGGCTGCCGGCCCGTCCGGGGTGATCCGCAGGGCGTGCTCGGCGACCTGCCGGTCCGACTCGAAGTTGTCCTTGCCGCCCAGAAAGAAGTCGTAGACCCGGGCCACGCTGGGAATGCGGGGGTCGATGCCCGGGGGTGCCGCCTTGTCGCGGGTCACAGGCGTCTCCATTCGATTCGAATCAGCGCAGGCTGAGGACTGTGGACGGTGCCGGCGTTGGGGGGAGTGTAGCGATCGGGCGGACGGAATTCCGCCCCGGCTGGTATCGCTCCCAGTGAATCGTCGATCCACCAGTGCGTTCACGGGGTGACACGCCGAAGGAGGGGCGACCGAGTAATGAGATACGTTGGCGATCATCAATATAACGGCCGCATCGTCGACGTATGACAGGCGTCTCGTCGTCCTCGCTGTTCCGCCGTCTGGGTCCGGGTCTGCTGGTCGCCGCCATGCTCTCGACGGCGGTGATCGTGACCGTCGCGGGCATCGCGCCGGCGGCCGACGCCGGCACCGCCGCTCCCGCCGCGTACCCCGGGGTCGCCCCGGCGCCGCGCGGCGGCGCGATGCCCGCCGCCGAACCGACCGGGACCGCGCCGCCGCCCACCACCCCGCCCGGCACGCCGGGCACCTCGCCCTTCCCGCCGAGCCCGCCCACCAACCTGACCGCCAGCGAGGTACGCACCGGATCGGTCACCCTCACCTGGACGGCCGCCAAGCCGGGCTGCTGCGCCGTCGTCGGGTACGACATCACCTACTACCAGGCGTTCGACGACGTCATCTACAGCGCCAGCGTCGGGGCCGTCACCAGCACCACGATCACCTCGTACATCGGGCCGGGCAGGCAGTACTCGTTCCGGGTAGCCGCCCGGGACACCCTCGGGCACCGGTCGGCCTCCACGGACACGCTGACCGTGGTCACGCCGGTGACGGACACCGGCGGGGACACCACCCCGCCGAGCGCCCCGCAGAACCTGACGGTCACCGAGGTGACCGCCTCGAACGGCACGCTGTCCTGGTCGCCGTCGACCGACAACGTCGGCGTGCTCGGGTACAACGTCTACCGCTTCGACGGCTGGTTCAGCTCGACGCTGATCGCCACCGTGCCGGGAACGACGTACACGACGCCGCTGCCCGCGTCCACGCCGCTGCGGAACCTCTACTACGTGCGGGCCCGGGACGCGGCGGGCAACGTGTCGATCGCGTCCAACACGGTCACCCTGCCCACGACGTCCACGCCGTCGCCCCCGCCGCCCTCGACGTGCCGGGTGACCTACCGGAATCAGTCGGAGTGGCAGACCGGCTTCGTGGCGTCCGTGACCGTCCAGAATCTCGGTGCGGCACCGGTTGACGGTTGGATCGTCACCTTCTCCTTCAATGGGGACCAGCAGGTGACTTCGGCGTGGAACGCCACAGTCGGTCAGACCGGCTCCACCGTGACCGCCCGTAACGTCGACTGGAACCGCGTCCTGGCGCCGAACGGCTCGACGACCTTCGGCATCCAGGGGCGGTGGAGCGCCAGCGACGCGCCGCCGCTCGGCTTCACGCTGAACGGCGCCCCGTGCGCGGTGGGTTGAGCCCGCCCCCCTTCCCAAGGAGTCCCGTGAGCACATCCCACCGTCGCCGTAGGACCCTGGCCGGGGCTGTCCTGGCCGGCGTCCTCGTCGTCTCCACCACGCTCGGTGGCCTGACCGCGTCCGCCTCCGCCGCGAACACGCTCAGCATGCGGGGCGCCGACGTCTCCTCGTTGCAGCGCAGCCTCGACCTGGGCGCGCGGTACTACGACGCCGGCGGTGTCGCCCGTGACCCACTGGACATCCTGCGGTCCGTCGGCGTGAACTACGTCCGACTGCGCGTCTGGAACAACCCGACCAGCGGCTACAACAACAAGAGCAAGGTGTTGGCCCAGGCCAGGGCGGCGAAGGCGAAGGGCCTCAAGGTACTCATCGACTTCCACTACTCGGACACCTGGGCCGACCCCGGCAAGCAGTACAAGCCGGCCGCGTGGGCCGGCCACACCCTGAGCCAACTGGGCGCCGACGTGTACAACTTCACCTACGACGTCTGCGTCGGCCTGCGGGGGCAGGGCACCCTGCCGGACAGCGTGCAGATCGGCAACGAGATCAACGTCGGGATGCTGTGGAACGAGGGCAAGGTCGTCAACAACGACTTCGGCCCGCTGGCCGGCCTGCTGAAGCAGGGTTACAACGCGACCAAGGCGTGCGGCGGCGGCATCCCGGTGATGATCCACACCGCCAACGCCGACAGCAACGCCAACGCCCGCTGGTTCTACGACGGCATCCGTGCCCAGGGCGTGCAGTGGGACATCACGGCCCTGTCCTACTACTGCATGTGGCACGGCAGCCTCGCGAACCTGTACAACAACATCGTCGACCTGCGCGGTCGCTACGGCAGGCCGGTGGTGATCGCGGAGACCGCGTACCCCTTCACCCGGAACAACGCGGACAACGAGCCGAACGCCATCGGCGACGCGACGTGCGACGGCATCAGCGCGACCTGGTCGGGTCAGGCTCAGGAGTTCGACTGGGTGCAGAACACCGCCCGCAACGCCGGGGCCATCGGTGTCTTCTACTGGGAGCCGACCTGGTACGCCGTCAACGGCAACGGCTGGGACCCGGCCAACATCAACGGCACCGGAAACCAGTGGGACAACATGGCCGTCTTCGACTGGTCCGGGCGGGTCAACCCGAACGTACGCTGGACGCCCTGATCTTCGCGGTGCGGACGACGCGCCCCCGCGCACCGTTACGACGGTGAGCGGGGGCGCTGGCGTGCCGGTCGTCAGACGGCCGTCCGCGACCACTGCTGGTTGGCCCCGCTGTTGCAGGTGTACTGCTTGAGGACCACCCCGTCCGCGGTCGACGCGGCGGGCACGTCCACGCACTTGCCGCTGTGTCGGGCGCGGAGTTGGAAGTAGCCGCCGTTGGTGACCATCTGGAACTGCTGGTTGGTGCCGCTGCCGCAGGTGTACTGGATCAGCTCGGCGCCGTCGGCGGTCGAGGCGCTCGTCACGTCGAGGCACTTCCCGCTGTTGCGGCTGATGATCCGCCAGTAGCCGCTGCCGGCGTCCTGGAACTGCCACTGCTGCCAGGCGTTGCCACCGTACGTGTACTGGCCGACGCGTGCGCCGTTGTTGGTGTTCGGTGACTGGACGTCCATGGCCTTGCCGCTGTGCCGCACGTCGATCCGGTAGAAGGTTCCGGTGGTCGGGGGAGGCGTCGTGGGATCGCCGCCGCCGACGGTGTCGCCCCAGCCGTAGCGGATCCGGTCCGCGCCGGAGGTGTTGCGGACGGTGAGGTTGAGGTCGGTGCCGCCGCCGCTGAGCGCGTACATCGAGTACCAGTCGTAGCCGATGCTGCCGGGTTTGCCTCCGAGGGCGGGCCAGTAGGTGCCGCCCATCTGGTTGTCGCGCATGACCTGGGCCATGGCGCGGATGTAGCGCACGAAGTTGTCGGTGCTGTTCGGGTCGGCGTAGTTGCGGCCGTCGTTCATGGGCGCGCCGAACTCGGTGGCGACCGCCCGGGAGGCGCAGTTGCCCAGGCGCGTCTGGATGTGGCCGCGGAAGGCGTCGTAGGTCATCGCGCCGTAGAAGAAGGCGTAGTAGTGGAAGGAGAGCAGCGTGGCGTTGAAGCGGCTGTCGTTGCAGATGTCGCGCAGGTCCTGGCTGAAGCCGGTGCCACCGATGAGCACCCGGCCGGGCGGGGCCGAGTAGTGGTAGGTGAGCCAGTTGGCCGCGACGGTGCGCCACTCCGCCGAGCTGTAGCCGTGCGGCTCGTTCATCGGCTCGAAGTAGACGTTGGTGTTCGAGCCGTACGTGTTGGTCACCGTGGACCACATCGCGTTCCACGCGGCGAGGTTCGTGATCCTGCCGCCGGAGGCGGCGCCGTCCTCCCAGTACGCGAGGATCACCTTGAACCCACGGGCGGTGGCGGCGTCGATGGCGCCGCGATACGCCTCCCACCAGGCCGTCCCGACGGTGTGGGTGTTGATGGGCAGCCGGACGGTGTTGACACCCAGCGTGGACGCCAGGTCGTCGTAGAGGGCGTTGGCCTTGGCCCGCACGGTGGCGTTGCTGTCGGACATGCTCAGGCCCTGTACGACGAGAGGGCCGGTGCTGAAGTTGTCGCCCAGCACGGCCCAGTTCATGCCCCGGAACTGACTGGTGGCGGCAGCGGCCGGACCAGGTCGGACCGCGACGCCGCCGACCATCGCCGTCAACACCGCCACCAGGGCGACGAGCGTCCGTCGTAACAGGCGAGGATCGCGCGTCGAATCGAGTGCGCGGTCAGCGGGTGGTGTGACCATGATGCCTCCGAGGCGGTGAGTGTGTTAGCGCTAACACGAACCGCGGACATGAATGGTCGAATCGCGGCGTGACTGGCCTGCCGCACAGGTGGACCCGGCACCTCACCCTGATGCGGACAGCGTGTGTTCTGTGTGTTAAGCGCGTGTTGCAGCCAAGTGTTAGCGATCGCATGTGGAGTGTCAAGGCATCGATGTTTCTCGCTGACGAGGTGGTCGCCCGCCTCGTCGCGGGACAGTGGATGGCGATCGGTCGATGACAGGATCGCTCGATGCGCGTTCTCTTCGACGGCCCGGCCCCGGTCGACTACGGGCAGATCTACGTGACGAGCCGAGATCTGCCCGACATGGAGAGGGCGTTCGCCGGGCAGACGAATGGCCTGTGCGGGGCCGGTCACCCGGGTGCGCTGTTCCTGATGACCGGCACCCACTCCGGACGGGTCCGGTTCCGGATCGAGCTGCACGACACCGAGCCGCCGACCGCGGCCGCCGAGTGGGAGGACGTGGTGGAGGTGTCGCTCCAGCCGAGGGCCCCGGTGGTCGACCTGGTCCCGTGGGGCGATGGGGCGCTGGCTCACCTGCCGCTGACCTCGGAGGAGGGTGACGGCGGCCGGCTGCCGGTCTACCGCGTGCGGTACTGCGCGGCGGGGATGGACGAGGGGAGCGATCCGTTCGGCGGTCTCGACCCCGACGAGATCGACGAGGACGACCACACCTACCTGGACCGACGACCGGACCGCTACCTGCTCTGCTTCTGGCCGGAGGCCAGCGCGGGCGGCGACCCGGGTGACGGCACTGTCCGTGTCGACGCGGTGCTGCGCCAGAGCAGCGGCAACGCGGCGTACTGGCACGGTTGGGCTCGTGGACTGCCGGCCCCCCTCACGCTGTGGGAACGGGTCGAGGCCGAGGTGCGCAGGCGGGCGGAGGAGGATCGCCGCAACGAGGAGTACCGGCGGCGCGAAGAGTTGCGGCGCTGGAACGGGCGCCTGCCGAGCGAGCGACTCCGAGAGGTACGCGGCAACATCCACGGCATGCTGTTGCTGGACCGGGACCTGGTCGACGGGGTGGCCGATGCCGACGCCGTCACCCAACGCGAGATCGCGGTCTGGGCGGCGCGGCAGGCGTGCGCCCTCGCCGGCATCGCGGATCTCGACTGGATGAGGCCCGCGTGGACGGCGCTGGAACGGGGTGGACCGCTGCCCGCCGATTTCATCGACACGACGGCGCTCAGGACACGCATTCAGGGCAGGGCGACCGTCACGATCGCCGTCGCCTCGCTGCGCCGCAGGAAGGCTGCGCCGACCGACCTGCTGCGCGCGGCGCTCGACGGTCCGGTGGACCCGGTCGCGATGGCCCTGCCGGCCCTCGTGGCCGCCGGGGAGTCGGATCCGTTGCAGGCTGCGCTGGAGGCGCTGTGGGCGGCGGTCGGCACCTACGCTTCCCGCCGGGACGAGTTCCTGGCGGCCGTACGGCGGGCCTTCCCGATCGTCGACCAGACGCAGGCGCGCTGACCCGCTCGTCCTCAGGCGACGGGATCCGGTTCGGCACGGTCGACGACCAGTGGGCCACGGCGTCCCAGCGCCCACACGGTGAGCGCCAGACAGCCCAGGCCCGCTCCCGCGATCGCGACCGCTGACCAGCCGCCCGCGGACCAGAGCGTGCTCGCGGCGGCGGAACCGGTGGCGGCGCCGATGAAGTTGCTGGTCGCCAGAGCCGTGTTGAGCCGGCTGCGCGCCTCGTGGGCGAGGGCGAACAACCGTGCGCGGTTGAGCAGGGCCTGCGTCTGGAAGGCGACGTCGACCACGACGGCCACGGTGATGAGAAGCACGAGGGACCGGCCGCCGAACGCCGCGACGACGAACGCCCCCAGGGCCAGGGCCCAGGCCGCCCCGGTGGCCGGTAGTGACCAGCCGCGGTCGTGCAGGCGACCACCGCGCAGGCCGGAGAGGACACCGGCGAGTCCGACCAGCCCGAACATCCCGATCACCGCCGGCGGATAGTGGAACGGTGGACCGCTGAGCAGGAACGTCAGCGCCGTCCAGAAGAGCGAGAAGGCGGCGAAGCCGGTGGCGGCCAGGACCAGCGTCCACCGGACCGCCCGCTCCCGCCGGACCATCGCGGCGACCGAGAACAGGAGCCGTGGGTACGGGATGCGCGCCCGTGGTGGCAGCGGCGGCGTCGCGCGGTGGAGCAGGACCGCGAGCAGGGCGGCGACGACCGCGGCGAGGGCGTACATCGCACGCCAACCGGCGGCGCCGGCGACGAGTCCGCTGATCGTGCGGGAGGCCAGGATGCCCGTGAGGGTCCCCGACCCGACGACACCGACGATCCGACCACGGTCGGCGTCGCCGGCCAGGTCCCCGGCGAGCGGCGTGAGGATCTGCCCGGAGATCGTCGTGACGCCCAGCACGCCGAGCGCGACCAGGAGCACGCCGATCGACGGCGCCAGCGCGCACAGCAGTAGCGCGGCGGCGGAGGCCAGGAACATCAGCGGGACGAAGCGGCGGCGGTCCAGGACGTCGCCGAGCGGTACGAGCAGCAGGACGCCGACGGCGTACCCGATCTGCGTCGCGGTGACGAGCCAGCCGGCCGTGGACGTCGACGCGTCCAGGTCGTCGGCGATGGCGCCGAGCAGCGGCTGCGCCCAGTACAGGTTGGCGACGGCCGCGCCGGCCGCCAGCGCGAGCAGGAACGTCAGCGGGCGGCTCAGGTGCGGGGGCGGTGCCGGGCGGGGCGCGGCCACCCCGCCACGCTAAGGGCGTGTGTCAATGCCCCTTGCCGGCCGAGGGCCCCTGGTCGATCAGCGGTCCGCGCCGTAGTTCGCGTAGCACGCCGTGCCGGCGCGCGGCCCACGCCAGACGTCGCACGCTCGGGTGCCGTACGAACAGCGCCGCCGCCCGGCGGATCATCCCGAACCGGTGGTCGCTGAGCTGGTTTTCCATCGCCTGCCAGATCAGCTCGCGCACGTTGGCGCTGTCCAGCGCCGCCCGGACCGCACGCCGTACCACGGGGTCCTCGGCGGCCGAGGCGATGGCGGCGGCGAGGCCCGGTCGGTCGGCGAGCGGCTCCACCGCCGCCGCCACGAGAGGCCGGCGCACCTCGTCCCGTTCCAGCAGCAGCAACACCGCCTCCCGGATCTCGACCGTCTCCAGGCCGGACCGCAGCAGGTCCACCAGGCTGCGGTCGACCGCGCCGTCGTGATCCGGCACGGCCAGCGTGGCCAGCAGCACCGACACCTCGTCGAGGTCGATGAGGTGTCGCAGCCCGTCGCGGAACTCCGGCAGCCCCCACGCCACCTGGACGGCCTTCAGGAGATCGCGGTTCATGCGCCATCCGCTACCCGAAAGCCACTCTCCCCGAAACGTCCGCGACCCCGCGTCCGCCGCGACCCGGGCCGATGCAGGCACTATCGTTCTGGCGTGCGCATCCGCTTCGACGTACCCGCCGATCCCGCCTACCCCGCTCGGGTGGCGACCACCCTCGCCGGTGTCCGGCTGCGTCGGTTCAGCTACATCGGCGCGGTGCTGGTGGTGGTCGGGGCGGTCGGCCTGGTCTTCTCGCGCGGGCTGGGTTGGGGTGAGCGCGCGTCCCCGCTGTGGCTGACGTTGGTGGTCGCCGGTGTGCTGTCGATGCTCTACCTGCCCTGGGTACGGTCGCGGGCCCGCCGCCGCTCGGGTGACTACGCCGTCGAGGGCGCGTACGAGATCACCGACGACAACATCATGATGCGCAGCGGCTCGGAGTCCGGCGGTATCGCCTGGGACGGGGTCGCCCGGGTGGGGGACAACCCGGATTTCTGGATCGTGTTCGTCGGCCGGATGCCGGCGACCGTGATCCCCCGGTGGCTGATGTCCGCCGAGGACGCCGAGACGTTGCGCGCCTTCATGACCGATCGGGGCCTCCTGGGTCCGCGGCCCTGACGGCTACGGGTCGGTTCTTCGGCTGGGCGAGGAAGCGCAGGTACTCCGCCCGGTCGAACGGGTTGCCGTCGGTGCGCGCCCGGCGCGGCGGCTCGCCGGACACCGGTCGGTCGCCGCCGGGCGTCGACGACCACAGCCCCTCGCCACCGGACAGGTCAGGCAGACGCCGCTGCGCCTGGAGTTCGAGCCGCGCCGGCAGCACGCCACTGATCCGCCAGCCGGCCGCGACGTCGTCGGTGCCGTCGATTCGGGCGCCGAGCCGACCCAGGTACGACGTGACCGGGCCGAGCCGGTCGACCGGCACCTCCGCCTCGAACCGGCGGCACGGCTCGAAGACCCGGGTGCCGGCCTCGGCGAGCGCCTGCATGAGGACGTACGGCGCGAGGTCCCGGAAGTGCCCGGCGGTCGTGATCGGCGACCAGTAGCCGCTGCGGGTGAGGGTGATCCGGATGTCGGTGACCGGCCAACCGTGACAGCCCTGGTCGAGGGCGGCGCGGGCGGCCTCCTCGATGGCCGTGTGGAACGACAGCGGCAGCGAGCCCAGCTCGACCTCCCGTCGGTAGTCCACGCCGACGCCGGGCTCGACCCGGAACCCGACGGTCCCGAAGAAGCCGTGTCCGATGATCTCCACGGCGGTGCCCGTGCCGGTCGGCCGCTCGACGTGCATGAGCCGTCCCGCCCCGAACTCCGCCTCGATCCCGTACGTCTCGGCCAGCGTGGCGCTCAGCACCTCGCGCTGCACCTCGCCGTAGAGGAGCACGCTCGTGCCGCCCTCGGGGGCCACCCGGGTCCGCAGGAACGGGTCGGTGTCCGCGATGTCCAGCAACGCGGCGTGCAGCGCCAGCGTCCGGGACGCGTCGCGGGGTCGCACCACCGCCTCCAGGGTCGGCGCGGGGAAGTACGACCGTCCGTCGAGGCCGGCCGGGCTGCCGAGCTGGTCGCCGAGGCGTACCCCGGTCAGGCCGCCTACCCGGGCGATGTGGCCGGCGGTCAGCGCGGCCTGGTCGGTGGCCGCGCCGACCACGTCGAGCCGCGTGATCCGCCCGCGCGTCGCGGTGGTCCGGCCGTCCGGCTCGCGGCGGTACGCGCTGACCCGCTCCCGCGCCCGGAACTGCCCGCCGTACGAGCGCAGGTAGGCCACGCGTTCGCCGGAGGGGTCGCGCTCGATGGCGAACACCCGCGCTCGCGGGTCGGATTCGGCCGGGGGTGCGGGCGGAAGCAGGGTCGCGATGGCGTCCAGCAGCTCCGGCACGCCGGCCCCGGACAGCGCCGAGCCGAACAGCAGCGGATACGCCTGCCCCGCCGCGACCTGCGCCCGCAGGGCCTCGTCGATGCGGTCGGCGTCGGGCGGCAGGTCGTCGACGAAGGCGGCCAGCAGTTCGTCGTCGTGTTCGGCGAGCAGCTCGGCGAGGCGGTGGTCGTACCCCCGATGGCGCGGCCGGTAGGTGGCCTCGGGGGTGCCGGGCGCGCGGACCGTGCCCAGCGGGACGACGGTCGGCGCGAGGAGCCGGCGCGTGTCCGCGACCAGCTCGTCGACGCGGGCGCCGACCCGGTCGATCTTGTTGACGAAGATCAGGGTGGGCAGCCGGAGCGACCGGAGGATGCGCATGATCCGGCGGCTGTGCGGCTGGACGCCCTCGACGGCCGACAGCACCAGCACGGCCGCGTCGAGCACCCCGAGCGCGCGTTCGACCTCGGCCACGAAGTCGCTGTGCCCGGGGGTGTCGAGCAGGTTGACCTGGCGGTCGCGCACGGTGAACGAGGCGACGGCGCTGCGGATCGTGATGCCCCGCCGACGCTCGATCGCTCCGGTGTCGGTCTGGGTGGTGCCCGCGTCGACGCTGCCGAGTCGGTCGATGACCCCGGTGGCGTGGAGCAGGCGTTCGGTCAGGCTGGTCTTACCGGCGTCGACGTGGGCGACGATGCCAAGGTTGATGGTCTGCACAGGCGCTCTGGTCCTCGAAAGCTCGCGTCCGGATGGGCGGGGTTTCGAGTCCTCGCATCGCCGTGCTCCTGTCCGCTGGTGATGCCGGGCCGTACGGGTCCGGTCCTTCTCCGGCCAGGCTGGCACGGCCGGTGACGTCGGGCCACCGATTTACGCGCGCTTGATTAGATAGTGGTCTGTCAATACATTGGGGGCGGGCGTCACCGCGTTCCGGGCAACGGCCCGAAGCGGTGACTGACAGCTTTACCTCGAGCCGGGCACGTCGGTCGTACGCATCGACCACTCGCTGTGGCGCATCGCCGCGCCGTACCCGGCGTGTCGCCGCGTCCGCCCTGGACGCGCGCTGCCGCGCCGATTTCCCGCTCGATGGCAGAAGGACTTCCCATGACCATTCTCCGCGCCCGCCCCGCCCCGACCCTCGCGGTCGTCGCCGCGTTGGCCGCCGCCGTGACCGCGACCGGCACGGCCCTGCTCGTCGCTCCGGCCGCGGCCGCCCAGGGCTGCCGGGTCGACTACACGCCCAATCAGTGGCCCGGCGGTTTCACCGCCAGCGTCAAGGTCAGCCCGGGCGACACCGCCGTCTCCACCTGGACCGTCACCTGGACGTACGCCGGGAACGAGCGCGTCACGAGCGGCTGGAACGCCACGGTCAGCCAGTCCGGATCGACGGTGACCGCCCGCAACATGTCCTACAACGGAAGCATCCCGGCCGGCGGCTCCACCGAGTTCGGCGTGCAGGGCACGTACGGCACCAGCGGGGGAGCGCCGACCGGCTTCAGCCTGAACGGCGTACCGTGCAACGGCGTCGCGCCGACGACGCCTCCGCCGACGACACCGCCTCCCACGACGCCTCCGCCGACCACGCCGCCTCCCACCACGCCGCCTCCCACCACGCCCCCGCCCACCACGCCCCCGCCCACCACGCCGCCTCCCACCACGCCCCCGCCGACCACGCCGCCGCCGGTCGGCTGTGCCGGAGCGGTGCTCTGCGACGGCTTCGAGAACCAGACCGGTTCGACACCGTCCGGCGACTGGGCCGTCGTGAGCCCGGACTGTTCCGGCGCCGGAACCGCCACCATCGACACGACCACCACGCACAGCGGCAGCCGAGCCGTGCGGATCAACGGGGCGGCGGGGTACTGCAACCACGTCTTCATCAGGTCCACCAGGAACCTCGGCAGCGTGGGCAGCGTCCGCTACGGCCGGATCTGGGTCCGGCACACCACCGCCCAGCCGACCGACCACACCACGATGATGGCGATGACGGACGCCGCCGACGGTAACCGGGACCTGCGGATGGGCGGCCAGAACGGCGCCCTGCAGTGGAACCGCGCCTCCGACGACGCGACCCTGCCGGAGCAGAGCCCGGCCGGGGTGGCACAGAGCCTGCCGCTGCCCACCAACCGGTGGACCTGCCTGGAGTTCATGGTGGACGGCTCGTCCGGTCAGCTCCGTACCTGGCTGGACGGCGCCGCCGTCGCGGGGCTGACCGCGGACGGCGTACCCACGCACGACATCGACGGGCAGTGGTACAACCGCACCTGGCGACCGCAGCTCACCGACCTGAAGCTGGGCTGGGAGAGCTACGGCAACGGGTCCGACACCCTCTGGTACGACGACGTCGCGGTCGGAGCCAGCCGGATCGGCTGCTGACCACCGGAGGTGGGATCGGGGGTGTGGCACGGTCGACGTGCCGCACCCCCGGCCGTCCCCCGCGTCCACCGTCGGTCCGTGCCGGAACGGCCCACCTGGTGGAGGCTGGCCGACCGGCGCGACGATAGCCTGCTGTGATGGCGAGCGCCGAACTCCAGGAGCTGATCGTCGTGGACGCCGAGGCGCTCCGCGCGTGGTTGTCCGCCAACCACGCCACGTCGCCGGGCGTCTGGCTGGCCCTGACCAAAAAGGGCGGCACGGTCACCACGTTGACCTGGCAGCAGGCGGTCGACGAGGCGCTCTGTTACGGCTGGATCGACGGGCAGGCCCGCAAGCGGGACGAGGAGTCCTCCTGGATCCGGTACACCCCCCGCCGTCCGCGCAGCATCTGGTCGCAACGCAACGTCGCGCACGTGGCCCGGCTGGAGACGGAGGGACGGATGACGCCCGCGGGCCGGATTGCGGTGGAGGCCGCCAAGGCCGACGGGCGCTGGGCGGCCGCGTACGCGCCGCCGTCGGAAGCCGAGGTGCCGGCCGACCTGCTCGCCGCCATCGCCACCGATCCCGCCGCCCAGGCCATGTTCGACGTGCTCACCAAGACCAACCGGTTCTCTCTCATCCACCGCGTCAACGCGGTCAAGCGGGCCGAGACCCGCGAGCGGAAGATCGCCGAGTTCGTCGCCATGCTGGCCCGCCACGAGACCCCCTACCCGCAGAAGGCCAGGCCGTCGAGCCCTCCGTCGTCGTGATCCGGGGGAGCGTCAAGTAGCCGTCCACTGGGTCCGGTCATCCTTGCCGGACCCGAGTCACCCCCCAACGAAGGACAGAGGAACCTCGTGTCCAGCCTCGCCCTGGTCGTAGCGGTCGGTGTCGCGATCCTGGTCGGTACGGGCGCGGCCCGTCGGCTTCGGATCGCCCCGCCAGTGCTGCTGCTGATCGCCGGTGTCCTCCTCGGCTTCGCCCCCGCCCTGCGCGGGGTGCACCTGCCGCCCGAGGCCGTCCTGTTGGTGTTCCTTCCGGTGCTGCTCTACTGGGAGGCGTTCTCCTCATCGCTGCGCGAGATGCGCCGGAACCTGCGGGTCATCGTGCTGCTGAGCACCCTGCTCGTGGTGGCGACGGCAGCCGGTGTGGCGGCCGCCGCGCACGCGCTCGGGCTCGGCTGGGGAGCGGCGTGGGTGCTGGGCGCCGCGGTCGCGCCGACCGACGCGACGGCGGTCGGCGTCCTGGGCCGCATGCTGCCCCGTCGTATCGCGACCACGTTGCGCGCGGAGAGCCTGGTCAACGACGGTACGGCGCTGGTGATCTACACGCTCGCGGTCGGGATCACCCTGGGCGAGGAGCACCTGAGCGTCGGTCGGGTCGCCGGGTTGTTCGCCTTCTCGTACCTCGGTGGCATCGCGTCCGGCGCGGTCGTGACGTTCCTCGTCCTGCAGATCCGTCGCCGGTTGACCGACCCCTTCCAGCACAACCTGCTCGCGCTGCTGACGCCCCTGACCGCCTACCTGATCGCCGAGGCGGCCGAGGTGTCCGGTGTCCTCGCGGCCGTGGTCAGCGGACTCTGGGTGGGCCGCGCCTCGCCGCGCCTCTTCCCCGGTAACGCGCGCCGGCACGTCCACACCGTCATGGAGTTCGTGACGATGCTGGCGAACGCCGCGCTGTTCGTCCTGGTGGGGCTGGAGGCGCAGTCGGCGGTGCGCGGGCTGGACCACACCGGTCTGGCACACGGCCTGCTGGTCGCGCTCGTGGTCTGCGCGGTCATCGTCGCGGTGCGGTTCGGCTGGCTGTTCACCAGCCCGTACGTGATCCGGGCGATCGACCGCCGACCGCAGCAGCGGGAACGACGACTGAGCGGGCGACCCCGCGCGCTCATGTCGGCGGCCGGATTCCGGGGCGCCGTGTCGATGGCGGCGGCGCTGGCCGTACCGCACACGCTTCCGTCCGGAGCGGAGTTCCCGGACCGGGACCTCATCGTCTTCGTCACGGCTGTCGTGATCGCCGTGACCCTGCTGGTGCAGGCGCCGCTGATGCCCCGGGTGACGCGCTGGGCCGGACTGGGCGCCGACTCCGAGGCCGAGCGGGAACGCCGGCAGGCCGAGATCACGTCCATGGACCGGGCGTTGGAGTCCCTGCCCACGATGGCCGCCGAGCTGGGTACGAGCGACGACGTGCACGAGCAGCTGCGCACCGAGTACGACCGCCGGCTAAGGGTGCTGCGCGACGGTGACGCCGCCGCCGGCCCGGACGAGGCCGCGGCCGACTACGAGAAGCAGTACGCCGACCTGCACCTCGCGGTCATCGACCACCGCCACGAGACCGTCGTGCGCATGCGCGACGCGGGCGAGATCGACGACGAGGTGCTTCGCCGGGTCCAGGACGGACTCGACCTCGAACAGGTCCACATGACCCAGCGCCGGGACAACGACGCGCGCTAGACCCCGTCCACGCGGGCGGCGATGTCCCGCAGGGCGGCGATGTGGCCGCTCAGGGCCACGCGCCCGGCCGCCGAGAGGTTGATCCACGTGCGGGGTCGCTTGCCCACGTAGCCCTTGCGCACCTCGACGTAACCGCCGTCGCCCAGGTTCGAGATCCGCTTGGAGAGGGCCGAATCGCTCAGGTCCATGGCGTCGCGGACGAACGCGAACTCGGCCCACTCGGTCCCCGCCAGCAGCGCCAGGATGGCCAGCCGGGTGGGATCGAGCAGGACCGGGTCCAGCTTCGGGTCGGCCGCCACGGTCAGGCCGGGCGGGTGAGGACGCGGCGCTGCCACCACGGCCCGGCGGCGGCCAGCAGGACACCGCCCACCAGGCCGAACCACGCCCAGAGGTGCGGGACGTCCAGGGCGGTGGCGAAGGCCGCGCCAGCGATCAGGAGGGCCAGGACCAGGGCCGACCACAGCAGGCTCGACGTGTCGGGGGTGGCCCGGGGACGCACCGGCCGCCGCAGCAGCGCCGCTCCCCATCGGGTGTTGGCCGCCATCGAGGCGAGCAGCAGCAGGATGACGATGGTGGTGCCGTAGGTGCGCACGAAGTCCGGATACCGATCGGCCACGATCCCGTACGCCGCGACGAGGATTCCCGCCGCGAGCCAGGTCCACCGTGACCGGCTGGCGGCCGCTGCCGTCTGGTCCCGGCGCCGGTCGACGTCCTCGAGAGCCTGCCGTGCCTCTTCTGGGGTCGGGGTGGTGCTCATCGCGCAACTCCTTGAGCTAGGGAAAGTACTTGCTCGTACGGAAAGTTAACACTCACTTTCCGTACGAGCAAGTTGTTGCCGGATCGGCCAGCGCGCCGCCGAGCGGACCGGCGGGCGACCCGCCCGACAGCGCCGTGGGACTCACTCCGGGAGCTGGTAGAGGCGGTAGCGGGTGACCGTTTCGAAGCCGATCTGCCGGTACACCGGCTCACCCTCGCTGCTCGCCTGCAGGGTGGCGATCCGCCGCCCGGACTCCTGGGTGATGCGCAGCGCCTCGCGGGTGAGGGCGGTCGCGATGCCCTTGCGGCGGTGGTCGGGCTGGGTGGCGATGCAGTACAGGGCGCCGACGTCGGTGCCGAGCGACAGGGTGCACGTGCCCACCATGCGGCCGTCCACGATGCCGGCGAGGCGGACCACGTCCGGGTAGGCGAAGGACAGTTCCCGGTCGACCACGAGCCCGAGGTCGCCGGGGACGCCGAGCGGCCCGGCGTACGCCTCGACGTACTCGCGCATCTCGGCCGGCGTGGCGGCGACCTGGATCCGCAGGTCGCCGGGAACCTCGACCTCGGGCAGCGTGGTCACGTCCACCGCCATGACGGGCATGTCGGAGATCTGCGTCGCGCCGCGCGCGAGCAGGCCCTCGGCGGTGCCCTCGTCGCTGTCCGCACCCACCCACCAGCCCCAGACCGAGCCGGTCAGGTGCTTCCTCGCCTCCGTGATCGCGTCGTCGAGCTGCCGCCCGCGCACGCGCATGACCCCGTTGAACAGCGGGTGGGGGATGTCGGCGCGATAGATCGGCAGGTCGGTGTCGGGCTGGGCGCCGGCCCAACCGCACCAGTACGTGCGGTTCGCGGCGAGCTGTGGTTCCAGCTCGTGGATGGAGTACGTCGTCATACCCTCAGGACAAGGTTCGGCGGGGGAAAGTTCGATTCCGCGGTGGATTCTCTAGAACCGGGGCGGCCGTGGGGTGTGCAGAAGGCGCACCTCGCGCACCAGGCCCTCTTTCTCCCTCAACAACCACGTCCCCCCGGGCGGGCAGTGGTACGGATCCTCCGGCGGGTTGATGAAGGCGTTCTCCCAGATCGTGACGCCGGACCCGGCGAGCACTCCGGTGACCCTGGCGGAGACGCCGGACTCGTAGTCCTGCCGCATGACGGCGAAGACCGGTTCCCGACCGATCGTCCGGATGCCGCTCGGCCACCAGAAGGTCATGTCCTCGGCCCAGCGGGCGGCCACCTTGTTCAGCCGGGCGCCGTCCGGCACCGCCGACAGGATGGTCGCCGCCTCCTGCTGTCGTTCCGCGCGCAGCGCCACGGTCCCGCCGTGCCGCTCGTCGTGCACGCGGGGAAGGACCTCGGCCAACTGCCGGCGTGCCTCGCTCAGGCGACTACGGACAGTGCCGACCGGCGTACCGCAGAGGTCGGCGATCTGCTCGTACGAGTTGTTACTGGTGAAGTACCGCAGCAACGCCACCGTCTGCGCGGCCGGCGACAACTGCTGGATCGCGTGCCAGACCCAGTCCCGCACGGCGCTGCGTTCGATGCTCGCGACCGGGTCGTCCAGCTCCGAGGCGAGCAGGTTCTCGCCGGCCACCCCGACCGGAACGGGGACGCGGGCGCGGAGCATCGTCCGGCAGTTGTTGCGCACGATGGCGTGCAGCCAGGACCGCGCGGCACCGGGGTCGCGCAGCTCACCGATGCGGCTGAACGCGGTGATCGCCGCGTCCTGGCAGGCGTCCTCGGCGTCGGGCCGGGAGCCCAACAGACGGTGTGCCACCGCGAGCATGCCGGCGTAGTGACGGTCGAGAAGCAGCGCGAAGCTGGCCGGATCACCCTGCTGGGCGCTCCGGACCTGCTCGACCGTGTCGCCGGCCGACACGTGCGCCGAGGTCGAAAGAAGCATCCGGGAACGCTAGCTCGCCGGTGGGAGAAATCCATCGAGGGGATCGAACTTTCGTCGCGCGGGCGACGTCTGCTGGACATGGGTTACGAGACAGGACCGCGCCTCGGCAGCGCCGAACCGGTCGATGCGTGCCGCCTTCGACCCCGGTGTCGGCTTCCCCGCGCCCGGGAATGTCGGATCCTGCGGCGAACTGTCCGATCCAGTCGTCGTCAAGTAAACCTTCACTCGGTGGACGCAGCGTGATCAACGTGACGGACGATGTCGGCTCCGGTCGGACAGAGGAATCGGCGTCGCAGGGGGAACCGCGCCTGCAGATCATGGGCCCGCTGCGGGTCTGGCGCGGCGCAGCCGAACTCGACGCGGGCCCGCGCCAGCAACGTCGCCTCCTGGCGGTCCTGCTGGCCCGGCAGGGGCGTCCCACCACCACCAGCGATCTGATGGATCTCGTCTGGGGCCCAGATTCTCCGGCCAGCGCCGTGAACGTGATCCACAAGTACGTCGCGGCGCTGCGCCGCCTGCTCGAACCCGACCTGCCCGCGCGGGCCGTCGGCTCGTACCTGCTGCGGCACGGCAACGGGTACCTCTTCGTGGCCGGGCCGGAGACGCTCGACCTCGTCGCGTTCCGCCGCGACGTCTCGGCGGCGAAGTCCAGCCTGGCGCAGGACCGCCCGGACGAGGCGTTGGAGCACTATCTCGACGCGCTGGGGCGCTGCCATGGTTCGTCCGGTGACGGGCTTCTCGACAGCGCCGCCGCCGCGGCGGTCTGCGCGGGCATCGACGGCGAGTTCTTCGACGCCGCGATCGCCGCCGCCGCGGTGGCCGTACGGCTGCGTCAGCCCGCCCGGGTCCTGACGCCGCTGCGGCTCGCGGCGACGATGGGTGAGCTCAACGAACCGGTCCACGCGAGCCTCGTGACGACCCTCGCCGCAGCGGGGCAGCAGGCGGAGGCGTTGGCCGTGTACGGCGTCATCCGGGCGCGCCTCGACGAGGAGTTGGGCATCGACCCCGGCTACCACCTGCAGGATGCCCATCGGCGGGCCCTCACCCAGACGGCGCTGACGCCCGCCGAGGACGCGGACCGTGTGGTGGCCCGGCCGGCGCCGCTGGTCCGCCCGGCGCAGCTCCCGCCGGACCCGCCCTTCTTCGTGGGCCGCGAATCCGAACTGCTGATCCTGGGCGACCTGACCACGGGGATGCGGACCGCCGGGCGGACCAGTCCACTGGTGATCGCGATGGACGGCATGGGCGGGGTGGGCACCTCGACGCTCGCCACGCACTTCGCGCACCGGGTGGCCGACGGGTTCGCCGACGGGCAGCTCTACCTCGACCTGCGGGGGCACCTCTGCGCGGACGAGCGCCTGTCGGCCGACGACGCCGTACGCTCGCTGCTGCACATGGTGGGCGTGCCCGCCTCCGACGTACCCGACACGTTCGACGCGCGGATCGGCACGTACCGGAGCATGACGGCCGGTAAGCAGATGCTCTTCCTGCTGGACAACGCCCACGACGCCGCCCAGGTGCGCCCGCTGCTGCCGAACTCGGCACGAAGTCTCGTGATCGTCACCAGCCGGCGGGCCCTGGTCGGCCTCGCGGCCTTCGACGGCGCGCACCTGCTCCGGGTCGACCCGCCCGACCTGCCGACGGCCCGTCGACTGCTCGAACGTCGTCTCGCCGGCCTGCCAAGCCGGTCGACCGACGACGGGGAGTGGGCCGGCACGGCCGACGAGATCATCGAGCTGTGTGGCCGGCTTCCGCTGGCGTTGGCCATCCTGGCGGCCCGGATCGCCGCTCGTCCGGCCCTGTCGCTCGCCACCATCGCCGCCGAGTTGCGCGACAGCGCCCGCCGGCTCGAGGCGTTCGCGGGCAGCCGCGGGCTGGTCGATCCCCGGACGGCCTTCTCGTGGTCCTACCGGCAGCTCAGTCCGGAGGCGGCCCGGCTGTTCCGACTGCTGTCGGCCGCCCCGCTGCCCGGTGTCACGGCCGAGGCCTGCGTGAGCCTCGCCGACCGCGACCCGGACACCACGCGTGCCCTGCTCGCCGAGCTGATCGACGCGGCGTTGGTGAGCGAGCACGAGGACGGCAGGCTCACGTCGCACGTGCTGGTGAAGGCGTACGCCGAGGAGCTGTTGGAGGCCGAGGAGCCGGCGGCGGAACGACAGGCGGCGCTCAGCCGCCTGCTGCAGCACTACCTGCACAGCAGCTACCAGGCGCAGCTCGCGCTGAACCCGAACCGTTCGCCGATCGAGCCGGCACCGCCGCTGCCCGGTGTCGTGGTCGAGCGGCCGGGCACGCACGACGAGGCGATCGCCTGGTTCGACCGTCAGCGGGAGGTGCTCACGGAGGTGGTGCGCCTCGCCGCCGACGTCGGGTACGGCGTCGTGCCGTGGCAGCTCGCCATCTCGATGCAGCAGTACCTGCAGTGGGCCGGACGCTTCCAGGACTGGGAGGACGTCATGCGCTGCGCGCTGCGTGCCGCGCGAGCACGCCACGACGTCGTCGGGGAGGCGCACGTTCTGCGCAGCCTGGCGGGTGCCCGGTACTTTCTCGGAGCCCACGAGGAGGCGCTCGGCCTGCTCGGCGAGGCGGCACCGACCTACCAGGACCGGGGCATGCGTCTGGAACAGGCGTTGGTGCACAACAACTGCCACCAGGTGCTCAGCGTGCTGGGCCGACACGACCGTGCGCTCACGCACAGCACGGAGGCGCTGGCGCTCTTCCGCCTGCTCGGCCACCGGCAGGGCGAGATCTGCAGCCTGCTGCGGATGGGACGGTCGTTGACCGCCCTGGGGCAGGTCGCTGAGTCGATCCAGGTGCTCCGGGAGGCGCTCGACCTCAACGAGCTGGCGGGGCGTGCGCACGAGGAGAGCGCGATTCGTGCCGCCGTCGCGGACAACCTCGTCGAGACCGGCCGTGTCACGGAGGCGGTGACGGAGCTGGAACTCGCGGCGAGCACGGCGCGGCGCGTGGGGAACCGGCCGTCGCAGTTCGCCGCGCTGCGGCAGATGGCCGACGTTCTCATCGCCGTCGGTGACCTGCCCGGTTCCCGCCGGGCGTTCGAACAGGCGCGCACGCTGCTGCGGGAGTTTCCCGACGGTGGTACCGACGTCATGCGTGCCTCGGTCACCCGACTGGCCGAGGAACTGGCGTGACCGGGCGGTTTGTCGTGGCCCGCCCGGGGAAGCCGGGTCCCGTTGTCGAGGGCTGGCGCCACCGCGGCGACCAGCGCGGATGGGAGTACGCGTGAAGGCCGTCGTTTTCCACGGAATAGGTGACATTCGGGTCGACGACGTGCCCGAGCCCCGCATCGAACAACCCACGGACGCGATCGTCCGGGTCACCACGGCGGCGATCTGCGGCACCGATCTGCACTTCGTCCGCGGCACCATGCCCGGGATGTCGCCGGGCAAGATCCTCGGCCACGAGGGCGTCGGGGTGGTCGAGGAGGTGGGCTCGCAGATCCACAACTTCCGACCGGGTGACCGGGTGGTGATCTCGGCGGTGCTGGGCTGCGGGTCCTGCTGGTACTGCCGCCGGGGCCTCTTCGCGCAGTGCGACAACGCGAACCCGCTCGGACCGCGGACCGGTACGGCCTCGCCCGGCTCACCCGACATGCAGGGTCCGTTCAACGGCTTGCAGGCGGAGTACGCGCGCGTGCCCTTCGCGCACACGAACCTGATCTCGCTGGGCGAGAACGTCACCGAGGCGCAGGCCATCACGCTGTCCGACATCTATCCGACCGGCTACTTCGGAGCGGTTCTCGCCGACGCCGACGACGGCAAGATCGTCACGGTCTGGGGTTGCGGTCCGGTGGGCCAGTTCGCCATCCTCTCCGCCTACCAGCGCGGCGCGTCCCGGGTGATCGCGATCGACGGGCATGCCGACCGGCTGGAGCATGCCCGTAGCCGTGGCGCCGAGGTGATCAACTTCAACGAGGTCGACCCGGTCGACGCCATCATGGAGTTGACGAACGGTATCGGCGCCGACTGCGCCATCGACGCCGTCGGAGTGGACGGCGAGAGTGCCAAGTCGGGGCCCGCGGCGGGTAAGGACGCCGAGCGCAACGCCGAGGAACAACGCGGAATCTCCCCGAACCTCGACAGCCAGGGCCAGGGCGGGCACTGGAAGCCGGGTGACGCGCCGAGCCAGGCGCAGACCTGGGCGGTCGACAGCCTGGCCAAGGTCGGCACGCTGGGCATCGTGGGTGTCTATCCGCCCGGCGACCGGTACTTCCCCATCGGTGTGGCCATGGGACGCAACCTGACCATCCGCGCCGGCAACGGCAACCATCCCCGGTACATCCCCAGGCTGGCGGCCATGGTCGCCTCCGGTCAGGTCCGTCCGGAGGATGTCGTGACGGAGCACGAACCGCTGACCGACGCGGTTGGCGCGTACCGGGAGTTCGACCTGCGCAGCCCCGGCTGGCTGAAGGTGGCCCTCGGCACCACCTGAGTTCCTCGGGGTCGACTGCGGCAGCACCCGCCCTGAACCGATTCCGGACCTGTTCCGTGTGAGGGGCGAACGGTTTCCGGACCTCCTGGGAGCCGGGTGACTGCTGGAGATTTCCGATGATGCGCAACCACGTGACACCCCTCATCGCCGCGCTGGCCGTCGGCGCGGTGACGCTCACGGCGTGCGGCCCGAGCCAGGTGCCACCCGGCCCGGCGCGGGCCGCCGACCTGAGCGGCAGCCCGGCGGCATCACCACAGGGCGGGGCCGGCATCGCCGACCTCGCCCTCACGTCCGGCACCGCGAAGTCCAACAACGCGCCGCAGGGCACCGGCGACTGGGCGGTACCCGACGGCGGGGTGGCGACCGGAGCCGCCCGCGATTCGGCGCAGCGCTGGGTCCAGCTGACCCTGGGCAAGGCGGGCAAGCTCGACCCGGTCGTCGTCAACGGCGCGGGGTTGACCCTGTACCGGTTCGACAAGGACAGCAACAACCCGCCGACGTCGAACTGCGACGGTGACTGCGCCACCACCTGGCCGCCGGTCACGGTGACGCCGGGCGGCAAGATCTTCGTAGCGGGGGTCAAGGCCGAGGCCGTCGGAACGGTCCGGCGCTCGGACGGCAGACGGCAGGTCACCATCGGCGGCTGGCCGGTCTACCGCTTCGCCAAGGACACCAAGCCCGGCGAGACCAAGGGTCAGGGTGTCGGGGGTACCTGGTTCGGCGTGACCCCGACCGGCGGCAAGGCCGGCGCGTCCGGTGGCGAGCAGCCCGGCGCGGAGTCGCCCGCCCCGCCGGCCACCAGCGCCGTCTTCTTCGACGACACCAACTTCGGCGACGGCGCCGGCTCGCAGGGGGTCGCCGGCACCGGCTGCCGGAACCTGAGCCGTCCGGGCGTCTCCTCCTCGGTGGCGGCGCCCGGCTCACTCAAGCTCTGGACGGGCCCGGACTGCACCGGCCGTTCGAAGGTGATCAACGGGGACGTCGCGGACCTGGCGACCGTCGACTTCGACAACGCGGTCGTCTCGGTACGCCTGGGCTGATCCCGGCGGTGCGGCTCGCGCCGGCCCGGCCACTGGCCGGGCCGGCGCTTTGCTGCCTGTCGGGGATGGAACGTGCCGCCGGGCTACAGCGTCGCGCTGACGTACACCGTGCCGTCGGTCGTCTCCACCCGGACACTGCCGATCTGGGCCTCGTCGATCAGGGCACTGCCGTCCAGGGTGACGCCCTCGGCGGCCCCGCGCTCCGACACCAGCCAACTGCCCGCCAGCACCGTGCTGCCGTCCTTGCCCACGACCAGCAGGCGACAACGCTGGCCCTGCGGGATGCCGGACACCGTGGCGTTGAGGCGTACCCAGCCGGGGGCCGGCCGGACGGCGACGGCGAGACGAGCGCCGGTCCGTGGGTCGGCGGCGCTGGTGGAGCGGACCGTCGGATCGGCCGGGACGCTCGGGCTCGGCGGCGGCGCGGTCGCGTCCGTCGCCGTGTCGGCGCGCGGAACGAGGAAGGCGCCACCGAGAACGGCCGAGGCGACGACCGCCGCCGCGACTCCGGTCACGGCATGACGACGGCGGCGCTCGTCGGCAGCCTCGCCGCGGATCTGGCGCAGGGTGCGCTGCAACAACAGATCGCCGTCCTCCGGCGGGCCGTCGAGCAGCATCACATCGGGTACGTTCCCGAGCGCGCCCGCCCACGTTCGCAGCGACTCGACCTCGGCCCGGCACTGCGGGCAACCCGCCAGGTGCTCCTCGGCTCGGCGGGTCGACTCCTCGTCGAGTTCCCCCAGCAGATAGCCGCCGACGTCGAAGTGGTCGGCGTGGGGCGATGAGCTGTCGGTAGTCATGAGGCAGGCCGTTCCACCCCGGCGCGACGCTCGGCGAGATCGCGGAGGGCTCGGAGTGCGTAGTAGGAGCGGGACTTCACGGTGCCCGGCGGGATCCCGAGGACCTGGGCGGCTTCCGCGACTGTACTCCCGCGCAGGTAGACCTGCTCGAGCACCTGTCGGTGCTCGGTGGAGAGGCGATTGAGGGCGTCCGTCACGACGATCGAGTTCACCACCTGGTCGGCGTGGTCACGTTCGACCGCGGATTCCGTCGGGCCCTCCGGTACCTCGGGTGGTCGCGCGTTCCGGGCGCGGACGGTGTCGGTCACGATGTTGCGGACGACCGTCAACAGCCAACCCCGTACCGAGCCCTTGCCGTTGACCAGGCTGTCGGGGTGACGCCACGCGCGCACCAGCGCTTCCTGGACGACGTCCTCCGCGGCCGCGCGGTCGCGGGTCAACTGTGTCGCGTAAGCGAGCATCGCGCGTCCGTGCTCCTCGAATATGGACCGGACCAGTGCCTCGCCTGCCACTTCGCGCCGACGAACAGGTCCTGATCCCGCCATTGCTACCACCCTTTTGCCGACCCTCACGTCTCCGGCGTGCCCGCCGGTTGTCTACGGGTCATCAGGATGCACGTCCTGTTAGTACCGATAGTTGATCAATAGAAGATTTGTCTACTGACCCACGTCGAGACCGATTCGAGACGTCAGGGTCTGTCGATCCCCGTCCGGCGGGTCTGTCCCCGCTGGGCTCGGACGTGCCGTCCATGCCCAGCGGGGAGGTGTCCGGCCGCTGTGACTACGGGGCGAAGGGCCACGGCTCGTCGCTCTGCGGGACGTCCTCGGCGGCGAGGTCGCGCAACGCGTCGGCGAACAACCGCATGGCACGTGGGCCACCCGGGTTCAGCAGCACGTCGACGCCGTCCGGCAGGAGCGTCAGCAACTCGTCCAGGTCGACCTGCCGCCAGTCGACCGCCTCGACCCGGGCCTGGTCCACGGCCCCGGTCGCGACGAGCACACACGGAACGTCGTCCGGTGCCGGTGCCACGATGACGCCACCCGCACTGTCCAGTGCCACCTCGACAAGGCTGTCGCGCAGCGCCAGGAGCACCGCGTCGACGTCCGCGCGGCCGGTGGCGACCAGCGCCGCCGTCGCGTCCACCGGGCTCGTGGGCGCCGCCGGATCCTTTGGTCGGTAGAGGGGATTGGCCGTGAACCGGGCGACGGTACCGTCGGGCTCCACCAACCAACCACCGACGATGGCCTCCGCCGGCGGCATGGCCGCCGCGCCCGTCTCTTCGCTGTCGGAATCCGTCCACTCCTCGTCCAGCAGCAGCATCCAGTTGCGCTCGTTGTCCGTGTCGTCCACGCGCTCGTCCGTCACTTGGTCACGTCCCGTGTCACTCCAGGCTTCATTTCCTTGAAAACGCCCATGTTCTCCACCGTCACATTGGCAATGCTGTTGCCGGGGCTGGTGAACAGGCCGTCGACGTCCACGCCGCGGCTCGCCTGTACGACCTCTGTCGACGCGAAGACCTTCCGATTTTCGCCCAGGTCCCGCATCACGTCGGCGAAATCCTGGCCCGCGGTTCCCGCAGGGTTGGCGAAGTTGCAGGAGAGCAGGGCGATCGATCCCTTCGGGTTGTTCTCCGCAGCCGCCCGGAAGACGTTGTCGAAGTGCACGACCTTGGCGAACTGCGTGCCCGGAACCGACATGACCTTGCCGTTCTTTAGCGTGATGTCCACGGAGTGTGGATCACCGTGCGCGATGACGAAGATGGGTGGACTCTTCAGTCGGGCCCAGGGCGCCAGATCGAACTGTTCGGTGCTCATCGGCGCGTCCCTGCCGGGAATCGACCGGACCAGCTTGGCGCCGCCCACGTTCAGCGACCCGCCGAGGTTCCGGCCGAGCGGGACGTTCGCCTCCAACCTCGCCCAGTCGGTGAACGTGTCGACGTCCCCGGCCGTACTGGGGAAGAGGACCCCGATCTGCTTGCCATTGCTGTCCTCGAGCGGTACCGACCGGACGTCCGACGCGTGGAACGTCTTGAGGCGTCCCTTGCTGTTCTGCCCGATGATGAGGGTCGGATCCAGCTCGGTCTGCTTCCGGGCGTTCTTGAGATCACGATTGAAGCGAATATCGGTGATCTTCTGCCGGATTCCTCCGAACAAACCCTTGATGGTCTTGCCGACGCCGATACGGGTGACGTTCTCGTTGATTCCGCGCCCCACCGTGGTGGCGCTGCCGCCGGTGACTTCTTTGGTGCTGTTCTTGATGCCGTCGGCGACGCTGCCGGGTTTGATTTTGCCGGCGAACTTGTTGGCGAACTTGATGACACGGCTGACTATTCGCCCGCCGGGGACGAGGCCGAGGGCGAGTCCGCCGGCGGCCAGGGCGATTTCGGCGGGGTCGCCGCCGAGGGCTGCGGCGGCGAGGTCGATGGCGCCGGAGAGGAAGCCGATCGCCGAACCGAGGGGTGGAAAGATGAACGAGGCGACCACGGAGAGCACGTCCAGGATGGTGGTGATCCACTCGATGACGGTGCTCTGCAGGAAGTCGATGAACGCCTCGAACGCTTCGACGATCTTGTCCCAGAGGGACCGCTGTGGTGCGTCCTTGGCCAGTTGGTGCAGCGTGTCGGCGGCGGTGCGGGCGGCCTGGTCGCGCAGGGCGGTGGCCTGACCGAGGAGTGACTTCGCCCCGTCGAGTGCCTGCTGGGCGTCGGCGGCGCGGTTCTTGGCGGCGGTCGCGTCGTCGGTGGCCTGTTCCTTCGCGTCCGGAGTGGTCGTGGTGTCGGCGTTCAGGACGAGGAGCGCGGCCGCCGCGCTGACGGCCGCCGCCTGGGCGGCGCTCTGGTCCCCGGCCGCCTGTCGGGCCTGGTCGAGGGCGCGCAGGGACATGGTCTGCGCCTCTTCCAGAGAGGGCAGGTAGCGCAGGTACGCGTCGGCGGCGCTGGCGTAGGAGTTCGCCATCTGGTCCAGGCGTCCCGGCAGTTTGCCGATCAGGTCGCGGAAGGCGTCCATGGCCTTGCCCTGGCCGACATCGATCTGGCTGCCGGACGCGAGCAGGTCGTGCGCCTCCTGGGTGGTTCTGGCCAGCTCCTGATAGGCCCGGGTGATCTCCTCGAAGGACTCCGGATCACCCGGCACGGGATCTGAGTCGAGCTGCAACACGGACCACTCGGCGTCGCCCGGACGCGTCATGACGAACCTCCCCATCGCATCGTCAGGCCGGCGCCCGAGCCATCCGCCGGGAGCCGAGTCGCACACGTAGCGCGGGGTGGATCGGTTCACCCGGTGAACCGGGCCGGCCGCCGATCCGTGTACGCCCCAGTTGCCGTGACGGGTCTGGAGGGTGCGGAGATGAGCGATGCGATGAGCAGGCCGGCGGGGGAGCGCGCGCGATGAGCGAGATCCTCGTTCCGGGCGCCGAGCTGGAACGCGTACACGAGCTGCTGCGGCGTACCAAGGAGTTGATGGACAGCGCGTCGGTCCGGTCGATGGGCGCGGTGGTCGACACGCTCGGGCAGCGCGGCCTGGAGGACGCCGCCCGGCACTTCGAGAAGCGGTGGGGCGACGGTCGGCACGTCGTGGGCAAGGACCTGGGGGGCGTACGCGACGCCGCGAAGGCCGTCGCCGACGCGTTCCGGGAGACCGACACCCAGACGGTCAACGCGCTGACCGCGCCGGATGCGCAGGCGGCACAGTGAGCGCCCCGACCCAGGCCCATGCCGCGACGCCCACCCCGACCGGCTTCGAGCTGCGCACACCCGAGGCGTGGGTCGACTTCTCGGTGGCCGACGAGGCGAGCGAGAACCGGCTCGGCGAAGAGGCGCGGGGCCACGCCCTGACCGGCGGGTTCACCGCCGACCAGGCGGGCCGCTTCGCCGAGCAGGTACGCCGGTCGGTACGCCAGGCCCGGCGCGGCGGCGCGGTGCACGCGGCCGGCGTCTTCGAGATGTACGAGGACGGCCCGCTCACCGCCACCGTGGTGGTCGCGGTGGTCACGCCACCGGCCAACGGCGACATCCTCGGCGCGTTGACGGCGGTGGCGCACCCCAACCGGGCCGACGGGACCTGGCGGCGGGTGACCACCGCGACGATTCCCCGCATCGGCACCGTCGGTCGGGTGTACGGCATCCAGAACGTCGTCCAGGACGGCGTCACGATGCGGTGCGCGGTGATGCACACCGTCGTACCGATGCCCGGCTCGGCGGACGTCGTGGTGGTCACCGGGTCGAGCCCGAACCTCGCGGAGGCGGAGGACATCTTCGAGCTCTTCGGCGCGATCACCGAGTCCCTGGCGTTCACGTGGGACGACGACCGGCCGGAGCTGGCCGCGCGGGCGGAGTCGACGGGGGAGACCGCGCCCGACGCCTGAACCCGCACACGACAAGGGGGACACCGCGCGGCGGTGTCCCCCTTGGCCTTACCTCACTTCTCGACCGCCGCCGCTCCCAGTGGTGTCACCAGTGACCGCAGCGCCACCGGATCGGTTCGGGGGACCTGCACCAGGCGGACGGTGCCGTCGCCCAGGTGCAGCAGCGCCCGACCCAGGCGTCCCCCGCCGAGCTGGCCCCGGCTCAGCTTGGCGCCGATCAGTTCGCCGTCACCGAGGCCCTGTGGGCTGAGCAGCGCGCCCTGCCGGTTGCGCCGGGCGTCGACATGCCAGCCGCCGAAGCCGCCGGACAGGCCGTCGATGGTGCCGGCCATGACCAACCCGAGCCCTCGTTCCGTGCCGCTTCGGGCGATCTCCCCGAGATCGCTGCCCGCGTCGCACTTGAGCAGCAACTCGGCGTCGTCCAGCACAACCACGGCCGGTCCGCTCCTGCGCTCCAGCGCGGCCGTCAGAACGGCGGAGGTGAGGTTCTCGCTCGCGACGAGGTCGAGCACGCCCGGGAGGTCGGCCAGCTCGCGCAGCGGCGACCTGCGGGGCGCCGCCACGACCACCTCGGTGCCCCTGCGCAGCAGGGTGGCGACCATCGTCAGCAGCGCGGTGCTCCGTCCCGAACGAGGTGGACCCGCCAGGACCAGGGTCGGGACGACCGTCAGGTCGGGCCCGATCGCGGTGAGCTCGTCGCCGCCCACACCCAGCATCGTCCACAGCGGCCCGTCGGGCCGGTGGAGCGTCTCGGTGTCCGCGAGGGTCAGCTCGTCGGGCAGCACGTCGATCCGGAACGGGCGGTCGCCGGGCGCGACGTCCGCGTCCCGCCGCCGGGCCGTCTCGGCGATGTCGGCGAGTACGCGCGCCTGCCCCTGACCCGAGGTGTCCTCGCCGAGCAGCGCGATCTGCGCCTCGGCGCCGTCGGACGCCCGGATCGCGCGACCCGGCTCGATCTCGTCCGGCAGTTGTCGGTGGTTGATGCCGACCATGCTGTAGTCGCCGCGTTCGGTCAGGCGCAGCACCAGCTTGTCGTCGGTGGTGGACGAGATCCGGCTGGAGAACATCGCCCGGTCACCCGCGAGCACCACGTGGATGCCCGCCCCGGCGCCCTCGCGCAGCAGGGTCAGCAGAGCGGCCATGATCGTGCCGTTGTCGTAGTCGGCGAAGGTCTTGTCGAAGACCTCGAACCGGTCCAGGAGCACCAGGATGTGCGGCGGTCGCTCACCCGGGGCGGCGCCCGTCCGGTACTCCACCATGCTCGCCGAGCCCCGGGTGGCGAGCAGCTGCTGCCGCCGGCCCAGTTCCGCGACGAGACGGGCGAACAACCGGCCGAGCCGCTCCGCCTCGGTGCGCTGCACCACCGCCCCGCAGTGCGGCAGACCGGCCAGGGCCAGCAACGCCCCGTTGCCGCAGTCGACCCCGTAGAGGTGGACGTCCGCCGTGGACTGGACGCGGGCGACCGCCCCGGCGATCGTCCGGAGCGTCTGCGATCGGCCGCTGCGCGAGGAGCCGATGACGTGCAGGTGCCCGAGCGTGGAGAGGTCCAGCGCCAGCGGCACCTGGTCCTGCTGGGCGGGAAGGTCCACCAGCCCGTAGGCGACCGCCGGGAGGTGGTAGTCGGTGGTGCGCGCCGGGGGCAACGCGTCGACGGTCAGCGAGGTGGGCAGCGCCGGCAGCCAGGGGCTGTGCTGTGGCGCGATGCCGAGCCCTTCGCTGGCGTCCCGGATCGCCGTCACGAGCACCGCGAGGTCGGTCAGCTCGGCCGACGGCGCCGCCTCGCCGGAGCGGCGACGTGGCGCGGGGCGACCGAGGTCGGGAAAGGACAGGGGGGCCAACCAGGGGGCCGGGCGGTCGGTGCTGCGCGCGCCAGGGCGGAAGCCGCCGACCCGACCCGCCTGGAACGGCACCAGCGACGACTGGGCGAGACGCACGAAGGCGCGACCGGGCGTCGACTTCGAGATGGCGGCCGCGTCCGGGGCGTTCAGCACGTCCTGGCTCTCGCTGCTGTCGGTGACCCGCAGGGCGATGCGCAGGTTGGTGTTGGCCCGGATCTCGGGGGACACCACGCCGCCCGGTCGCTGGGTCGCCAGCACCAGGTGGATGCCGAGCGACCGGCCGCGCTGGGCGATGTTGACCAGACCGGTCACGAAGTCGGGCAGGTCACGCACCATCGATGCGAACTCGTCGATCACGATGAGCAGGCGCGGCATCGGGACACGGGACGGCTCGCGGCGCAGCAGCTCCACGTAGTCGTCGATGTCCTTCGCCCCGGCGTCGGCGAGGATGTGTTCGCGTCGGCGCAGCTCCGCCGAGAGCGACGTCAGCGCCCGGCCCACCAGGTGGGTGTCCAGGTCGGTCACCATGCCGACGGTGTGCGGCAGGAGGACGCAGTCCTTGAACGCGCTGCCGCCCTTGTAGTCGACGAGCACGAACGTCATCGCGTCCGGACGGTTGGCCACGGCGAGCGAGGCGACGAGGGTCTGTAGCAGCTCGGACTTGCCGGAGCCGGTGGTGCCGGCCACCAGGCCGTGCGGTCCGTCCCGCTTCAGGTCGAGGGCGAACGGCCCGTCGAGCGACACCCCGAGCACCGCCTCGGTGGTCCGACCACCCGAGGTCCACCGGGCCGTCACCGCATCCGGCTCCGGCGGCTCCATCCCGAGTACGTCGAGCAGCCGGCTCGACCCGGGCAGGGCGCTCTCCTCGTCGGCGCCACCGATGTCCCGCAGCGGCGCCAGCGCCCGTGCCGTCCGGTACAGCCACTCCGGCGACACGACGTCCGGGTGGACGTCGGCGATCGGGGCGGCGAGGGTCTGCGTCACCAGCAGCGACCCGTCCTCCTGCTGGGCGATGACCGCCTGGCACTCCTCGGGCAGCAGCCGCTCCTCGGCGTCGAGGCAGATGGCGTACACCCCCACCGCCGGTCCTTCGCGCAGGATCTGGGTGACGCCGGGCAGGGACCGGAGTTTGCGGGCGCCGTCGAGCACCACGAGGATGTCCCGGAACGCCCCGTTGCCCCGTTCGCCGGAGCGGGACGAGATGATGCTCACCAGCTCACCGACCCGGCGGGCCAACGTCTGGGTGTCGGTGCCGACCGTCGCGAGGGTGTCCTGACCGTCGCGGGGCCGCAGGTGCGGCAGCCACCCCGCCCAGGCCCAGCCGGTCTCGTCGGCGGTGCCGCAGAGCAGGTAGATCTGCAGGTCCTCCGGGCTGTGCAGGGCGCTGGCCTGGGCCATCATCCAGCGAGCCGTCGTCCGGGCGACGGCGTCGCCGGCCACCCCCACGACGCCGTGCTTGCGTACCGGCACGGTCGCCGGCACGTCGAGGGCGCTCCACCGGACCTCACGGCGGTTCTCGTCCTGGCTCAAGTCGCGCAGCACCACGTCCGACGGCAGGTCCGCGCTGCCGACCCGCAGCTCCAGGAAGTCGGGATCGGTGCGGCGTCGCTCCCACAGCCGGCGCTGCGGGCCGGTGGCGATCAGCCCCATCGACGCGGGGTCGGGAAAGTCGTCCCGGCGGACCGACCGCTCGGCGGCCAGCGCCTGCTCGGCCTCGCCGCTGATGCGCGCCCTCTTCTTCTCGTACTCGGCGAGCCGGGAGCGGTAGGTGGCCCGGCCCTGGCGCCGCGCGCCGATCTGACCGGCGATCAGCACCAGCGGCGACAGGATGGCGAAGAGCAGCGTGAGCGGGTTGCGGGTGATGACGAACGCGGCACCGGAGAGCACGACCGGCGCCAGCACGGTGATCAGCGTGAGCGGCCGTCGCTCCGGAGGCGCCGGCGGCCCGGGGAGCGTGAACTGGGTGGTCCGCGCCGCTGGCAGTAGGCGGGGCGGACGGTTGTAGTCGAGGCCCGTACGGTCCTCCGAGATCTGGAGCGCGGCCTCGTCCCGCAGGGGGCGGCGAAGCTCCAGCAGGGAGGAGCCCGCGGCGAGTTGCGCGCCGAGCGTCCAGATCCGCTCCTGCTCGTCGACCTCCACCCGGTCGAGCAACAGGCCGGGCTCCATCGGCCGGAGCCAGCACTCCCCGTCCTCGGTCACCCGCAGCTGGGCGAGCACGGGAGCGAGCGGGTCGTCGTGTACGCGAACGTGGTTGTCGTCGGCGGCGCCGATGGCGTGCTCGCCGATGGCGAGCGGGTACAGGTTGCCGGCGCCGAGACCGCTGACCACCCGGATCTCCAGCGGGCCGGCCGCCGGTGGCGGTGACACGGACGTCGGACGGTCCAGCTCGACGACGCTGCCCTGCCAGAGCGGGGCGTCGGCGAGCGTCAGCCCGGGGTCCAGGGGAGCTCCGGCGACGAAGATCGTGGGTGCTCGGGTGCCGGGTTCCGGACGGCGCCCCGCCAGCACCTCGGCGAGCTCCGCGACGGTGGAATCGAGGGCGGCCTCGACCTGGTAGTCGGTTGCGGGGGTGGACTGATCCGTGACGGTGAGCAGCAGGCGCACGGGTATCTCCTGGTCGGACGATCCGTCGGGAACACGGTCGGGGCCGCGTGGTGATCGCTCACCACGCGGCCCCGACCGTTCGTCGCGTCAGCGGCTGAGGCTGGCGGCGGTCTGCGTGTCGGTCTCCGAGAAGGCGTCGCTGACCTGCGTGAGGTACTGGCTGATGCCCTCCATGCCGTGCAGGGTCTGGTCGACGCTGCCCTTGTACTCCTCGAAGTACGGACCGAACTGCTGCTGCGCGCCCGGGGTGTTGTAGCCACCCTGGATCAGCGTGTCGATCTTGCTCTTGGCCTGGGTCATCCCGTCCAGCAGGGTCTGCATGTTCTGCTGCAGCCAGCTCGCGGACTCCTGGATGTCCTCGCTGACGATGTGGTACGTGGCCATGTCGCCCTCCCGTATTCCGGTGGTTCTCCGGGTCGGCGAGCGGTCCCCTCGTGGACCGTCTTGCGCCGACGCCGCCACCCACACGGATGCCCGCGCCATCCGGTTCAGGGCAAGTTCGAATCCGTCCGGGACGTCCGTCGCGGTACGGCGGTGAACCGTTTCGGCACGGCGTCCGTGTGGGTGCCGGACCTGCGCACGAGCCCGGTCCACACGGAATACGAGGTGGAGCGAACATGGTGCAGAGAGCGCGGATCGCGATCGCGGTGATCGGCCTGGCGGCGCTGACCGCGTGCGGGGACACCACGGGGGCGGGCGGCACCGCGAGCGCGCCGACCCAGGGGGCGTCCGTGGCCGCGTCGGTCACCGCGACTGCCGACCCGGGCCCGCAGGTCATCGAGGTCAGCCCGGTGCCGCCGCCGACCGTGGCGAAGACGCAGCGCCGCGTCCAGATCTTCAGCGGGCCGTCCGACGTCCCCGTCTCCGGTAGCCCGGACCGCGGTCAGGGCAGCAACGTGGTGGCGTTGCGGGCCATGGAACAGCCCGACATCGGCACGTACGTCGCGGACGGCCAGGGCAGGACGCTCTACCGGTTCGACAAGGACTCGGCGAAGCCACCGAAGGCGACCTGCGCGGGTGACTGCGCCAAGACCTGGCCCCCGTTGCTCATCTCGTCACCCGGCCGGATCTATCCCGACGGCGTCGACCCCCAACTCGTCGGGTACGTCGAGCGGGCCGACGGCACCTGCCAGGTGACCATCGGCGGCTGGCCGGTCTACCTGTTCGCCAAGGACACCGCGCCCGGCGAGATCCGGGGCCAGGGAGTCGGCGGCACCTGGTTCGCGGTCGCACCGACCGGCGCGAAGACGAAGCCGCTACCGGAGGTCGTCGCCGTGCCCACCCCCACCGCCCGCTGAGAGCGTGGAGTCGACGATGAGCCCGGACGGCGCGTCCGACAGTCCTGCGGTCACCGGCGCGGGGGCGGCCCTGCTGGCGCCCCGCTGGAAGCCGGCCCCCGGGCCGCAGTGGGGGCCGGCGGCGACCGTGCCGTCGGCGAGACGCTGGCGACCCTCTCCGAAACTCGTGGTGGCCGTCGCGGTTCCGGTCGTCCTCCTGGTCGTCGCGGGGACCGTCGTGGCCGTGACCCGGCCCGACCTGCCGCGACCGAAGGTCCTCGACACGGCCGCCCTGCAGCGCCAGGTGCTGACCGTGCTCCGGGCCGACTACGGGCTGAACGCGGACACCGTCGCCTGCCCGGTCGACCAGCCGGTCATCGAGGGGCACCGGTTCACCTGCACCGCCGAGGTCGACGGGGCCACCGTCACGACCTGGGTGACGGTCCGGTCCACGGGTCAGCTGGAGGTCGCGCGCCCGAAGTAGTCGGCCGGGCCGGCCGGGTCGGTAAGAGTTCGTCACGAGGCTGGTAACTGGCCGACCGTAGCGTCGGGGCCGGGCCGATCGCCGGTTGCCGGACGGGCCGGCGGCGGCCCGCTCGTCGACCCGCTCGTTAAGGACCAGGCACCAGCGATGACAACGGCTCCCCACCCCTGTGCGGCGTCCGGCCGGATTCCCGCACTGGACGAGTTGATGGCCGAGCATTTCGGGCCGTTGCTCACCTTCGTCGAGAAGCTCGTGGTGGACCACCACCTCGCCGAGGACATCGTGCAGGAGACGTTCATCCACGCCTGGCAGAGCGGCGCCCGCCGCCGCCTCGTCGCGGTCCCGATCCGCGACTGGTTGATGACGGTGGCGCGTGATCTGGCCGTCGCGTCGCTGCGGGCGGTCGCCGTCGGGCGGGAGAGGACCGAGCCGGAGGTCGACGCCGCCCAACCGGACCACGCGGACGCCGCCGTCGCCGCCGCCGAGGCGGTCTCGATGCTGCGCCGGCTGTCCGTCGAGCACCGCGCGGTGCTGCTGCACACCTACCTGGCGGGACGGACCACCCACCAGACGGCCCGTGCGCTGGGCGTCCCGGTCCGGACTGTCCGTTCCCGGCATCAGGACGCGCTCCACACGCTGCGGACGAGCCGCCAGGCGGCCTGACCGGGCCGGGCCGGGCCGCCCGCCAGCTCAGGTCGGAGAGCGCAACCGCGAACCGGAGGCGTCGACGATCCGTTTCGCGCCGTGCACGGTGACCCCGGTCAGTCGGATGCCCCCCAACGTCTCGGGGATGTGCGGATCGGTGGCGAGGACGCCGTCGCGGACGTCGAGCCCGAGCATCGCCCGCAGGAGGAGCAGGGGCGCCCCGCTGGCCCACGCCTGCGGGTTGCAGGCGGTGGGGTAGGGCACGGGTCGGCGTCCCAGGGATCGGTCGTACCCGGAGAACGCCTCGGGCAGGCGGTAGTCGAAGTGGGCCGCCGCTTCCAGCATCGCCATAGCGATGCGGTTGGCCTCGTCCCGGTGGCCGTACCGGGCGAGCCCGGCGGCGATGATCGAATTGTCGTGCGGCCACACGGTGCCGAGGTGGTAGCCGATCGGGTTGTACCCCACGTCCGCGGTCGACAGCGTCCGTACGCCCCAGCCGGAGAACATCTCGTCGGACATCAGGTGCCGCGCCACCAGGGCCGCCCGCTCGGGCGGAACGATCCCGCTCCACAGCAGGTGGCCCATGTTCGAGGTCATCGAGTCGATGGGTCGTTTCTCCGCGTCCAGGCCGATCGCGTAGTAGCCACCGCGCTGCGGCAACCAGTAGTCACGGTTGAACCGCTCGCGCAGATCGGCGGCCTCGGTCCGCAGCCGTCGCGCCAACGGGGCGTCGGCCCACGGCCCGTCGGCGAGTTCCGCGGCGCGTACCTTCGCGTCGTAGGTGTAGCCCTGGATCTCGCAGGTGGCGACCGGCAGGTCGGGGAGCCTGCTGTCGGCGAACTGCACGCCGTCCGGCGAGTCACGCCAGCACTGGTTGCGCATGCCGTTCGGGGAGCGCGTGCCGTACTCGACGTACCCGTCGCCGTCGCGGTCGCCGAACTCGTCGATCCACCGCAGCGCCGCGTCGGCGTTGGGCCGCAACTGCCGCACCAACGCGTCGTCGCCGGTCCACCGCCAGTACTCGGAGAGCAGGATCAGCCAGAGCTGGGTGGTGTCGGCCGCGCCGAAGCAGGGGCCGTAGGGCTCGATGCCGAGCTGCGTCAGCTCACCCGAGCGGAACTCGTGCAGGATCTTCCCGGGGTCCTGGTCGCTGAAGTCGTCGACGACGGTGCCCTGGTGCGCGGCGAGCGTGACCAGCGCCCCGCGTGCGACGTCCGGACCGCAGGTGACGCTCTGGTACGCCGTGATCAGCGTGTCCCGGCCGAACACGGTCAGGAACCAGGGCATGCCGGCGGCCAGCAGCACGACCTTCTGGCCGTTGATCTCCTTGACGATGCGCATCGACACCAGGTCGACGGCCGATTTGTGGTAGACGTTGCGCAACAGCTCCGATTCCGCGCTGAGGTCCGGTTTATTGGCCGCCCACCGCGATGCCACGTCGTCGGCGTCGGTGGCGTGTGCCTCGCCGAAGACACGGCTGGTCGGCTGGAAGTCCGTGCCCTGACAGTTCAGCAGCACGCGCACCTCGCATCCCCACGTGTCGCCGCGTTCCAGGTGCACGTCCCAGGCCAGCGAGTCGCCCTCGACCCGGTCGGCCGGGGGGTTGACCACGACGGTGGTGCCGGCCGACCAGCCCGAGTTCCGGTAGGAGAAGAGCAGGGCGGAGCCGTCCCGCCGGTGGTCCCGTCGGATGTCGGCCAGCCGGCTCCGTCCCGCTCGCTTGATCTCGAAGAGGTCGGCGAAGTCCACGCCGACGTCCAGCCGCAGACGTACGGAGACGGGTTCCACGCCGAAATACTGCAACTCGACGCGCTCGTACATGCCGTCCCCGACGAACCGCTCCCGGCGCAGCCCGATGCCGTTCGCCCGCAGGTTCGGTAGCTCCGGGTTGGCGAGGAAGAAGCCCGCGGAGTAGGCGTCGACGGTGCTGGCGCTGAGCACCAGCGGAGCTTGTCCGTCGAGGGTCATCTCCCAACGGCTGAGGTAGCGGGTGTCGTCGTGCACCAGTCCGGCGATGGAATCGGCCGGCACGTCGCCGACAGCATTGGACAACATGAAGGTTCGACCCTCGAATATGCCGACGGAATCGGAGCCGAGTTCCGGAGGCATGTCGCGGTTGGCGCCGCCGTGAGGGCGTTCCTGCTGTTTCGTCGGCCGAGAATTCATGGCACCCGCACCTCCCCCGTTGGCAGGGGCGGCCCCGCCGTACACGCCCGCAGTCTAGGAGCCGAAAGGGCGGTCTCGCGGCCGTATCGCCTGGTATCCACGGAGTCGGCGAAAAAGCGACGAACGGCGTCGGAGCGGCCCTGCCTCGTGTATTCCGCGCAGTGACATTTCTAATGTCGGGTGCCGTGCTCCACCATTTCGTCCGGATCGGGTCTCGGCGACGGGTCGTCCTCGGCGGGGCACACGTAGACTGGCAAGCTCGGTGGTGGCAGCGGGTACGGGGCAACAGGAGATTGAATTGTCGATTTCGACCGACGCCCGCCACGGAGAAGACGGACCCCGGCCGACCGACGGCAACCTGCGTTTCGAGATCCTGGGTCCCCTGCGGCTCTGGCGCAACGGTGTCGAGGTGGACGCCGGCCCCCGACAGCAGGGCCGCCTGCTGGCCCTGCTCCTCGCCCGGGCGGGGCGACCGGTCAGCGCGACCGACCTCATCGAACTGGTCTGGGGCGAGGATGCTCCGGCCAGCGCCACGAACGTCATCCACAAGTACGTCGGCGCGCTGCGGCGCCTGATGGAACCCTCGCTCCCGCTGCGCGCGCCCGGCACGTACCTGCGGCGGCACGGTTCCGGCTACCTCTTCGCGCCCGCGCCCGGCTCGCTGGACCTGTTCCGCTTCCGTGAGCTGGTCGGGGCCGCCCGTGCGAAGCTCGCGGCCGGCGACCGGCACGCGGCGCTGGATCGCTACGCCCTGGCCCTGGGGCTGTGGCGCGGGCCCGCCGGTGACACGTACGCCCACGGCACCACCTCGATGTCGATCTTCGCCGCGCTCGATCAGGAATTCCTCGACGTGTGCGTGCCGGCGGCCGAACTCGCCATGTCACTGGACCGGCCGACGCGGGTGCTCCGACCCCTGCGGCTGGCCGCCTCGATGGCGCCGTTCCATGAGCCGGTGCAGGCGGGCCTCATCGCCACGCTCGGGGCGAGCGGCCACCAGGCCGAGGCGCTGGGACTCTTCCGGACCGTTCGTACCCGTCTCGCCGAGGAGCTGGGCATCGATCCGGGCGAGGCCCTCCAGGCCGCGCACCGGCGCGTCCTGGCGGGGACGGCGACCTCGGTGCCGAACGCCCCGACCGGCCCCGGGGCGCGGCGACGCGCCCGCTCGTGGCCGGTGCCGCTGGTGCGTCCGGCGCAACTCCCACCCGATCTCCCCGCCTTCGTCGGGTGTACCGCCGAACTCGCGACCCTCGCTGGGTTGATCGAGGACACGGCCGACGACCGCGGGACGGCTCCGCTGGTCGTCGCACTCGACGGGATGGGCGGCGTGGGCAAGTCCACGCTGGCCGCGCACTTCGCCCACCTGGTCGCCAGGGACTTCACCGACGGCCAGCTCTATCTCGACCTGCGCGCGGAGCAGCCCGAGATCGACCGCCTCTCGGCCAGCGACGCGCTCGGATCCCTGCTGTCGTCGCAGGGTTTCCACATGTCCAGCGTCCCGGAGACGCTCGCCGCGCGGGTCGGCATCTACCGGAGCCTCACCGCCGGCCGGAAGCTGCTCGTGTTCCTGGACAACGCGCTCGACGCCGCCCAGGTGCGCCCGTTGCTGCCCAACTCGCCGGAGTGTCTGGTTCTGGTGACCAGCCGCAGTCCGCTCGTTGATCTCGCCGTCCGCGACGGCGCCCACCTGCTGCATCTCGACCCTCCGGACATGCCGACCGCCCGTAGGCTGGTCCAGCGCCGGCTGAAGGACGCGCCGAACCGCTCCCAGGCGGGCAGCGCTCCGGTGTCCGACACCCTCGACGAGATCATCGAGATGTGTGGCCGCCTGCCCCTTGCGTTGGCGATCCTGGCCGGGCGGTTGAGCGCGCGTCCGCGACTCGCCCTGGAGGATGTCGCCGCGGAACTCCGGGACGGCGCGCGGCGACTCGCCGCCTTCTCCGGCAGCCACGGCGTATGCGATCCGCGTGCCGCCTTCGCCTGGTCGTACCGTCAGCTCAGCCCGGACGCGGCACGGCTCTTCCGGCTGTCCTCCGCGGCCATGGCGGCCGGCATCTCGGCCGAGGCCTTCGCCAGCATGTCCCAGACCCCGCCGGTCCGGACGCGGGCCGTGGTGCGCGAACTCGCCGAGGCGGCCCTGCTCGACGAGGACGACCGGGGCCGGTTCACCTCGCACGTCCTCGTCCGGGCGTACGCGCAGGAGCTGATCCTGGCGCAGGAGTCGGTCCGCGACCGGGAGGCGGCGATCGACCGACTTCTGCACCACTACCTGCACAGCAGCCACCAGGCCGCGCTGCGGCTCGTACCGACGAGCCCGGCGGCGGCCCCCACTCCGGCCCCGGCCGGCGTCATCGCCGAGCGACCCGATTCGTACGACGCCGCGATGCGGTGGTTCGACGATCACCGGGAGGTCCTGTTCGAGGCGGTGCGCCGCGCGGCGGAGGGCGATTCCGGTGTCCCGCCCTGGCGGCTGGCTCTCACCATCTGGCCGTGGTTGCGGCTCACCGGGCGGTTCCACGACTGGCAGGACGTGATGCGGGTGGCTCTGCGGGCTGCCAACGGTACCGGGGATGACCTGGGTGCGGCGCACGCCATGTGGAGTCTGGCCGATTCCTGCTACCACTTCGCCAGCTACGACGAGGCACTCGACCTGCTCACCCGTGCCCGAGAGATCTTCACCGAGCGCGGCATGATCGTGGAGTTGGGCGGCGTCCACAGTGCCCTGCACCGGATCCACAGTCAGCTCGGCCGGCACGAGCGGGCACTCGCGGAGAACGAGCGGGCACTGTCCCTCTACCGTGCCGCCGGCTTCGAGCAGGGCGAGATCTGGGCGTGCGTGGCCCGGGGTCAGACACTGGTCCGACTCGGTGCTGCCGGCGAGGCCATGGTGTGCCTCGACGAGGCGCTGGCCCACAGCGAGAAGTTCGGACCAGGGACGGACGAGCCCTCGATCCGCATTCTGATCGCCGAGTGCCTGGCGTTGCTGGGGCACCGGAGCCACGCTCGGGACCAGCTCGAGCAGGCCCTCCGAGCGGCCGTCGAGGCGCACAGCCGGATCGGCGTCTTCGACGCGTCCGCCCAGCTCTGCGCGACCCTTCTGGATCTCGACGACGTGCCCGGCGCCTGCCAGGCGTGGCGGGAGGCCTGCGACGCCATGCACGCCATGCAGAACGGCGGGACCCGTCGCATGCGGGACACGGTCTGCGACCTGGGGGACAGGCTGCTCGAGGTCACCCCCTTCGCCTCACGATCCGAGGACACGCAGCGCTGACACGTGTTCCCGGGGACCGGCGTGCCGCTCCGCGGTCCACCGCCTGACCAGGGTATCGATGGATCGGACCGACCATGTCGGTCGATGGCGCGGCAATCGGTCGGTTGAGCATGTTATCGATAACATGCTATGTTCCGGCCCGGGGAGCGAAGGGCACGCTCCCAGTCACCGCAGTCAGTCGGCGCAGGCATGCCGAGGGCCCGCCCTCCCGCCGCCTCACCGATCGGTGACCAGTCCGGGCCGCTCCGCCACTGCCAGGCGACCGCGCGGTCGTCGGACGCGCCCCCCGGTCCGGCCGCATTCCCCGCATTCCATGCCCCGTCGCGGACAACCCGGCAGCGACGGTACGGCCCGTACACCACCCGTGTACGCCGCACCGGCCGCACGAGCACGTCGGCCCGCAACGGAAGGACGTCCTGTCACGGCACCTCGTCGGTCGGCCCTCGTCCCGCCCGCGCGGGCGAGCACCCCCCACCCGGCACGAACCGGCTCGAGGTGCATGTCGTACGCACGATCAACGGCAAGGAGTCGAGCAATGGTCAGACGGAGACAACTACTGACGTTCGTCGCGGCCGCGGCGGTTCTCGTCGTGGCTACCGGCGGCGCGTTGACCGCTGGTTTCCGCGGCGAGGCGGCGGCCGCCACGAACGGCACCCTGGCGGCGACCGCGGGCTGCGGTAAGGCGCCCACCCTCACCAACGGGACACGCACGATCACCAGCAGCGGCCAGAGCCGCACCTACATTCTCCAGATCCCGAGCGGGTACGACCGGAACCGCCAGTACCGCCTGGTCTTCGGTTTCCACTGGTTGAACGGGTCGGCCAACAACGTCGCCTCGGCCGGCTACTACGGCCTCGCGCCGCTGTCGAACAACAGCACGATCTTCGTCGCGCCGCAGGGCATCAACGCCGGGTGGGCCAACACCAACGGGCGGGACCTGACCCTCTTCGACGACATCTCCCGCCAGGTCGAGAACGACCTCTGCGTCGACACGACGCAGCGTTTCGCCCTGGGTTGGAGTTACGGCGGAGCCATGAGTTACGCGGTGGCCTGTGCCCGACCCAACGTCATCCGCGCGGTCGCGGTGCTCTCCGGCGCGAACCTCAGCGGCTGTAACGGCGGCACCCAGCCGGTCCCGTACTTCGGCATCCACGGCATCCACGACAGCGTGCTGAACATCTCGCAGGGGCGGGCGTTGCGCGACACGTTCGTCAGGAACAACGGCTGCACGGCACAGAGTCCGCGCGAGCCCAGCCAGGGCAGCCTGACCCACATCACCACCACCTACTCCGGCTGCCGCGCGGGGTACCCGGTGCAGTGGGCCGCGTTCGACGGCGACCACACCCCGAGTCCGGTCGACGGGTCGGGCAGCCCCAACGACTCGCGGACCTGGACCTCGGGTGAGATCTGGCGGTTCTTCAGCCAGTTCCAGTCGACGACTCCGCCCACCACGCCCCCGCCGACCACGCCGCCGCCGACGACGCCCCCGCCCACCACGCCGCCGCCGACCACCCCGCCGCCGACGACGCCGCCGCCGACCACGCCGCCGCCGACCGGTGAGCCGGGCGCCTGCGCCGCCACCTACCGGGCGATCAACAGTTGGCCGGGCGGCTTCCAGGGCGAGGTCACCGTCACCAACGGGACTGCCAGCACGATCAACGGCTGGACGGTGGGCCTGACCCTGGCCAACGGCCAGGCCATCAGCAGCCTCTGGAGCGGTGTCAACACCGGGACCACCGGCAACGTCACCGTCCGCAACGCCGCCTACAACGGCACGCTCGCGCCGAACGCCTCGACGACCTTCGGATTCACCGCCACCGGAGACGGCGCCACCCCGCCCGGCAACGTCACCTGCACCAGCGCCTAGAACGGATGCCCGGGTCCGGAGCCACCGGCTGCGGACCCGGGCACCAGGGCGGGCGCGGTCGGCAGTCCGTCGACGAATCCTCGCGAGCGCGGCTGTGGCAGCGGGGGAGACGCGGCGCTTTATGCGCGAATGTCGATGTTAGCGTCAGTCATTCTGGGTTGCCGAGTGCGTCCGCCCGGGTTGCGGCACGGTGCGTGGCCGGGCAGCAGGCGTGCGACCGGCGTCAATGGTCGGACCCGACGGGCCGGCCCCGCTTTACGCGGATGTTACGTCTTGACGAACAGCATGTTATCGCTCACAGTCGATGGTCAAGGACGACGTCGGGTGCGATGTACCGCCGGCCGACTTCGTCGACCGTCAATCCGACACTGTCCGCAGCACGCAGGGATCGTGTTAACGCGAACATTCCCGCCGTGTGCGCCCGGTCGCGTGTCGTGGTGCGCCCAGCTTCGGGTAGCCGTTCGGCTCCCTGTGATTGAGGAGGAACATGTCCGCCATTGGTACGTCCCCGGCGATAGCGCCGCCCTCGCGGCGGCGAGGGTGGTTGGTACGAGCGGCAGCCGCCAGTGCGGCGGCGGTGGTGGTCGCTGGCGCCGCCGCGATGGCGGTGTCGTCGCCCGCGTCGGCGGCGACCGTCGACACGAGCGCGTGGTACGTCCTGGTGAACCGCAACAGTGGCAAGGCGTTGGACGTCTACAACCTGGCCACGAACGACGGTGCGCGGATCACGCAGTGGACGCGTAACAACGGCAACCAGCAGCAGTGGCAGTTCGTAGACTCGGGTAGCGGTTACTACCGGGTCAAGTCGCGGTTGTCCGGCAAGGTGCTGGATGTTTCCGGCCGTTCGACGGCCAACGGCGGGGCGATCGTGCAGTGGTCCGACAACAACGGCACCAACCAGCAGTTCCGGCTTGCCGACTCGGACAGTGGCTATGTGCGGTTGATCAACCGCAACAGCAACAAGGTCATGGAGGTGCAGGGCGCCTCGACGGCCGACGGCGGCAACATCGTGCAGTACGACGACTGGAACGGCGCCAACCAGCAGTGGCAGTTCGTTCGCGTCGACGGCGGCGGCAACCCGACCACGCCGCCGCCCACCACGCCGCCGCCGGGTGGCACCTGTGACCTGCCGTCGTCGTACCGGTGGTCGTCCACCGGAGCCTTGGCGCAGCCGAAGTCGGGCTGGGTCTCCCTCAAGGACTTCACCGTCGCGCCCTACAACGGCCGGCAACTCGTCTACGCCACCACCCACGACTTCGGTTCGTCCTGGGGCTCGATGAACTTCGGCCTGTTCACCAACTGGTCCGAGATGGGCTCGGCCAGCCAGAACACCATGAACAGCGGCACCGTCGCACCCACCCT
>NZ_JBEXUR010000021.1:0-105423 GCF_040614415.1 Micromonospora sp. NPDC005979 | reverse complement strand
GGGTGTCAGCACCTCGTCCGGGCGCTCAAAGTCTTTGGGGGGCGGCCTGCGAGCGGGGGGCTCGTGGCGGCCGGTCCGTGTGTAACGACCCGGGGCTCGAGGCCATTCCCGGGGGGCTTGGCGCCTGCGGGCGGGTTGCTCGTGGCGGCCGGTCCCTGTGTAACGACCCGGGGGGCGGGGTCATTCCCGGGGGCTGACGATCCGCGGTGAGCGGGGCTCGTCGCGCCGGGACCGTGTGTAACGACCGGCGGTGCGGGGTCATTCCCGGGGGCTGGCGATCCGCGGTGAGCGGGGCTCGTCGCGCCGGGACCGTGTGTAACGACCGGCGGTGCGGGGTCATTCCCGGGGGCCGGGGGGCGGTGACCCGCCTTTGCTCTGCTTCAACCGAGGAAACACCTGCCGTCCGATAATCGGACACCGGGTGTTTCCTGGGTTGAAGCAGAGCAAAGGACGCGAGGTGATGGGGCCCGACCCGACGGGCGGCGGGCGGCGGGCGGTGACCTGAGCTTCTGGCGATCGTCCGGGGGCCACGACCGCCGACGCGCCACCGACTCCCCGCCCACGGGGCACCGGGTCACCTCGTGAAGACACCCATAGCCGGACATACCACCGGGCGGCGCGATCGACGGGGGCGCAACCGAGGGATGATCCGACTCGACATCGCCGAAGTTGGGGTGTCCGGGGTCGGTTGACGGCGCGGTATCGGCGATCTCGTGTCGATCGCGCCGGCATGGCCGGTAGGGCTGATGGCCAGACGGGCGTATCGGGTCAGCGCAGGCTGGCAAATGCCTAATATCGGGGCAGGAGCCTAGAGGAGGTTGGCATGACCACGGCAATGGAGATGCCCCGAGTCCAGGAATGTGTCGTCGCGGCATGCGCGTACAACCAAGGCGGCGACTGCCACGCCTTCGCGATCACCATCGGCAGCATGGACCACGCGCACTGCCACACCTTCGTCGAGTCACCCGTCCGGGGCGGGGTGGACGGCCTCACGGCGCAGGTCGGCGCCTGCCAGCGTTCCGACTGCCGGCACAACGAGCAGCTGGAGTGCCACGCCTCGTCGATCAAGGTGGGGCCGGACAACGACCTGGCCGACTGCATGACGTACGCCGGCCGCTGATCCCTCCGACGGAACCGGTCATGGCAGGTCGTTGGCCTGCCGGATGACCGTCACCAGGTCGTCGACGATCCCGGTGAGGGCGAAGTCCTTCGGGGTGAAGACCCGGGCCACCCCGGCGGCGAGCAGGGTGTCGGCGTCATTGGCGGGGATGATGCCGCCCACCACCACGGGCAGGTCCGCCCGGCCGGCGGCACGCAGCCCGTCGAGCACCGCGGGCACGGCCGCCAGGTGTGAGCCGGACAGCACGGACAGCCCGACCAGGTCGACGTCCTCCTCGACGGCGGCGGCGATGATCTGGCCGGCGGTCAGCCGGATGCCCTGGTAGACGACCTCGAAGCCGGCGTCGCGGGCGCGTACCGCGATCTGCTCCGCGCCGTTCGAGTGCCCGTCCAGGCCGGGCTTGCCAACGAGCAACCGCAGCCGTCCGCTGCCCAGCTCGCGGGCGGTGGCGGCAACCCGCTCGCGGACCGCCGCGAGACCCGCGTCGCCGCCGCTGCCGGTGGCGCCGGACAGGCCGGTCGGCGCCCGGTACTCACCGAAGACCCCGCGCAGCACGCCGGCCCACTCCCCGGTGGTCACCCCGACCCGCACACACTCCAGGGTCGCCGGCATCAGGTTGGCGGTGGTCGCGGCGTCCGCGCGGAGCCGGGCCAGTGCCGCGTCGACCGCCGCGCCGTCCCGCCCGGCACGCCACTCGCGTACGGAGGCCACGGCTGCCGCCTCGACCAGGGGATCGACCTGTTCGACGGCCTCGGCGCCCGCCGCCGTCAACGGGGATGATTCGGTCTCGGCGAAGCGGTTGACGCCGACCACCACGTCGAGTCCGGACTCCATCCGGCGGCGGCGCTCGGCCAGCGAGGCGACCAGCGCGCTCTTGAGATAGCCCGTCTCCACGGCGGCCACCACACCGCCCATCTCCAACACGGCGTCCAGCTCGACGCGCGCCCCGACGCCGATCTCCTCGACGAGTGCGGTCATCACGTGCGAACCGGCGAAGAGGTCGGGGTATTCGAGCAGGTCCGACTCGTACGCCAGAACCTGCTGCATCCGGAGCGACCACTGCTGGTCCCAGGGCCGGGGAAGACCGAGCGCCTCGTTCCAGGCCGGCAGTTGCACGGCACGGGCGCGCGCGTCGCGGGACATCGTCACGCCGAGCATCTCCAGCACGATGCGCTGGATGTTGTTCTCCGGCTGCGCCTCGGTGAGGCCGAGCGAGTTGACCTGTACGCCGTAGCGGAACCGCCGCTGCCGGGCCTCGGTGACGCCGTACCGCTCCCGGGTGATCTCGTCCCACAGCACGCCAAACGCGCGCATCTTGGCGGTCTCCTCGACGAAACGCACCCCGGCGTTGACGAAGAACGAGACGCGCTGCACCACGTCACCCATCCGCTCGGCGGGCACCTGACCGGAGTCGCGGACCGCGTCGAGGACGGCGACGGCGGTGGCCAGCGCGAAGCCGACCTCCTGCACGGGCGTCGCGCCAGCCTCCTGGAGGTGGTACGAGCAGATGTTGACCGGGTTCCACCTCGGCATCGTCGTCAGGGTGTGCGCGATGACGTCCGCCGTCAGCCGCAGCGAGGCCGCCGGCGGAAAGATGTAGGTCCCCCGGGACAGGTACTCCTTGATGATGTCGTTCTGGGTGGTGCCGGAGAGCAGGTCGGCGCTCGATCCCTGCTCGGTGGCCACGGCCGCGTAGAGGGCGAGCAGCCACATCGCCGGGGCGTTGATGGTCATCGAGGTGTTCATCCCGGCGAGCGGGATGCCGTCGAAGAGAGCCCGCATGTCGCCGAGGTGGGCCACCGGCACGCCGACCCGGCCCACCTCACCGGCGGCCAGCTCGTGGTCGGGGTCGTAGCCGGTCTGGGTGGGCAGGTCGAAGGCGACCGACAGGCCGGTCTGCCCCTTGGCGAGGTTGCGGCGGAAGAGCGCGTTGGTCGCGGCGGCCGACGAGTGGCCGGCGTACGTGCGCATGACCCACGGGCGGTCCCGCTCGGGCAGCCGGCTCGGCGTCTCATCCATGGCCGGAGTCTAAGTTACCGTTCAGTAGAAGAGGTTGTGGAAAACCACACAGGTCCATGTCGAGGACGGCCGGGTGCGAAGCGCCCGCTGTGTCGCGGACCGCCACACCCCGGGCACCCGCGGATCGCCGCCAGGACGCACACTGGACGGCATGGATGACGAGCTGGCCATCTCCGTCCGAGGGCTGCGCAAGGCGTACGGCGACAACGTGGCGGTGGCGGGCGTGGACCTCGACGTCCACCGGGGCGAGGTTTTCGCGTTGCTCGGCCCGAACGGCGCGGGCAAGACCACGACCGTGGAGATCCTGGAGGGCTACCGGCACCGGGACGCCGGCGAGGTGACCGTGCTCGGCGCGGACCCGGCCCGACCGGACGCCGGCTGGCGCTCCCGGGTCGGCATCGTGCTCCAGGGCACCGGCGAGTTCGACGAGCTGACCGTGGCCGAGGTGGTTCGGCACTTCTCCGGGTTCTATCCCGACGCGGACGACCCCGCCAAGGTGATCGAACGGGTCGGGCTGGCGGCGAAGGCGAAGGCTCGTACGCACACCCTCTCCGGCGGGCAGAAGCGCCGCCTCGACGTGGCGCTGGGCATCATCGGCCGCCCCGAGCTGCTCTTCCTCGACGAGCCGACCACCGGCTTCGACCCGGAGGCCCGCCGGGAGTTCTGGGAGCTGATCCGCGACCTCGCCGCGGCCGGCACCACGATCGTGCTCACCACCCATTACCTGGACGAGGCGGAGGCGCTCGCCGACCGGGTCGGCGTGATCGCCGGCGGCCGGCTGGTCGAGGTGGCCGCGCCCAACCGGCTGGGCAACCGCCAGGATGCGCTCGCGACGGTCTCCTGGCGTACCCCGGAAGGGACGTGGGAGAGGGCGCAGAGCGCGACGCCGACGGCCCTCGTGGCCGACCTGGCCGCGCGCTACGGCGGCGAGGTCCCCGGGCTCACGGTGACCCGGCCGACCCTGGAGGACGTCTACCTCACGATGATCGGACACGCGCGATGACGACCACGACGAAGCCGGCGACGCCGGTCGCCGCGACCTCGGGCCGACGGCCGGGCGTCGGCACGCTCGCCCTACGACAGGGCCGACTGGAGATCACCCAGTTCCTGCGCAGCCGGGAGTCCGTGGTGTTCACGATGGGCTTCCCCATCATCATGATCCTGATCTTCGCGTCGATCTTCGACGGGACGATCGGCGGCGGCGTCAAGTTCACCCAGTACTTCATCACCGGCATGATCGCGACCGGCCTGATGACGGTGAGCTTCCAGAACCTCGGCATCTGGATCCCGATCGAGCGGGACCGGGGGGTGCTCAAGCGCTACCGGGGCACGCCGATGCCGAAGTGGGTCTGGTTCGCCGGCAAGGTGATCATGGTGGTGGCGATCGGGATCGCCGAGACCGCGCTGCTGCTGGCCGTCGCGGTGGCGCTGTTCGATCTCGACCTGCCCGGCACCGCCGCGAAGTGGTTCACCTTCGGCTGGGTGTCCGTGCTCGGGGTGACCGCCTGCACCCTGTGCGGCATCGCCATCTCGTCGCTGGCCCGCACCGCCCGCAGCGGTTCGGCCGTGGTGACCCCGGTCGCGCTGGTGCTCCAGTTCATCTCCGGGGTGTTCTTCGTCTTCACCGACCTGCCCACCTGGATGCAGCAGGTGGCGGCGTTCTTCCCGCTCAAGTGGATGTGCCAGGGGCTGCGGGCGGTCTTCCTGCCCGAGAGCTTCGGGGCGCAGGAACCGGGCGGCTCCTTCGAGCTGGGGCGGGTCGCGCTGGTACTGGCCCTGTGGTGCGTGATCGGGCTCGTGCTCTGCCTGACCACCTTCCGCTGGACCACCAAGCGCGACGGCTGACCGGACGACCGGGGCGGGCATCCCGCCCCGGTCGCGCCACCAAGTCAGTACGTGTAGAAGCCCTTGCCGGTCTTACGGCCCAGGTCACCGGCGGTGACCATGCGCTGGAGCAGCTCCGGCGGGAAGAACTTCTCGTCGGCCGTGTCGGTGTAGATGTTCTTCGAGGCGTGCAGCAGCACGTCCACGCCGGTCAGGTCGGTGGTGGCCAGCGGACCCATGGCGTGCCCGAAGCCGAGCCGGCAGGCGGTGTCCAGGTCCTCGGCGGACACCACGCCCGACTCGACCAGCTTGACCGCCTCCATGACCAGGGCGGAGATCAGCCGCGTGGTGACGAAGCCGGCGATGTCCCGGTTGACCACGACGACGGTCTTGCCGATCTCCTCGGCGAAGGCGCGCGCCGTGTCGAGCGTGGCGTCGCTGGTCTTGTAGCCGCGTACCAGTTCACAGAGCTGCATCATCGGCACCGGGGAGAAGAAGTGGGTGCCGACGACGGCCTCCGGCCGCTCGGTGACCGCCGCGATCTGGGTGACCGGAATGGCCGACGTGTTGGTGGCGAGCACCGCGTCGGACCGGCAGATCTTGTCCAGCGCCCGGAACACCTCGTGCTTGATCTCCAGCCGTTCGAAGACCGCCTCGACCACGATGTCCGCGTCCGCCGCGGCCTCCAGGTCGGTGGTCGGCGTGATCCGCGCGAGGGTCGCCTCGACGTCGGACGCCTCGATCTTGCCCTTCTCGGCGAACTTCTCCAGCGACTTCCGGATGCCGCCGAGCCCCCGGGTGGTGGCCGCGTCGTCCAGGTCGCGCAGCGTCACCTGCCAGCCCTCCTGCGCCGCCACCTGGGCGATGCCGGAGCCCATCAGCCCGGCCCCGACGACCGCGAGTCGACCCGCCATCTGCTTCTCCCTCGCTGCGATTGAGTGCCTGCCTGCACCCTAGTCGGCGAGCTGAACGACGACTAAGGGCAGGTGACGGATCCACGACTCGCCGGAGCGAACAAACTCCCGAGTGGGTGCATCGAACCCTACGACAACCAACAAGTGGCAACAGCCAGGAGCTCATGATGCGCGCAACGTCCATGGTCGGAACCCTCACCTGCCTCCTGCTCGTAGCGGCGTGCTCGTCGCCCGCGCACCAGGACGGCAACGCCGCGCCGGCCGGCTCGCCCGACCCGACCACCAGCGCGGCCGCCACCGGCAGCCCCACTTTTCCGACCCCTTCCGCCTCGTCGACGCCGTCCGCCCGGCCGTCCAGCGACGCGACCCGCCCCACGTCGCTCGTCCTGGGTCCGAACGGCATCGGTTCACTCAAGCTCGGCATGACCCGTCAGCAGGCCACCGGGACGGGACTGCTACGGGCGTTCGGAAACAACGGGGGCGGCTGCGCGCCGGCGCAGCTGCGCGCCGCTCCGAGCGATGATGCTGTCGTCCTCCTCTCGCCGACGCTGGGTATCGCCACCATCGACGCGTACGAGGGGATCAAGACGCCCGAGGGTGTGCGCATCGGCATGTCGAGCGCCGAGATGCTGCGGATCTACCCGGACTGGACGAGGGCCGACGGAGACGCGACGAACGGCCGCGGTTTCGCGAAGACCCCCGGCAACAGCAAGGCCGTCTACCGCATCGAGATGAACAAGGGCAAGGTCAGGCAGCTGACCCTCCAGTACGCGAACCAGGACTGCTACGAGTAGACGGACCCGAAACGGCCGGCCTGCGGCGCCAGCGCGCTGGACAACCGCAGGCCGGCCAGGATCTCGTCGGTCAGGTCCGCGTCGCCGACCTGCTTGATCTGCAGGTAGACGCCGTAGCGACGCTGCGGCACGGCGATCACGACCTCGCTGAACGAGACGGAGGCGGCACACGAGGTCCACCGCCGTACCAACGCCCGGTCGCCGCCCACGTCCACGGTCCGGTCGGGCTGCTGGACGCAGGAGGCGTGGCTGGGTAACGCCGGCGCCGGGTCGCCGCCGAGCAGGGCCCTGCTCACCCCGACGAACACACCGGGCATCCCACTCGCCGGATCCGGCCAGACGGCGAGATCCGGGGCGACCACGAGGCCCGGCGCCTGGCCGGCCGCGAGGCGCAGCACCGAAGGGTCCCAGCCGGCGTCCTTCACCTGGCCGGCCCAGTTCGCCGGCACCGCGACCGAGAGGGCGCCGGAGACATCGTGTACGCGAACCCACCCGGACCGTTCCGACAAGGTGGAGCTGGAACCGGTCGTCGCCAGCAGGGCGCCCAGGGCGACCCCGACGCCGACGACCCTCCCCAACTGCCGCACGAACCGACCACGGCCGGCCTCCCGCTCCGTCGACGCGATGACCCGCTGGAGTTCCTCGAGCATCACCGCGGCGGACGCCCAGCGTTGCCGCGGGTCGGGATGCAGCGCACGCCGCACCAGCTCGTCCACTTCGGAGGGGACTCCGGGCCGAAGCTGGGACGGACGGGGGAGAGCGCGCCCGGCCCGGCCCGATCGGCTGCCGCCGGACCGTGCCGGGTCGGGCGGCCGGCCGGTCAACATGTGGTAGGTCGTCGCGCCGATCGCGTACACGTCCGCGCGGATGTCCAGACCGCCACCGGCGGTGGCCTGCTCGGGCGGCATGTAGCCGGGCGTGCCGGCCGCGATCGTGAAACCGGACGCGTTGGCGAGCGCCTTGGCCAGGCCGAGGTCGGCGACGAGCACCCGATCCCGGCCCGCGGCCGGCTGAAACAACACATTGGACGGCTTGAGATCCCGGTGCAGCACGCCGGCCTCGTGCAGCACCATGACGGCGCGGGTGATGTCGGCCGCGACGAGCAGCGCCTCCCGGACCGGCATCGGTCCCGAGGCGAGTCGATCCGCGAGAGTGCCACCGGCCGCGTACGGCATCACCAGGTACGGGCGTCCGTCCGGCAGCTCACCGACGTCGAGCACCCGCACGAGCAGGCTCGAATCCGTCCGCCGCATGATCCGCGCCTCCTGCTCGAACCGCTCCCGCAGATCGGAGTGGTACGACCAGTTGTCGGCCAGCACCTTGATCGCGACTGAGGCGTCCAGAGCATCGTCGGCGCCGAGCCACACGGTGGCGAACGCTCCGGATCCGATACGCCCTACAACGCGGTATCGGCCGATCTTGCCGGGTACTGACACGCCCGTATTATGGCCGACTAAACGCTGAGGAACGGGGCCTGAGCATGCCAGACGATCTTGATATCGAGGAGCTGGCGGATCGTGCCGCCAAGGGGGACGCCGCCGCACTCGACGCGTTGCTGATCAGGATCGGCCCGCAGGTCATGCGGCAGTGCCTACGCCTCCTGCCCTGCCGGCAGGACGCCGAGGAGGCGTGCCAGGACGCCCTTCTGCAGGTCGCCCGCAAGATTGACAGCTTCGCCGGCCGGTCGAAGTTCTCCACCTGGCTGCACATCGTCACCGCCAACTGCGCCCGACAGACGTATCGGAGCCTCAAGCGCCGGGCCGAGGAGCAGTCCATGCCCGTGCTCCCGCTCGACACCGCTGACCCCCGCACCACGAGCGTGATCGCCGGTTCCCGGCTCGACCTGCTCGACGCGCTGGAACGGCTGGAGGCGCACCGACCCGAACTGGTCGCCCCGCTCGTACTGCGTGACCTGTGCCAGTTGACCTACGACCAGATCGCCGACCACCTCTCCATCCCGGTCGGCACCCTGAAGTCACGCATCCACGACGCACGACGGCACGTGCGCGCCTCCCTGCAAGCCACCTGAGACCGGGAGAGGCGCAGCGGCGCCTCAGATCTCCAGCGACGGCTCCTCGGGCGCGGTCCCCCGCTCCACCGCCACGCCGAGCGCACGCAGGTCGGCCACGAAGTCCGGGTACCCCCGGTCGACGTGGTGGACGTGCGAGACCTCAGTGGGTCCGTCCGCACAGAGCGCGGCGATGATCAGTCCGGCGCCGGCGCGGATGTCGGTGGCGCGTACCGGCGCCCCGGACAGCCGCTCCCGGCCCCGGACCACGGCGTGGTGCCCGTCGGTCTTGATGTCCGCGCCGAGCCGCATCATCTCGTTCGCGAACATGAACCGGCCGTCGAAGATGTTCTCCGTGATCAGGGATGCTCCGTCGCTGACCGAGGCCAGCCCGATCGCCATCGGCAGCAGATCGGTGGCGAAGCCGGGGTACGGCAGGGTCACCACGTCCACCGCGCGGGGCCGGTCGTCCATGCGTACCCGGAAGCCGTCGCCCCGCGTCTCGACCAGGCCGCCGGCCGCGACGACCTTGTCCAGCGCGACCTCCAGGTAGGCCGGGTCGAGGCCGGTGACCGTCACGTCGCCGCGCGTCATCGCGGCGCCGAACGCCCAGGTGCCGGCGACGATCCGGTCCCCCACGGTGGCGTGCCGCACCGGCCGCAGACCAGGCACGCCGGTGATCCGCAGGGTGGACGTGCCCGCGCCGGAGATCCGCGCGCCCATCTGGTTGAGCATCGTGCAGATGTCGACGATCTCCGGCTCCCGGGCCGCGTTGTCGATCGTCGTGGCGCCCTGGGCCAGCACCGCTGCCATGACCAGGTTCTCGGTCGCGCCCACGCTGGGGAAGTCCAGCACGATGTCGGCGCCGCGCAGCCCGTGCGGGGCCTCGGCGATGACGAACCCGTGCTCACCGGAGATCTCCGCACCCATCCGGGTCAGCCCGGAGATGTGCATGTCCAGGCCACGTGAGCCGATCGCGTCACCGCCCGGGTGGGCCACCCGCACGTAGCCCCGACGGGCCAGCAGGGGGCCGAGCACGCAGATCGACGCGCGCAGCCGCCGGACCAGGTCATAGTCGGCCTCCGCGCCCGGCTGCTCGGGTACGTCGATGGTGACCGAGCGGGACCGGGCGACGCCGCCCCGCGCCACCATCGGATCGACGGGGTCGTCCGCGTCGAACCGGACGTCACAGCCCAGCCGCCGCAGCACCTCCCCCATGATCGCGATATCGGTGATCCGCGGAACGTTGGTGATCACGCTGCGTCCGGGAGCGAGAAGCGCGGCGGCCATCAACTTCAGCGCCGAGTTCTTGGCGCCGACGACGTGCACGGTGCCCGCCAGTCGGGCCGCACCGCAGACCCGGATGACGTCGACGTCGTTGACCGCCGTGTCACCGGCGTCCCCCGGACCCACCACCGCAGGCCAGCCGGCAGTCGTGTCCGGCCGAGCGGGGATCGTCAGTTCCGGTATCCGTAGGCTGTGCGTCATGGCCGTCCACCTCACGCGCATCTACACCAAGGCCGGCGACGCCGGCATGACCAGGCTGAGCAACAACGAGCAGGTCCCGAAGACCGATCCAAGGATCGCCGCGTACGCGGACGTCGACGAGTGCAACGCGGCGATCGGTGTCGCACTCGCCCTGGGCCAGCTCGACGAGGAGCTGCGAGTCGTCCTGGCGTCGGTGCAGAACGACCTGTTCGATGTCGGCGCCGACCTGTCCACGCCCGTCGAGCCGGAGCCGAAGTACCCGCCGCTGCGGGTGACCGAGGAGTACGTCGAGCGCCTGGAGGGCTGGTGCGACGAGTACAACGCGCGCCTGAGCAAGCTCGACTCCTTCATCCTCCCGGGCGGCACCGCGGGCGCGGCGCTGCTGCACGTGGCGCGGACCATCGCCCGGCGAGCCGAGCGGGCGGCGTGGGCGCTGGTCAGCCACGATCCGGACCGGACCAGCTCGCTCCCGGCAAAGTATCTCAACCGGCTCTCCGATCTGCTCTTTATCCTGTCAAGAACGGCAAATCCGGCAGGCGATGTGCTATGGGTCCCCGGCGGCAAGCGCTGACGATGGGCGAGTTCCCGCTCTAGCCGCCCTCACGCGTCCCGGCGGCCGGCACCTCGCCCAGTCAGCCTCGATCGACTCGAGTTCCATGAAGTCGGGTCATTAGCGTCGCCCGAACACCCGGAGTTCAAGGAAGCCGAGTCGATCACCCCCCGGGCGACGCATGAAGGCGAGACCCAGCGAACCCGGTAACGGCAGGTGGTCAAAGAACCGGACCGGACCGACGCACCGAGCCGCGGACGGGTTTCCGGGGCAGCCCGCCCGGCGCAGGGATCAAGCCTGACCGCCCGGAGCCGGGCGGGCTGCCCCGGAAACCCCGAAGAGCAACCACCGACGGCCGACAGGGAAACCCCGAAGGCACCAGGAGCAGCCCTCAGGCGGCCGGCCAGTCCTGGGAGGCCAGACGCGGCGAGACCGCCCCCGGAGGGGCGGCCTCGAGCCAGGAGAGGAAACCGGTAACGGTCGATCGCGCCATGGCGATCTCCACCGGTGCGTGGTGACTCGTACAGCGGAGGATCACCCAGTCGGCCGGCATGGAGAGCCGTTCCTGCCCTTCGGGCAACCGCCGGCGCTCGACCGCGAGATCCTTGCGGGAGAGAACCCGCTTGGGGCGGATCGCGAAGCTGAACATTCGATACCAGCGCAGCTCGTCAGCGGCGAACCGGCCGAAGCCGGGTGACCAGCCACGCCCGTCGAGCACGGTGGTGACCCGGACGCTGAGCCGGATGATGCCACCGCTGCGGGTCACGAGAGCCCGCCGGACGAAGAGTACGAGAAGTGCGACGAGGATGACGGCGACGCCGATCCCGATCCCTTCGACGATCTCCATCCCCGGTGTGACTCAGCGGCTCTGCGCGGAAACCGGGGTCGCGCTCTCGGCCAGCACGGTGACGCCCTCGGCGCTCACCGAGAGGAAACCGCCGGCCACCTCGTACGAGACCTGCTCGCCGCCGGCCAGCTTGATGCGGACCTGGCCGGGCTCGGCGAGCTGGCCGAGCAGCGGCGCGTGACCCGGCAGGACACCGAGCTCGCCCTCGGTGGTCCGGGCGACGACCATCTCGGCCTCACCGGACCAGACCTTCTCCTCGACGGCGACGAGCTCGACGTGAAGCTGCTTTGCCACGCTGTCTCCTTGCTGCGGCGGCGGATTGCCGAAAGTCTAGTCGTGCCGCCGCGCCGCCCCCAACGCGGGTGGCGAGAGCTGCGCCACGGCTACTTGGTCTTGTTCTGGAATTCCGGGTGCTCGAGAAGGAACGGGTCCAGTTGTTCATTCTGCAGGGCGGTGAAGAAGTCCGGGACGCCTGCCTGGAACTGCTCACCCAGGTATTTCTTACCCTCGTAGACCCCGCCACCGGGGAGCTTGATCATCTGGATGGTGTTCGGGCGGATGTTCTTCAGGGCGAGCCCGAAGTCGACAACGCTGTTGCCGCGGCCGTTGAAGATCAGCGACTGGCCGGCGGCGCGCAGCACCTTGTCCAGCTTGATCGGGTTGGCCACCACGTCGGCGCTGAACGCCTGACCGACCATCGCCTTGACGAACTGCTGCTGGTGGCGCTGCCGGCCATAGTCCGAGTCGGGGACGCCGTTCTTCGGGTACCGCTGCCGGACGTAGTCCAGCGCCTGCCACCCCTTGAGGTGGTGGGTGCCCTTCGTGTAGACCGCCTGCGGCCCGACGTAACCCTCTCCGTAGGTCTTGCCCGGCCGCGGGGTGCCGTCCGGCTGCTTGTGCTCGGACCGCACCTCCCGCTCGACGTACATGTCGACGCCGCCCATCGCGTCGACGATCTTCTGGAAGCCGGTGAAGTTGATGATCGCTCCGCCGTCGAACCGCTTGATGCCTGTCACGTTCTGCACGGTGGTGGCCAGCAACTCGAACCCCCGCGCCGCGTCGGGATTCTTGCCGGGCACCTGACTACCGAACGACATCGCAGCGTTGATCTTGGTCTTCTCGCCGGAGAAGTTGGCCTTCTTGAAGGCCGGGATCTGCACGTAGAGGTCCCGCGGCACCGAGAACAGGTAGGCCCGGTCCATCGAGGCGGGCACGTGCAGCACCATGATCGAGTCGGCCAGCGGCGCCGCCGTCGGCGTGCGCGGGTCGATGCCCACCAGCAGGAGGTTGAGCGGGCCCTTGATGTCGCTCTTCTTCTCCTTGGCGCCCGCCGCCTGGTCACCGAAGAGGTCGGCCTTGCCGACGGCGCCCTCGTAGCGGGCCATCAGCACCTCGGTGCCGACCAGCACCCCGCCGCTGAGCATGGTCAGCACCAGGCCGAACACGGTGCACACCTTGGCCCAGCGCGGCACGCCCCGCCACATGGACGACTTGCGGCCCTTCTTGCCGGCCTTACCCACGTCATCTCCGTTCGCTACGCCCACGCAGAGGAGACGGGCTCACGTCGTCGAAAGGTTGCACTCGTCCGCGCTCGTGAAGGTGAACGCGCGGACCGACCGTATCTCGGCTGCCACGTGAGTGACGACCACGAGTAACGGACCGCGACGATGGTAAGACGTGAAGATGAACAAAAGACTGCCCCGACATTGCCGGGGCAGTCTTTTGCGGTACGGGTACGACAAAGGCTGTCAGGCCTTCATCAGCTCCTCAGCCTTGGCTTCCAGGTCCTCGAGTCCGCCGCACATGAAGAACGCCTGCTCGGGGAAGTGATCGTACTCACCCTCGCTGATCTTGCGGAACGCCTCGATGGTCTCCTTGATCGGGACCGTCGAGCCCGGCACGCCGGTGAACTGCTCTGCCGCGTAGGTGTTCTGCGAGAGGAAGCGCTCGATCCGCCGGGCCCGGGCCACGGTGATCTTGTCTTCCTCGGAGAGCTCCTCGATACCGAGGATGGCGATGATGTCCTGCAGGTCCTTGTAGCGCTGCAGGATCCGCTTCACCTCGGTGGCGACCTGGAAGTGCTCCTGGCCGACGAACTCCGGGGCGAGGATCCGGGACGAGGACGCCAGCGGGTCCACGGCCGGGTAGATGCCCTTGTCGGAGATCGACCGCTCCAGGTTGGTGGTCGCGTCGAGGTGGGCGAACGTGGTGGCCGGGGCGGGGTCGGTGTAGTCGTCCGCCGGCACGTAGATCGCCTGCATCGAGGTGATGGCCTGGCCCCGGACGGAGGTGATCCGCTCCTGGAGCTCGCCCATCTCGTCGGCCAGGGTCGGCTGGTAACCCACCGCGCTCGGCATCCGGCCGAGCAGGGTGGAGACCTCGGACCCGGCCTGGGTGAAGCGGAAGATGTTGTCGATGAAGAGCAGCACCTCCTGCTTCTTCACGTCGCGGAAGTACTCCGCCATGGTCAGCGCGGAGAGCGCCACCCGCAGACGCGTGCCCGGCGGCTCGTCCATCTGGCCGTAGACCAGCGCGGTCTTGTCGATGACGCCGGACTCGGTCATCTCGGCGATCAGGTCGTTGCCCTCACGGGTGCGCTCACCCACGCCGGCGAAGACCGAGGTACCACCGAAGTTACGGGCGACCCGGGTGATCATCTCCTGGATGAGCACCGTCTTGCCCACGCCCGCGCCGCCGAACAGACCGATCTTGCCGCCCTTGACGTACGGGGCGAGCAGGTCGATGACCTTGATGCCGGTCTCCAGCATCTCGGTCTTCGGCTCCAGGTCCGCGAAGGCCGGAGCCTTGCGGTGGATACCCCAGTGGTCGTCCGGGGTGAGGGTCTCGCCCTCCTTGAGGTTGAGCACCTCGCCGATCGCGTTGAACACGTGGCCCTTGACCGCGTCGCCCACCGGAACGGTGATCGGCTTACCGGAGTCACGAACCTCGGCGCCGCGAACCAGACCGTCCGTCGGCTGCATCGAGATCGCACGGACCAGGTTGTCACCCAGGTGCTGGGCGACCTCCAGGGTCAGCGTCTTCTCACCGCCGGACAGGCTCACGTTGACGTTCAGGGCGTTGAACAGGGCCGGCATGCCGTCGCGCGGGAACTCGGCGTCGACGACCGGGCCGATGACCCGGACCACGCGACCCGTGGCCGTCTTGGTCTCTACTGGTGCAGTCATCACACTTCACTTCCCGACGCGGCCAGCGCGTTGGCGCCGCCGACGATCTCGCTGATCTCCTGGGTGATCCCGGCCTGACGGGCCGAGTTCATCTCACGCGTGTACTTCTCGATCATCTCTTCGGCGTTGTCGGTGGCGCTCTTCATCGCCCGCCGCCGTGCCGCCGACTCACTCGCCGCCGACTCGAGCAACGCCGCGTAGATCCGCGTGTTGATGTACCTCGGCAGGAGCGCGTCGAGCAGCGCCTCCGCCTCCGGCTCGAACTCGTACGCCGGCAGCAGCCCCTCGGAGCGCGGCCGGTCCTCCACCTGCATCGGACCGATGACCTTGGTGACCGGGTTCTGCGTCATCAGCGAGTGGAACTCGGTGTAGACGATGTGCAACTCGTCGACGCCGAGTACCCCGTCCGCGCCAGCGTTACCGTCGACGTCGTCCGCACCGGCGGTGAACGCCTTGATCAGCGTCTCGCCGACGGTGCGGGCGTCCTCGAACGACGGCTGCTCGCTGAACCCGGTCCAGTTCGCCTCGATCGGCCGGTCACGGAACCGGTAGAACCCGACGCCCTTACGCCCGATGACGTAGAGCACCGGCTCCTTGCCGTCCGCCCTGAGCCGCGCGATGAGCGACTCGGCCATCCTGATCGCGTTGGAGCTGTAGCCGCCGGCCAGGCCGCGGTCGCTGGTGACCAACAGGACGCCGGCCCGCCGCACCCGCTCGCGCGGGGTGAGCAGCGGGTGGTCGATCCGCGCGTTGGACGCCAGCGCCGTGAGCACACCGGTGATGGCCTGGGCGTACGGCAGGGACGCCTGCACCCGGGCCTGGGCCTTGGCGATCCGGCTCGTCGCCACGAGCTCCATCGCCTTGGTGATCTTCTTCATCGACTTCGCCGAGCGGATTCGTTGACGAAGAACGCGAACCTGGGCCGCCATGGGATCAGCTCTCGGCCGGGCGGTCGGTCGCGCTGTCGCGGAAGCGGGTCACCGTCTCGCGGTTCTCGTCGCCCTCGAGCGGAGCGGCGGGCGCGTCGTTGACGGTGCGCTCGTCGTCCTTGTTGAGGAAGACCTGCTTGAACTCGGCGATCGCCGAGTCGAGCGAGCCGGTGATGTCGTCGTTCCACTGGTTGTCGGCGATGCCGGCCAGCACACCCTCGTGCTTGTGCCGCAGGTACTGGAGGAACTCCGCCTCGAAGCGCCGGATGTCGCCCACCGGGACGTCGTCCAGCTTGCCCTCGGTGCCGGCCCAGACCGAGACGACCTCCTCCTGCACCGGGAACGGCGAGTAGTTGGCCTGCTTGAGCAGCTCGACCAGCCGGACGCCACGGTTGAGCTGGTTCTGCGAGGCCCGGTCCAGGTCGGAGGCGAAGGCGGCGAACGCCTCCAGCTCGCGGTACTGGGCCAGGTTGAGCCGCAGCGAACCAGAGACCTTCTTCATCGGCTTCACCTGGGCGGCGCCGCCGACCCGGGAGACCGAGGTGCCGACGTTGATCGCCGGACGAACGCCCTGGTTGAACAGGTCGGTCTCCAGGAAGATCTGGCCGTCGGTGATCGAGATGACGTTCGTCGGGATGAAGGCCGAGATGTCGTTCGCCTTCGTCTCGATGATCGGCAGACCGGTCATCGAACCGCCACCCAGCTCGTCGGAGAGCTTCGCGCAGCGCTCCAGCAGGCGGGAGTGCAGGTAGAAGACGTCACCCGGGTACGCCTCACGGCCCGGCGGGCGACGCAGCAGCAGCGACACGGCCCGGTACGCCTCGGCCTGCTTGCTCAGGTCGTCGAAGACGATCAGGACGTGCTTGCCGCCGTACATCCAGTGCTGCCCGATGGACGAGCCGGTGTACGGGGCCAGGTACTTGAAGCCGGCCGGGTCGGACGCCGGCGAGGCGACGATGGTGGTGTACTCCATCGCGCCCGCCTCCTCCAGCTGCCCCTTGATCGAGGCGATGGTGGAGGCCTTCTGGCCGATGGCGACGTAGATGCAGCGGACCTGCTTCTTCGGGTCGCCGGTGCGCCAGTTGTCCCGCTGGTTGAGGATGGCGTCCAGGGCGACGGTGGTCTTGCCCGTCTTGCGGTCGCCGATGATCAGCTGGCGCTGGCCACGGCCGATCGGGGTCATCGCGTCGATGGCCTTGATGCCGGTCTGCAGCGGCTCGAACACCGACTGCCGGGCCATCACGTTCGGAGCCTGCAGCTCCAGCTCGCGGTAACCCTCCTCGGCGATGTCGCCGAGGCCGTCGATCGGCTGGGCGAGCGCGTTGACCACGCGGCCGAGGAACGCGTCGCCGACCGGAACCGAGAGCACCCGGTCGGTGCGCTTGACGCGCTGCCCCTCCTCCAGCTTGGCGGAGTCACCCAGCACGACGACGCCGATCTCCCGGACGTCGAGGTTCAATGCCACGCCGAGCGTGCCGTCCTCGAACTCCAGGAGCTCGTTGGTCTTGGTCGAGGGCAGGCCCTCGACGTGGGCGATGCCGTCGCCGGTGTCGGCGACGGTGCCGACCTCCTCGCGGGAGACGTCGGACGAGTAGGAGGAGACGTAGCGCTCCAGAGCGCCGCGGATCTCCTCCGTCGAGATGGTCAGCTCGGCCATCCTCTGCTTCCTTAAAATTCAGGGGCCCGGGATACCTAGTACCAACCGGTCCGAATGGCGTCTGTCAATCCGGGCGCTGCGGCGGCGGAGCCGCCCCAACGGTGAGGCGGCGGAACCACCGCATTGCTGGCGGCGAAGCCGTTCAGCGCTTCGCGAGCGCGTTGCGGGTCTCGTTGAGGCGGCGCAGGATCGTGCCGTCGTACAGGTCTGAACCGACCCGGACGCTCACGCCACCGAGAACGGCGGGGTCGACCGTCTGCTTGACGGACACCTCCCGACCGTATATCGCGGCGAGGCTCGCACCCAGTCGACGCTCGTCCTCGTCACTCAACGGGGCCGCGACGGTCACGTACGCCACCTGCCGGTCCCGCCGGTCGGCGGCCAGCTCGACCAGCCGGGTGAGCGCTCCGGTGAAGGAACGCCCGCCGAACCCAGCGAGCGCGGCCTCGACGAGGCTGACGGTGACCGGCCGGGCCTTGCCGGCGAGCAGCTCGCGAGCCAGGGTGGCCCGCTGCTCGACCGGGGCGACCGGGTCGGCGAGAGCGTTGCTCAGCGCCGACTGACCGGACACGACCTGACCGAAGCGGAACAGCTCGTCCTCCACCTCGCCCAGCTCACCGGCGGAGTCGGCGCTGGCCAGCAGCGCCTCCACGCCGAGGCGCTCGGTGCCGTCGAGCAACTCCGACGGTGCCGACCAGCGGCCCGAGACCAGCGTGACGAGCAGGTCGAGCGCGTCCGCGCCGATCCGCCCACCCAGCATGTCACCGAGCAGCGCGCCGCGGTCCGCGCCGGGACGAGCCGGGTCGGAGAGCGCCCGACGCAGCCGCGGCTCACGCCGCAGCAGGGTCGCCACGGAGAGGATGGCGTCGGCGGTGGCGGCCACCGCCGACGGCTCCGCGCCGCGGACGTACGCGTCGAGGCCTTCGGCCGCGACCTTGTACGACTCCCGGCTGGCGGCCTGCATCAGCGGGCCCCCGTGCTCTCGAGACCGCTCAGGAACCGGTCGACGGTGCCCTTGCGCCGCGCCTCGTCGGCCAGCGACTCGCCGACGATCTTGCTGGCCAGGTCCACCGCGATGGTGCCGACCTCCGCGCGCAGCTCGCGCACGATGGTGGCCCGCTCGGCGGCGAGTGCGTCCTTGCCGGCCTGGATGACCCGGTCGGACTCCTCGCGCGCCTTGGCGAGGATGTCCTGGCGGATCCCCTCGGCGTCGGCCCGCGCGTCGTCACGGATCTTGGCGGCGTCGGTCCGCGCCTCGGCGAGCTGGGCGCGGTACTGCTCGAGCAGCTGGTTCGCCTCGGCCTGGGCGGCCTCGGCGCGCTTGATGCCGCCCTCGATCGCGTCGACCCGGGCCTGGAACGTCTGCTCCATCCGCGGGAAGACGAACTTCATCAGAACGAAGCACAGTACGGCGAAGGCGACCGTGCCGACCACGATCTCCTGCCAGATCGGAATGATCGGGTTGTGGTCTGACTCACCACCCTCGGCGGCGAGGAGGAACAACATGGGTGACCTCCCGGTCGGAAGGGGCGGAATCAGCCGGCCCAGATGAAGCCGAAGGCGATGCCGAACAGCGCGAGCGCCTCGATGACGGCGAAGCCGATCCAGACGTACGGCAGGGTCATGCGCGACGACTCGGGCTGCCGGGCGGTCGACTGGATGTAGGCGGCGAAGACCAGGCCAACGCCGATGCCCGGGCCGATGGCCGCGAGGCCGTAGCCGATGGCGGCGGTGCTGCCCTCTACCGCGGCGACGTAATCCATTAGTGGTTCCTCCTGGTTATCACGCGTGACTCTCACGCGGGACGACAACGGTTGGTGCGTGGATCAGTGCTCTTCGGCGAGCGCGCCCTGGATGTAGCTGGCGCTCAGGACCGTGAAGACGTAGGCCTGCAGGACGATGACCAGCGCCTCGAGGAGGGTCAGCGCCACGGTCATCACCCAGGAGACCACCGAGACCGGCGCCAACCAGGCGTTGGCGTTGAGCATCGCGAAGCCGCCGAGCGTGAAGACCAGCAGGAGCATGTGGCCGGCGAACATGTTCGCGAAGAGACGAACGGCCAGTGAGAACGGCCGGATGATGAAGGTCGAGAACGCCTCGATCGGGATCAGCAGCGGCAGGATGTACCAGGGTGCCGGCGGGATCAGGGCGTGCTTGAAGTACTTGCCGAAGCCGTGGTGCCGGATTCCGATGTAGTTGAACAGCACGTAGCTGATCACCGCGAGGATCGCCGGGAAGGCGATGTGCGAGTTCGGCGAGATCTGGAAGAACGGGATGATCGCGAAGGCGTTCGTCACCAGCACGAAGCAGAACAGCGTCGTGAAGTACGGGGCGAACCGCACGCCCTGGTGCCCGATCATGTCGACCGAGATGTTGTTGCGCACGAAGCCGTAGATCGACTCGGCGAACCACTGCTTCTTGGTCGGCACCAGCTGCGGGTTCCGATAGGTCGCCAGGAAGAAGATGATCAAGGCGCCGACCGCGATCCAGATCATCAAGGTGAACTTGGTGAACCACGGCGCGTTCTCCGCGCCCCAGGGCACGATCGCGGGCAGGTAGAAGTCGTCCACGCTGGGTGGGAATGCCGCCTGGCCCGCTGCCAGGACGTTCGCCTGTCCGAACACCGCGTCCCTTCCTAAGTAGGCGTGCCGAGTCGGCGGATGACCAGGATGACGCCCCCAGCCATGCCGAGCACGAAGCCGATCCCGGTGGCGACGCCACCGGTGTCGAGCCACTGGTCGACCAGCCAGCCGATGAAACCCCACACGAGCATGCCTCCGATGAGGTAGCTGAGCGCGGTCCAACCCTGACCGGCACCGGACGGATAGTCGTCCGGTTGACCGGCGGGACGGGGGGTTTGGTCATCAGCCATGACGGGGCGAACGATATCAGCCGGGAAGACGAGGCTGTGCCTCACCCCCCGCACAACCGTCGTTGTGTGGGCTTCTCGTGGGCGCCGTCGTCTGTGGGCACGCTACTCCCCTTCCGCCCGTCGGAAAATGACCGGAGGCCGACACATTGCCGCGCGTCCGATAGGTGGGACACCCGTGTCGACGACCAGGTCAGCCGGAGCGGCGGGCGTGCACCGTGGTCAGCCACCAGAGGTGCGCCGCTGTCCACACTGCCACCCCGGCGACGATGCCGAGGCAGAGCGGAATTAACCCCGCCCAACCGGTCGACGCCACCGCCACCAGGACGACACCCAGAAGGGTGAACTTCAGCACGTACAGCCCCAGACCGAGCGGCAGCAGCAACTGCGGGTTGACCTGATCGGCCCGCGCCAGCACCACCGTCGTAAGGGTGTAGCTGAGCACCGTCACGCCCACCCCGGCCGCCGCGCCGAGCGCGGCGGCCGCACCACCGGTCACCCCGCCCACCACGGCCGCGACCACGGCCAGCGCCGCCGACGCGGCAAGCAGCACCGGCAGGTGCCGCAGCCGCCACCGTCCGTCGCTCGCGGGTTCGACCACCCCGGGCTCAGCCACGGGGGTACGCCGGGAAGGCCGCGACCAGGTCGGCCACCTCGGCGCCGATCGTGCTCAGCGCGTCGGCGCCACCCGGTTCACCCGGGTTCGTGCGTACCGCGCGGGCGATCAGGGCGGCCACCTGCCGCAGCTCACCCTCGCGCATGCCCTGCGTGGTGACGCTCGGCGTGCCCACCCGGATACCCGAGGCCACCAGCGGCGGCTGCGGGTCGTACGGAATGGCGTTCTTGTTCAGCGTGATCGACGCGGCGTCGCAGCGACGCTCGGCCTCGGTGCCGGTCACCCCCAGCTCACGCAGGTCGATGAGCGCGAGGTGGGTGTCGGTGCCACCGGACACCGGGCGCATGCCCTCGTCGGCCAGCCCGGCGGCGAGCGCCTGCGCGTTGCGCACCACCTGGGCGGCGTACGTCTGGAACTCGGGCTGGGCCGCCTCGCGCAGCGCGACCGCCTTGGCCGCGACCGCGTGCATCAGCGGGCCGCCCTGGGTGAACGGGAAGACCGCCTTGTCGATCCGCTGGGCCAGCGACTCGCGGCAGAGGATCATGCCGCCTCGGGGACCGCGCAGCACCTTGTGGGTGGTGGCGCAGACGACGTCGGCGTACGGCACCGGCGACGGGATCGCCCGACCGGCCACCAGGCCGATGAAGTGCGCGGCGTCCACCATCAGGTACGCCCCGACCTCGTCGGCGATCTCCCGGAACCGCGCGAAGTCGATCAGCCGGGGGTACGCGGTGGCCCCACAGATGATCAGCTTGGGCCGGTGCGCGCGGGCCAGGTCGCGTACCTCGTCGTAGTCGATCAGCTCGGTGTCCGGCCGGACCGGGTAGCCCACCGGGTGGAACCACTTGCCGGAGAAGTTCACCCGGCTGCCGTGGGTGAGGTGCCCGCCGTGCGGCAGGTCCATCGCCAGCACCGTGTCCCCCGGCTGCACCAGCGCGGCGTACGCGGCCAGGTTGGCGCTCGCCCCGGAGTGCGGCTGGAGGTTGGCGTGCTCGGCCCCGAACAGCTCCTTGGCCCGGGCGATGCCGATCTCCTCGGCCCGGTCCACCTCGGCGCAGCCGCCGTAGTAACGCCGGCCCGGGTACCCCTCGGCGTACTTGTTGGTCAACGTCGAGCCGAGCGCGGCCAGCACCGCCGGTGAGGTCAGGTTCTCGCTCGCGATCAGTTGCAGGCCACCCCGCAGCCGGTCCAGCTCGCCGAGGACCACCCCGGCGATCTCCGGATCGGTGGCCCTGAGCTGGGCGAAATCCGGCCCCCAGAAGGTGCTCGTCTCGGTCTCCACAGCGAACGAGTCTAGGGGGCCGCACACTGGGACTCGTGAGATGCCTCGTCACCGGAGCCACCGGATACATCGGCGGGCGACTGACGCCGCTGCTGCTCGCCGACGGGCACACCGTGCGCTGCCTCGCCCGCAAGGCAGGACGCCTGCGCGATGTGCCGTGGGCGGCGGCGGCCGAGATCGTCGAGGGTGACCTGAGCCGGCCGGAGACACTGCCCGCCGCCTTCGCCGACGTGGACGTCGCGTACTTCCTGGTGCACTCGCTGGGCCGGGCGGACTTCGAGGCGGCCGACCGGACGGCGGCGACGAACTTCGCGGCGGCGGCCCGCGCGGCCGGCGTACGCCGGATCGTCTACCTCGGTGGTCCGGAGCCGGCGGCCGACGCGGAGGTCCCGTCGCCGCACCTGCGGTCCCGGGCCGAAGTGGGCCGGATCCTGCTCGCCAGCGGCGTGCCCACGGCGGTGCTCCGCGCTGCGGTGATCATCGGCTCCGGCTCGGCGTCGTTCGAGATGCTGCGCTACCTGACCGAGCGGCTGCCGGCCATGGTCACGCCACGGTGGGTCCGCAACCGGATCCAGCCGATCGCGGTCCGCGACGTGCTGCGCTACCTGGCCGGCTGCGCCACCCTGCCGCCCGACGTCAACCGCGGCTTCGACATCGGCGGACCGGACGTGCTGACCTTCCGCGACATGATGAACCGCTACGCCCGGGTGGCCGGGTTACGACGACGGATCATCGTGCCGGTCCGGCCCCTCACCCCGTCGCTCTCGTCGCACTGGGTCGGCCTCATCACCCCGGTACCGAACAAGATCGCCCGGCCGCTGGTGGAGAGCCTGATCCACGAGGCCGTGGCCCACGAACACGACATCGCCCGGTACGTGCCCGATCCGCCCGGCGGCCTCACCGGCTTCGACGAGGCCGTGCGGTTGGCGCTGGCCAAGGTGCGCGACGCCCAGGTGGAGACGCGCTGGTCCACCGCGAGCGGCACCGACGCGCCCGCCGAGCCGCTGCCCAGCGACCCGGACTGGTCCGGTGGAACGGTGTACACGGACGTACGGGAACGGGCGGTGGACGCGTCGCCGGCCGCGCTCTGGCGGGTCATCGAGGGCGTGGGCGGCGAGCACGGCTGGTACTCGTTCCCCCTCGCCTGGTCGGTACGCGGCTGGCTGGACCGGCTGGTCGGCGGCGTGGGGCTGCGCCGGGGCCGGCGCGACCCGCACCGCCTCCAGGTCGGCGAGGCGCTGGATTTCTGGCGGGTCGAGGAGATCGTTCCGGGCGAGCTGTTGCGGCTGCGCGCGGAGATGCGGCTGCCCGGCCGCGCCTGGCTGGAGATGCGGGCGCTGCCGGCCGAGAACGGCCACAGCCGTTACCAGCAACGTGCCGTCTTCCTCCCCCGCGGCCTCGCCGGGCACGCCTACTGGGGCTCCGTGACCCCGTTCCACGCCGTGATCTTCGGCGGAATGGCCCGCAACATAGCCCGCAACGCCGAACAAACCCCCTAACCCACCCCCACCCCCCACCGGCCCCGCCCCGCCCCGCCCCGCCCCGCCCCGCCCCGCCCCGCCCCGCCGATCTTGCACTTCCTGCTGCCGTTTTGCCGTCTTGGCACCTTAAGTCGCCACCGAAAATGCAAGATCGCCGAGCCCTCACGCGCCCACCCACCTGACCACGTCGATCATGGAGTTGTGGTGGCCCACAAAAGGGGCACTGGCGGCTCTAACGTCCACCACAACTCCGTGATCGGCGCGGTCAGGGCCGGGCGGGGGGCCGCGGGGGTTAGTTTGTGGTGCGGGCGCCGGTTACCTGGAAGGCGGCGCGTTCGCTTGGCGGGACGAAGTCGCGTACCGGCTGGTCGTGCAGGGCACGGGAGAGGATCTCGCCCACCCCGGTCACCATCCGGGCCTGCACGGCCTGACCGACCGCGTCGCGTGGGTCGTCGGGGTTGGCCGCCATCGAGGCGACCACCAACTGCGGGGTGAAGGCCACCACCGTCTCCGTCTCGTACCGCTCGGAACTGCCGGTCTTGCCGGCCACCGGGCGGCCCAGCCGGGATCGCAGATCGGGAGCCGTGGCGCCGTCGCACCGCCCGTACATCGACTGGTCGCCCACCGGGCAGCGGGCCGCGTCCGCCGCCGCCCGGGCCACGTCGGTGTCGAGTACCTGCCGACAGTCCGGCTTCGCGGCATCCACCGGCCGGCCGGCCGAGTCGTTGATCGAGACCACCGGCAGCGGTGCGCACCACGTCCCCTCCGCGGCCACCGTGGCGTACGCCGTCGCCAGGTCCAGCGGGGTCGTCGCGGCAACGCCAAGCGTGAACGGGCCCCAGTCCTTCGCGCCGTAGCGCGCCAGCCGCTCGTCGGAGTCGGCCCGCAGCACGATGCCCAGCCGCTCGGCCATCTCGACCACCCGGTCGGCGCCGACCCGTTCGGTGAGCCAGGCGAAGTAGGTGTTCACCGACCGGCCGAACCCGGTCCACATCGTGCGGGGGCCGTCCATCGCCGACGGACTGGCGTTCGCCGGGCACCAGCGGCCGTCACAGCTACCCGCACCGGTCGCCGGGAAGCGGGTGAGCAATTGCGTCGGCGCCGTGAACTCGGTCGACAGCGGCATGCCGGATTCCAGCGCGGCCAGCATGGTGAAGAGCTTGAACGTCGAACCGGCCTGATACCCGTCGATGGCCCCACCACCGGCCACGAGCTGGTTGACCGTGTTCGGGTGGTTCTTTTGCCCGACCGGGTTGTCCTCGACGCTGTAGTTACGGTTCACCGACATCGCCAGCACCCGGCCGGTGCCGGGCTGCACCACGGCGGTGGGTACGGCCCGCGCCTCGGTGGGTCGGTAGATGCGCAGGACCTGCTCGGTGGTGGCCTGCTGCACGGCCGGATCCAGCGACGAGACGATGGAGAACCCGCCCCGGCGCAGCGTGCGCTGTCGCTCGTCGGCGCTCGAACCGAACGCCGACTGGCTGCTCCACCAGCGGGTGAACCAGTCGCAGAAGAAACCCCAGTCCGAGTGCCCGTCGGGCACCCCCGTGCAGTCGTTCGGCGTCTCGCTGGGCCGCAACTGCAACGGCTCGGCCTGTGCCGCCGCCGCCGCGTCGGCGGGAACCTGATCCGTCTCGACCAGGCGTTCCAACACGTACGTCCGCCGGTGCAGGGCGCTGTCGGCGTCCCCGTTGATCGGGTCGTCACTGTCCGGCGACCGGACCAGACCGGCCAACAGCGCGGCCTGGGGCAGGGTCAACTCAGCCGGCGAGACCGAGAAGTAGCGTTTGCTGGCCGCCCCGATCCCGTACGCCCCGGCGCCGAAGTAGGCGATGTTGAGGTAGCGGGTGAGGATGTCCTCCTTGCTGAGCTCCCGCTCCAGCGCCAGCGCGTACCGCATCTCCTGGAGCTTGCGGGCGGTGGTGATCTCGGTGGCCGCCTGGCGCTGCCGCTCGGTGAGCCGGGGGTCGCTGCCGAGCACGTTGCGGACGTACTGCATGGTCAGGGTGGAGGCGCCCTGCCGGGTCTTGCCGTCGCGCTTGTTCACCGTGAAGGCGCGCACCACACCGCGCAGGTCCACCCCGCTGTGCTGGTAGAACCGGACGTCCTCGGCGGCCACGATGGCCTGGCGCATCACCGGGGCGACCTCGTGCAGCGGAACGTCCACCCGGTCCTCCTGGTAGAAGGAGGTGATCAGGGTGGTGCCGTCGTTGGCGTAGAGGTTGGAGCGCTGCGCGGTGGGCGGCGTGCGGAGCGTGTTGGGCAGCTCCGAGTACGGCGTGCTGAGGGCGCTGAAGCCGATCCCGAAGACCAGGGCGGCGGGCAGGGCGGCCCCGGCCAGCACCAGTCCGGCCAGCACGCCGGCGATCACCACGGTCAGCAGTTTGTCGAGTCGGGCCCGGATCATCAGCTCTCCCCGCAGGAGCCGGTCACACTAGGACCCGTTCAGAATGACCCTGAACACCCCTTTCGCCCCTGCTTTTCCCCAAACCCGGAGAAAACTCGCACGGCGCTCAGGGCAGCAGCGCGGCGGCCAGCGGGTGGACCGTCTCCTCGATCTCGTCCGCGACCCGGGTGAAACACTGGTCGCCGCGACCCCAGGGATCGTCGAGATCGTCGGTGGGCAGCGCCGAGGCGCCCAGTCGTTCGTCGTGCGCCGCCGCCACGAGGGCCACGCCACGCGCGTACACCGCCTCCGGGGTCGCCTCGGCCGCCGGCAGCGCGGTGCCGTCCACCGCGGCCAGCAGCCGGCCGAACTCACCCAGCACGAAGGTACGGGCCGCCGCGTCCGGGCGGAGCGCCACCACGTACTCCTGCTGGTCGGCCGTCGCCGTCAGGACCAGGTCGGCGGCGTCGATGTGGTCCGAGCGCAGCTTGCGCGCCGCGAACCCGTCGACGTCACCGCCACGGTCGATGACCTGCCGCGCCGCCGGCGGGTTCATCTCCTCGCCCGCGTGCCAGCCGCCGGTGCCGGCGCTGTGGCTGTGCAGCAGCTCCTCGGCGCCGGCCGGATCCTGCGAACGCCGCGCCAACCGCTCCCGTACCGCGAGGGCCAGCAGTCGCTCGGCCATCGGTGAGCGGCAGATGTTGCCCATGCAGACGTGCAGGACGGTGAACGGGGGCACTCAGGCCCCCTGGTGGACGTCGAGGAGGTCCGGTACGACGTCGCGCAGCTTCTCCAGCGGGATCGCCCCGGCCCGCAGCAACTGCGGCACCTCGCCGGTCAGGTCGACGATCGTGCTCGGCACCGGGTCGGGACAGGGCCCGGCCTCCAGGTACGCACGCACCGAGTAGCTGAGCTGGTCGCGCGCCTCCTCGGCGGTCACCGCCGCCGGCTGGCCCGTCTTGTTGGCCGAGGAGACCGCCATCGGGCCGGTCTCGCGCAGCACCTCCAGGGCCACCGGGTGCAGCGGCATCCGCACCGCCACCGTGCCGGTCTTGTCGCCCAGGTCCCACTGGAGGCTCGGCGAGTGCTCGACCACGATCGTCAGCGCACCCGGCCAGAACGCCTCCACCAGGTCCCGCGCCGCCGAGGGCAGCGAGAAGACCAGGCCATCCAGGGTGTGCCGCGAACCGATCAGCACCGGCGGGGGCATCTGCCGACCCCGGCCCTTCGCGTCCAGCAGCGCCTTGACCGCGTACGGCGTGAACGCGTCCGCGCCGATCCCGTAGACGGTGTCCGTCGGAAGGACGACCAGTTCGCCGTTCTTGACCGCCTCGATGGCCGCAGCGATGCCGCGGTCCCGATCGGCGGGCGATCGGCAGTCGTAGAGCATCACGAGGAGTCAGTCTGCCACGCCCGCCCGGGCACGGTGTGCTGGCCGTCCGCCCGTCGGGACGCGGTGGCGTACCGGGGGCGGCCGGTGAGGTCCGGATGCTCCGTGACGGCATCGAACCGGCCGTCGCGGGCGAACAACTCCGGCACCGCCACGCCGTGCGTGTCGTCGTGCTCGACCCCGATCACGCCCCCGGGTCGCAGCAGCGCCGCTGCCCGGTCGATCACCGGTCGGATCACCGCCAGGCCATCGGCGCCCCCGAAGACCGCCTCCGCCGGATCGTGCGCGGCCACCTCCGGCGGCACCACCACGTCGACCGGCACGTACGGCGGATTGCAGAGCAGCACGTCCACCCGACCCACCAGGTCGCTGAGCAGGTCGGGCGCGGTCACGTCGGCCTCGACCACCTCGATCGGCCGGTCCCCCGCCGCCGCCCGCTCGGCCGCGTTGCGGCGTAACCACGCCAGCGCCGCCAACGACCGCTCCACCGCGACCACCCGCGCCCCGGGCAGCTCCTGCGCCACCGCCAACGCGATGGCGCCGGTGCCGCTGCACAGGTCCACCACGAGCGGTTCGGATCTGCCCCGGCCCTGCTCGACACCCCATCCGGCCAGCAACTCCGTCTCCGGGCGGGGCACGAAGACACCCGGACCGACCGCCAGCTCCAGGTGCCGGAAACCCGCCCGACCGGTCAGATGCTGCAGCGGCTCCCGGCCGGCGCGACGCCCGACCAGCTCGTCCAGGCGGGCCAGTTGGGCGTCGTCCAGATCGTCGGCGAGGGCCAGCCGACCCCGGGGGACGTCCAGCACGTACGCCGTCAGCAGTTCGGCCTCCACGCGCGCCGGGCCCACACCGGCCGCGGCGAGTACGCGGGCCGCGCGGGCAACCGCGGCGGACAGACGGGTGCGGCCTGTCCCTTCGGGGGGGTGTTGCGGCAGAGTGGTCACACGATAATCATGGGGCGTCGCGGGGCGACGCCATGAACGGGTGCGTCGAGGCGCACACGACAGGAGGTTGTGGGTGGGCTGGCTCGACCGGGTCCATGACCAGGTTGACACTCTCTCGCACGCCCGCGCTTTGCAGGAAGCAAGTCGCTCCGCGGAGTCGTACACCCTTCTGGAGCGTGTGATCCGCACCACGTCGGACCCGGCGGCTCGCGCGGACGCCATGGTCCAGCGCCTCTCCGCCTTGATCAATCTCGGTCGGACGGCGGAGTTCACCCGCGCCATCGAGGAGGCGTCGGCGGCCGTCCGCGACCTCGCCGAGCCCTACCTGCACGGGCACCTCAACGCGCTGGCCGCGCTCGCCGCCCACCACCAGGGCGCGCTGGACCGGTGCGTCACCCACCTCGTCAAGGCAGCGCGGGCCCTGAACGCCGTGGACGACCCGGACCGGGACACCGCCTGGGGCTGGCACGACCTGGCGATGGCCTACAGCTACCTCAGCTTCCACGGGTACGCCCTGGGCGCGATCGAACGCGCACGGCAGCTCGGGTTGACCGCCGGGATCCCGGAGGAGACGTTCGCCGCGCCGGGCATCCGGCTGCGCAACGCCGTGGCGCTGGACCACAACGGTGACAGCGACGGTTGCCTGCGCGTGCTGCGGGACGTGGCGACCGACCTGGCCCAGTTCGTCCAGACCGGGCGGGCCGGGCGGCTCCGTCCCAGCAGCCTCGCCGCGTACGGGTACTCGGCGGCCCGGCAGGCCGCGCTCGGCGACACCCTGGAACCGACCGGGGATGCCGTCCCGTCCCGGCTGCTCACCCACGGCGGTGACAGCGCCCGCGCGCGTGACCTGCGGCAACTCGGCATGGTCTGCCTCGCCGTCGCGGACGGTCGGCCCATCGAGGCGGTCGCCCGACTGGACACCATCCGGGTGTCCACCGAGACGCTCGGGGCGGCCGAGCCGGCCCGGCTACGCAGCATCGCGCTCGCCCGCGCCGGCGACCATTCCGCGGCCCACCGGGCGGACCGGCTGGCGTTCCGACTCGCCGCCCAGCGCAACGACCGGCTGCGCGACGTCTACATCGACGGCATCGCCGCCCGGATCGACCACGAGGAGATGCGTCGCGAGGCGGCACGGTACGAGGGTGAGGCGTTGACCGACCCGCTCACCGGCCTGCCGAACCGGCGTCGCCTGGAGCGGTACATCACCGCCGTCGTGACCCGGGGCGAGCGGGTCGTCATCGGCGTCTGCGACCTGGACGGCTTCAAGGCGGTCAACACCCGGCACGGCCACCACTCCGGTGACCTGGTCCTGCAACGGATCGCCGGGGTGATCAACCGGGTGATGCGCCGGGGAGACTTCGTGGCCCGCTACGGCGGCGACGAGTTCGTCGTGGTGCTCCCGGACACGGGCATGACCGAGGCCGCCGAGGTGGCCCGCCGGATCGAGGCGGCGGTACGCAACGAGGACTGGGAGTCGCTGGTGCCCGGCACCCCCGTCGGGGTGAGCATCGGCTTCGCCGAGGTCTCCGGCGGTAGTGGGCTGCGGGACGCGCTCAGCGTCGCCTTCGAGCAGGCCGACCGGGAGATGCTGCGCGCGAAATCCCGCCCCCGAGCGAGCTGACGACCCCACCCCCACCCCCGCTCCCTCCCCCTCCCCCTCCGTCGGGGTCGATCAAGGACTTGTGGTGCCCCACAAAAGGCTCGCGACGGAATGATCCGCCCACCACGACTCCATGATCGGCGGGGCGGGGCGGGGGCAGTTAGCGGCGGGTCAGTTCCGTGTCGCCGGCCAGGCGGGCGGCGCGGTCGGCCTCGGCCAGGGCGTCCAGGACGCCGTCGAGGTCGCCGGCGAGCGCCAGGTCCAGGTTGTACGCGGTGTAGCCGATCCGGTGGTCGGTGATCCGGTTCTGCGGGAAGTTGTAGGTGCGGATGCGCTCCGAGCGGTCCACGGTGCGTACCTGCGCCTTCCGGGCGTCCGAAGCGGCGGCGTCGGCCTGCTCCTGAGCGGCGGCGAGCAGCCGGGCCCGCAGGATCCGCATGGCCTGCTCCCGGTTCTGCAACTGGGACTTCTCGTTCTGGCAGGACACGACGATGCCGGTCGGCACGTGCGTGATCCGTACCGCCGAGTCGGTCGTGTTCACCGACTGGCCGCCCGGGCCGGACGAACGGAACACGTCGATGCGCAGGTCGTTCTGGTCGATGGTGACGTCGACGTCCTCGGCCTCCGGCAGCACCAGCACCCCGGCCGCGCTGGTGTGGATCCGGCCCTGCGACTCGGTCACCGGGACGCGCTGCACCCGGTGCACGCCGCCCTCCCACTTGAGCCGCGACCAGACACCGTTGCCGCCGTCCGGCACACCCTTGGTCTTGATCGACAGCGAGACGTCCTTGACCCCGCCGAGGTCGGAATCCTGAGCGTCGATCACCTCGGTGATCCAGCCGTGCCGCTCGGCGTACCGGGTGTACATCCGCAGCAGGTCGCCGGCGAACAGTGCCGACTCCTCGCCGCCCTCACCGGCCTTGATCTCGACGATCACGTCCTTGGCGTCGTGCGGGTCGCGCGGGATGAGCAACTCGGCGAGGCGCTCCTCCAGGGCCGGCAGGGACGCCGCGATGGAGTCCGCCTCAGCGGCGAAGGACGGGTCCTCGTCGACCAGCTCACGGGCCGCGGCCAGGTCGGAGCGGGCCTGCTCCAGCTCGCTGGCGGCCTTGTGCAGCGGCACCAGCTCGGCGTACCGGCGACCCACCCGGCGCGCGGTGGCCTGGTCGGCGTGGATGGCCGGGTCGGCCAGCCGCTTCTCCAGCTCCGCGTACTCGTCGAGGAGTCCGGCCAGACGCTCGCTGCTCATGCTGCGGATGCTCCTTCGACGATGCGGCACCGGGAGGGCCAAGGGTGTTGACGGGCGAAACGCGGACGGCGCCCGTGTCCGGTACAAAACCGGACACGGGCGCCGAACGGGGAGTTACTTGGCCTTCTTGGCCTGAACCTTGGCGTACTTCTGCTGGAACTTCGCGACCCGACCGGCGGTGTCGAGAACGCGCTGCTTACCGGTGTAGAACGGGTGGCAGGCGCTGCAGGTCTCGACGTGGATCGCCCCGCCCTTGGCGGTGCTGCGGGTCGTGAACGTGTTACCGCAGGAGCAGCTGACCTCGGTGGTCACGTACTCCGGGTGGATGTTTGCCTTCATCTCGCCTCGGTCCTCTCGTTGGTGGTCGCCGGGTCGCCGTCATCACTCGTCGCGCCGTACGCGACGGGCTCGGGCGTGAACCGGAACCGGTGTGGCCGATTGACCAGTGTGCCATGGGCCTGAGCCAGCCCGGCAAGCGGGCCGCACACCTCGTCCGGGATCGTCAACACGTGCCTCCCCGTCCGCATTCCCGCCGCCCGGCCGGGCATTCGCTCCGCCGTCGGGTACCCCGCCGGGGGTACGGCGCCGCCCCTCACCCGCCCCCTCCGGCGTCCCCCTCCGCCACCTTTGCTCTGCTTCAGCGGACGCAACAGTTAGCGGCGCTAACTGTTGCGTCCGCTGAAGCAGAGCAAAGGACGTGTGGAGCACAGGTGGGGTCGAACGGCGTGACTTGAGGCGGGAACGAAGAGAGGCGCGGCCATTACGGCCCGCGCCTCTCTTCGTCGGTCGGTCACCGAGGGAGGGTCACTCCCCCGGCGTCGACTTCGCGATCTGCATCAGGAACTCGATGTTGGTGCGGGACTGCTTGAGACGGTCCAGCAGCAGGTCCATCGCCGCCTGCGAGTCCAGCGAGTGCAGCACCTTGCGGAGCTTGTGGATGATGGCCAGCTCCTCGGGCGCGAGCAGAACCTCTTCCTTACGGGTGCCGGACGGGTTGATGTCGATGGCCGGGAAGGTCCGCTTGTCGGCGATCTTCCGGTCCAGCTTCAGCTCCGCGTTACCGGTGCCCTTGAACTCCTCGAAGATGACCGTGTCCGCCATCGAACCGGTCTCCACCAGCGCCGTGGCGATGATGGTCAGGGAGCCGCCGTTCTCGATGTTGCGGGCCGCGCCGAGGAAACGCTTCGGCGGGTAGAGCGCGGTGGAGTCGATACCACCCGACATGATCCGGCCGCTGGCCGGCGCCGCCAGGTTGTACGACCGACCGAGCCGGGTCACCGAGTCGAGCAGCACGACGACGTCGTGCCCCAGCTCGACCAGACGCTTGGCCCGCTCGATGGCCAGCTCCGCCACCGTGGTGTGGTCCTGCGGCGGACGGTCGAACGTGGCCGCGATGACCTCGCCCTTGATCGACCGCTGCATGTCGGTGACCTCTTCGGGCCGCTCGTCGACCAGCACCACCATGAGGTGGCACTCCGGGTTGTTGCGGGTGATCGCGTTGGCGATCGCCTGCAGCACCATCGTCTTACCCGCCTTGGGCGGAGACTGGATGAGTGCCCGCTGGCCCTTGCCGATCGGCATGACCAGGTCGATGACCCGGGTGGTCAGGATGTGCGGCTCGGTCTCCAGCCGCAGGCGCTCCTGCGGGTAGAGCGGCGTGAGCTTGTAGAACTCGGGCCGACGCCGCGCCTCCTCCGGCTCCATCCCGTTGATCGTGTCCAGCCGCATCAGCGGGTTGTACTTGTCCCGCCGCTGGTCGCCGCTGTTGCCGCCCTCGCGGGCCGCCCGCACGGCGCCGGTGATCGCGTCACCACGACGCAGGCCGTACTTCTTGATCTGGGACATCGACACGTACACGTCGTTCGGGCCGGCCAGGTAGCCGGTCGTCCGTACGAAGGCGTAGTTGTCGAGCACGTCGATGATGCCGGCCACGGGGACGAGCACCTCGTCCTCGCCGACCTGCGGCTCACGGCCGCCGCCGGTGTCCCCGCCGGTCTCGCCGCGCTCGCCACGACCACGCCGACGGTCCCGGAAGCGGCTGCGCCGGCCACGCCGACCGCCGCCCTCGCCGTCGTCGTCGTCGCTGTCGCGCTCGACGCGCTGACCACGGTCGTTGCGGTCGGCGCGCTCCGAACGGTCGTTGCGCTCGCCCCGATCGTTGCGCTCGTTGCGCTCGCCCCGCTCGGCACGATCGCTGCGGTCGTTGCGCTCGGCACGCTCACCCCGATCGGAGCGCTCGCCCCGATCGTTGCGCTCGGCACGCTCGCCCCGATCGTTACGGTCGCCCCGCTCAGCACGGTCGCCCCGCTCAGCACGCTCGCCCCGATCGTTGCGGTCGCCCCGCTCGGCACGGTCGCCCCGGTCGTTGCGCTCGGCACGCTCGCCCCGCTCGGCACGCTCGCCCCGGTCGGAGCGGTCGTTGCGCTCGGCACGGTCACGGCGGTTCTCGCCACGCTCGGAACGCTCGCCGCTCTCGACCTCGTCGGTGCGCGCCTCGGCGCCACGCGGCTCGGAGGTGCCGACCTCGGAGGTACGGGCCTCCGCGGCAGCGGTCCGGCTGCGCCGCGAACGACTGCGGCTCTCGGTCTCGGTGGCCGGCTCGGCCGGCGCCTGGTCGGTGCTGCGACCCTCGGCCGCCGGGCGGTCCACGGTCTCCCGCACCTCCTCACGGGCCGGAGCGGCCGCCGCGGCGACCTCGGCCCGCGGTCGAGGGGTTCCGGCGGCGTTGCCGCCCTGCCGCTCGGAGATCGCGGCGATCAGCTCACCCTTGCGCATGCGAGCAGTGCCGGAGATGCCGAGCGACGCGGCCAGGCTCTGCAGCTCTGGCAGCAGCATCGCCGACAGACCGGTACCGCTGCGCCGACGACGGGCGGGAGCGGCAGCGGTGGCATCGCCAGCGACGTTGGAAACATCCGACGTCACGTCGGTGGTGTCGCTCAATGGATTCCTTCCCTCGATAAGGCCGGGACTGCCCGGAGTCGGAGCTCAGGTGGCCGGGCGGCCTCGGTTCACCCGCCTCGCAAGGACGCGTCGCGGGAGTCTGTGACACAGCAGCCGGTGGTTTCCCGACCCACCAAACGTCGGTGGGTAGGTCTCGCCGTCTGCGGCGACCTGTGGAAACTGCGGTGCGGCGTGGGCCTTGGCAGGGGTGACGGGCTGACCGCCGAGAGCTTCGGGGGTGCGCCGCCCCGCAGGAGATCGCGTGCTTCGCGGCTGTGCTAGGTCTAGAGCGTAATCAACTCTTCCGACCTGCGGCAACAGGGTCCCGCTCGGCGTGTCCAAGTCTACCCCGGGCGACCCGGGCGCCGCTGACGTCTATCGGTAACTTCCAGATCTGCCAGTCTGTTCCCGCGTCGAAGCCCACTGGCGGCTCGCCGAACGCCAGCACGCTGGGCCCGGCCCCGGAGACCACAGCCGCCACACCCGCCTCTCGCAGCGCGCTGACCAGCGACGACGTGCCCGGCATCCCGGCCGCGCGGTAATCCTGGTGCAGCCGGTCGACGGTCGCCGGCATCAGCAGCGCCGGGTCCGTGGTGAGCGCGTGCACCAGCAACGCCGCCCGTCCCGCGTTCAACGCGGCGTCGGCGTGGGGCACGGTGGCCGGCAGGGCCGCCCGCGCGGTCGCGGTCAGGCCGCGCTCGGAGGGCACGAAGACAGTCGGTCGTACGGCGTCGGCGACCGGGAGGGACACCGCACGAGCGCCGTCCGTCCCGGTCCAGGCCAGCGTGAAGCCGCCGAGCAGGCACGGCGCGACATTGTCCGGATGGCCCTCGATCTCGGCGGCCAGCCGGAGGAGAGCGGGCTCGTCCAGCCGCTCTCCGCCGTCGGCGACCAGGGCACGGGCCAGCAGCACCCCGGCCACGATGGCGGCCGACGACGAGCCGAGGCCGCGCGCCTGCGGTATCCGGTTGACGCACTCCACGCTCAGGCCCGTGGGCTGCGCGCCGAGGACGTCGAACGTGGCACGCATGGCCCGCACCACCAGGTGCTGGTCGTCGGCCGGCAGCTCACCGGCGCCCTGACCGGTCACCGTCACCTGGACCCCGCCCGACGACACCTCGGCGGCCAGGTCGTCGTAGAGCCCGAGGGCGAGCCCCAGCGCGTCGAAGCCCGGACCCAGGTTGGCACTCGTCGCGGGAACCCGGACCCGGACCGGCCCAGCGATGAAGTTCGTCGGCACGCGCTCATGCTAGGACCCGACACCGACGATCCGGCCGCTCGCCCGCACCGTGGGACCGGCCGGGTGTCAGCCGGCGGCGTCGGAGACGGGTTCGGCGGACGGGTCGGTCAACGAGAGACGGCGGGTGGCGATCCGCCAGCCGACCGCGTACACGACGGTGACCAGCCCGCAGCCGGCCAGCACCACCCGCTCGTCCACCACGTCCACGACCAGGGCCACCGCCAGTTGACTCACCGAGATGGCCAGCGTCGCGAGCATCATGTCGGTGGCGAACACCCGTCCGCGCAGCCGGTCCGGCACCTCGCCCTGGAGTGCGAAGTTCGACATCACCCAGTTGCTGCCGCCCGCGAAGTGCGCCACGAACACCAGCAGCAGCACCAGCGGGAACCAGCGGACGACCGACACCCCCAGATAGGACAGACCGTAGAGCGACATGGACAGCGCGAGCCCGGGCAGCAGCCAGGCCCGGTTGGTCAACACCCGACGCATCAGGATGGGCCCGACCAACGCTCCCGCGCCGCGTACCGCGAAGAGCAGACCGGCACCCAACGAACCGACCCCGTACACGCCGGCGAGCAGCGGAAACACGGTCAGCACCCCGTTGCCCAGGCCGACCGCCGACTTGACCGTCACCAGCGCCAGCACCCGAGGTCGGTGCCCGATGTAGCCGAGCGCCTCGCGGACCGCCGACCAGGTCCGCTGCGCCGGCAACAACGGGTCGCGGGCCACCTGCAACGGCCGGCGGATCCGCGTGGCGAGGCCCGCGGCAACGGCCAGGCCCGCCGCCGCCACCCAGAAGCAGGCGTACGGGCCGGCGGCCGAGCTGAGCACTCCACCCAGCGAGGCGCCCACCACCGTCATGGTGCCCCAGGCCGAGCCGGCCACGGCGTTACCGGCGGCCAGCTCGTGCGGCTCCAGCACGTTGGGCAGCGCGGCCTGTGCGGCGGGCGAGTAGAACGCCTTGGCGACCGCGACGGCCCCGATCGCCACCAGCGCCAACCAGGCCGTGCCACGGTCTCGGACACCGAGCAGCAGCAACACGCCGGCCAGCGCGGCCACGTTGGCGACAATCATGATCTTGCGTCGGTCGAACCGGTCGGCGATGGTGCCGGTGTACGGCAGCAGCAGCGCCACGATGCCGGTGTCCACCGCCAGCACCAGGGCGCCCCAGACGCCGCTTCCCGTCAGGTGGGGCAGCAGCACCAGCAGCGGCACCATGACGAACCAGTCGGCCCCGAAGACCACCAGCTCGGCGAGGAAGAGGTTGCGGAAACTCCGATTGCCGGTAAGGACCGAAAGGGTGGACGCCACGGACCGGCACCCTACCCGGTGGGCGTGGGGGCTACACCCGCTCCCAGCAGCGACGAGACGGTGACGAAGGTGTATCCGCGCTCCCGGAGCCCGCGAATCATGTCGGGGAGGCCGCGCAGCGCGACCAGCCGCCGCCGCTGACCGACGTCGTGCCCGAGCAGAATCGTCCCGGGCCGGACGCCGTCCACGATCCGACGGGCATGACCGGCCGGGTCGTCGGGAAACTCCCGCTCCACCATCTGCGACGACCAGAGCACCAGCCGGTAGTTCAACCGGGCGGCCGCGTGCAGCACCGCCCCGCCCAGGTGACCGTACGGCGGGCGGACCAGGCGGGGGGCCCGGCCCGTCACGTCGGTGATCACGTCGTGGGTGCGGCTCAGGTCGTCGTACGCCTCGGCGGCGTCCAGCTGGGCGAGGTCCCGGTGCGCCCAACTGTGATTGCCGACCTCGTGCTCGCCGAGCCGGTCGCGTACGAGATCGGGGTGCTTACGGACCTGGCTGCCGACCAGGAAGAACGTGGCGGGCACCCGGTGCTGGGCGAGGGTGTCCAGCACCATGGGCGTCCACTGTGGCGCCGGGCCGTCGTCGAAGGTGAGCGCGACCAGCCGCTGGGTGGTCGATCCCGACCAGACGACCGGCAGGACGCCCGCGCCGACGTCCTGCGCCCCGTTGCCGACGGTGGCGCTGGCCGGGCCGCCGCCGAGCGGCAGCCGCCGGTGGGTCAACCAGACGTCCGTGACACCCGCCCCGGCGGCCGCTCCGGTCACCACCAGGGCGCTTCGGCGCAGCAGGTCGCGCCGGGACCACCCGCGCGCGCCCTCGGTCATCCGCCTGCCCCGCTCGTCACCGCCGACATCTACCAGGAGTATGCAAGAAGTGACGCAAGGCTGAGGTCAGGTCGTTCGATCGGTGTGCGCACAACGAGCAGCGCCCCCGACAGGAAATCCTGCCGGGGGCGCTGCCCGCGATGTCGGTCGACTACTCGGTCGGCTCCGACGGGGGCAGCGGCGACCTGCGGCTGCGGGGCAGCCGCAGCACCTCGAACTGGTCCGTGCCGTCCACCAGCGCACCGGACGGCGCGGGGCGCGCCGCCGACGGCTGCGCGCTCTCGTCCGACGCCGCCGCCGGTGCGCCCGTCGGCACCGCCACCTGGTTCGGGCCGTCCGGCTCGACGGTCTCCGGCCCGCTCGGCACGGCGTCGCCGGAGCGCCGCCGTTGACGCCGCTCCCGCAGCGACTCCTTGGTGTGCTCCACCATCGAGTAGAGCGTCGGCACCAGGACCAGCGTCAGCAGCGTCGAGCTGAGCAGGCCGCCGATCACCACGACCGCCAGCGGCTGGGAGATGAAGCCGCCCTCGCCGGTCAACCCGAAGGCCATCGGCAGCAGCGCGAAGATCGTCGCGACCGCGGTCATCAGGATCGGTCGCAGCCGACGCCGGCCGCCCTCGACCACCGCCTCCTGGACTCCCATGCCCCGCGCCCGGTACTGGTTGATCAGGTCGAGCAGCACGATCGCGTTGGTCACCACGATGCCGACCAGCATCAGCACACCGATCAAAGCCGGCACGCCCAGCGGCGTACCGGTGATCAGCAGCAGACCGATCGCGCCGGTGGACGCGAACGGGATGGAGATCAGCAGGATCAACGCCTGGGTGAGGCTGCGGAACGTGGCCACCATGATCAGGAACACGATCGCGATGGCGACGAGCACCGCCAGGCCCAGGTCGCCGAAGGCGTCCGACTGGTCGGCGCTGACTCCACCGATGGTGAAGGTCGCTCCCGGGACGTCGATGCCGTCGAGCCGCTTCTGCAGCTCTTTCGTGGTCGCGCCCAGGTTGGATCCGGTCGCCGCGCCGGTCACCGAGACGCTGCGCTCACCGTCGATCCGGGTCACCTGCTGCGGCCCCTCGGCCTGCGTGACGTCCGCGATGTCGTCGAGCTTCACCGGCCCGACCGGAAGGGCACGCAGCTCCTCCACCGACACCGGAGCGGTCGCGCTCAGCCGCAGCACCACGTCCTGCTGACGCCCGTCGAGCGCCACCTGACCCAGCGGAGCGCCACGGAACGCCTGCGACACGAGCTGGCCCACGGCGGCCTCGGTGAGGCCGACCCGACCGGCCGCGACCCGGTCGACGGTCACGTCCACCCGCGGCACGCGCGCGGCGAGGCTCGTGGTGACGTCCTCGACGTCCGGGACGTCGTCCATCGCCGTACGGGCCGCCTCGGTGGCGCGGGTCAGCACCTCCGGGTCGCTGGCCTGGACGATCACCTCCAGCTGACTGGTCGACGCGTCCTGGCCACCCCCGAAGCTGACCTCGCCCACGCTGGTGCCGAGCTTGTCGAACTCCCGGCGCAGCTCCTCGCGTACCTGCTTGGCGTCCTTGTCGCCGCCGAGCGCCAACGACCAGTTCGCGACGTTGTTGCCGCCGCCGCCCGCCCACGGGTTGTCGCCGCCACCGGCGGTCACCTGGTACGTCTCGACCCCGTCGATCCGGCCGAGGACCGCCTCGACCTGCTTGGCCGCCGCGTCGGTCGCGGCCAGACCGCTGCCCGCCGGCAGCTCCTGCCGGAAGCTGAGCGTGTCCTGGCCGGAGTCGTCCAGGAAGTTCGTCTCCAGCTTCTGCGCCAGCCCGAAGGTGGCGAAGAGCACCAGCAGGCCGAGCCCGACGGTGATCCAGCGGGTCGACCGCTTACGGGTGGCGAAGCCGATCACCGGCAGGTACGCCCGCTGCAACGGGTTGTGCAGCTCCTTCTCCTCCGCGTCACGACGCACCGCCTCGTCGTCGACGGTGCCGCCACGCGGCTTGAGGAACCAGTACGCCAGCACCGGGATCACCGTCAGCGAGACCAGCAGCGAGGCGAGCAGGGCCACCGTCACGGTGATCGCGAACGGCGCGAAGAGCTGCCCCACGAACCCACCGACCAGCGCGATCGGGGCGAACACCGCGACCGTGGTGAGGGTGGACGCGGTCACCGCGCCGGCCACCTCACGGACGCCGGTGATGATCGCGTGCTGCTTCTCCTCGCCGTACTCCAGATGGCGTTTGATGTTTTCCAGCACGACGATCGAGTCGTCCACCACCCGGCCCACCGCGATCGTCAGCGCGCCGAGGGTGAGCAGGTTGAGCGAGTAGTCGCCGATCCAGAGGGCGATCAGCGCGACCAGCACGGAGAGCGGGATGGAGACCGCGGTGACCACGGTCGAGCGCACCGACAGCAGGAAGACCAGGATGACGATGACCGCCATCACGAGGCCCAGCAGACCCTCGGTGGTCAACGACTCGATCGACTTCTCCACGAATGGCGCCTGGTCGAACACCACCGTCAGGTCCGCGCCGGAGGCGTCCTTCAGGTCGGCCAGCCGGTCGCGGATCTCGTGGGAGATCTCCACCGCGTTGCCGTCCGGCGAAGCGGTGACGGCGATACCGAGGCTGTCCTTGCCGTTGGTCCGGGTGATCGCGGTGGCCGGGGCGAGCTGCTGCTCGACCGTTGCCACGTCACCGAGGCGCACCGGCGCCGCGCCGGGCGCGACGACGATGCCGCGTAGGTCGTCCACGGTGGCGACCGGCGTTCCGACCTGCACGGGCAGGGCCAGCCCCCCGGAGGTCACCGCGCCGGCCGGGATGGAGACGCCGTTGGTCTTCAGGGCGGCGCCGATCGCGGTCGGCGCGAGCTTCGCCGCAGCCAGTTTCGCCGGGTCCGGGGTGACCACCACGACGTCGTCGCGGGTGCCGGTCACCTCGACCGTACGGACGCCCTCGATGCCCTCCAGCTCCGGCACCACCGTCGCGCGCAGCTTCTCGGCGAGCGCCCGCTCGTCCGCGCCGCCGGCCGCGGCCAGCACCACCGCCGGCAGGTCGTCGGTGCTGCCCGCGATGACCTGCGGGTCGACGCTGTCCGGCAACTGGGCGTCGATCCGGCTCAGCGCGGTCTGCATCTTGTTGACCACGTCGTCCAGGTCGGTGCCGAACTCGTACTCGACCTGGACCGTGGCCGACCCCTCGCGGGACGTGGAGGTGACCTTGTCCAGCCCCGGAATGCCCTGCAGGGCGTTCTCGATCGGCTCGGTCACCTGCGACTCGACGATCTCGGGTCCGGCGCCGGGGTAGGCGGCCACGATGAACGCGGCCGGGAACTCGAGCGACGGCAGCAGTTGCTGCTTCAGCGACGGCACGGCGAACGCTCCGAACGCCGTGGTCACCACCGCGATGAGGGCAACCAGCCCTCGGTTGGCGAGGCTGAATCTGGCGAGCAGCGACATCGGCCTGGCTCACTCCTGAAAGAGAATGCGGGCGGGGATACCTGAAAGTGTGCCGGACTCGATCACCGGAACCCCCGCCGCCCCCGGGGGCGGCCCACCGCCGGCGGCGGCGACGCTCTCAGGCCAGGTCGAGGGCCCGGGCCGCGGCCATCGGATCGTTGCCGATGGTGAGCGGGGCGGGCGCGGTGGAGATCGCCCACTCGGGGTCCTTCAGACCGTGACCGGTCACCGTGCAGACCACCGTCGAACCGGCCGGCACCGCGCCCGCCGCGGCCTGCTGGAGCAGGCCGGCCACGCTGGCCGCGCTGCCCAGCTCGACGAACACGCCCACCTCACGGGCGAGCAGTCGGTACGCCGACAGGATCTCCCGGTCGGTCACCGCCGCGATGAGGCCGCCGGAGGCTTCCCGCGCGTCGAGCGCCTTCGTCCAGCTCGCCGGGTTGCCGATCCGGATCGCGGTGGCGATGGTGGACGGCTCCGGCACCACCTGGCCGGTCACGATCGGCGCCGCGCCGGACGCCTGGAAGCCGTACATCTTGGGCGCGCGGGTGGTGACCCCGGCGGCCTGCTCCTCCGAATACCCCATCCAGTACGCGGAGATGTTGCCGGCGTTGCCGACCGGCAGGCAGTGGATGTCCGGCGCGTCGCCGAGCGCCTCGACGATCTCGAACGCGGCCGTCTTCTGCCCGTGCAGGCGGTCGATGTTGACCGAGTTGACCAGCGCGACCGGGTGGTCCTGGGCGAGCTTGGCGGCGAGCGCCAGGCAGTCGTCGAAGTTGCCGCTGACCTGGAGCAGCTTCGCCCCGTGCACCAGCGCCTGGGCCAGCTTGCCCAGCGCGATCTTGCCCTGCGGCACCAGCACCGCGCAGGTGAGGCCGGCCCGGGCCGCGTACGCCGCGGCGGAGGCGCTGGTGTTGCCGGTGGAGGCGCAGATGATCGCCTTGTTGCCGGCCTCGACCGCCTTGGACACCGCGAGGGTCATCCCCCGGTCCTTGAAGGAGCCGGTCGGATTGGCCCCCTCCACCTTCAGGTAGACGTCACAACCCAGCCGGGCCGAGAGCACGGGCGCCGGCAGCAGCGGGGTGTTCCCCTCGTGCAACGTGACGACCGGCGTGGCCGCGGTGACGGGCAGCCGATCCCGGTACGCCTCGATCAGACCCCGCCACATGTCAATCTCCTCGCTTTACCGCAGCTCCGACCCGAGCACCAGGTCACCCTGGACCACCCTGCCGGAGCCATCGATGGCACACCCCGGGTTACCCACCTGGCGGGACGCCCGAGCCGCCCTGATGGTCCAACGAGTCAGGCGCCGCCCTCGACCCGCAGCACACTCGTCACCGACCGGACGATGTCCAGACCGCGCAGCTCGCCGACGGTCGCGGCGAGCGCGGCGTCCGGTGCCACGTGGGTGACGATCACCAGCTCGGCGTCGCCGTCGCGGCCGGGAGCGCCACCGGCCGAGCCCTGGCGTACGGTCGCGATCGACACATCGTGCCGGGCGAACACGCTCGCCACGGCGGCCAGCACACCCGACCGGTCCGCCACGTCCAGGCTGACGTGGTAGCGGGTCAGCGCCTCGCCCATCGGCCGCACCGACAGGTCGGCGTACGCGCTCTCGCTGGCCGCGCGGACACCGGCGAGCCGGTTGCGGGACACCGCCACCACGTCGCCGAGCACCGCGCTGGCGGTCGGCGCGCCGCCCGCGCCCCGGCCGTAGAACATGAGCTGACCGGCCGCGTCCGCCTCGACGAATACCGCGTTGAACGCGTCGCCGACGCTGGCCAGCGGGTGGCTACGCGGGATCATCGCCGGGTGCACCCGGACGCTGACCGTCTCCTGACCGGTCGTGTCGACGCCCCGGGCCGCGATGCAGAGCAGCTTGATCGTGCAGCCCATCGCCTGGGCGCTGGCCATGTCCGCGGCGGTCACCTCGGTGATGCCCTCGCGGTGCACGTCGGCGGCGCCGACCCGGGTGTGGAACGCCAGCGAGGCGAGGATCGCGGCCTTCGCCGCGGCGTCGAAGCCCTCCACGTCGGCGGTGGGGTCGGCCTCGGCGTACCCCAGCTCGGTGGCCTCTTCCAGGGCCTCGGCGAAGCCGGCGCCGGTGGCGTCCATCGCGGAGAGGATGAAGTTGGTCGTGCCGTTGACGATGCCGGTGACCCGGTTGATCCGGTCGCCGTGCAGCGACTCGCGCAGCGGGCGCAGCAACGGGATGGCGCCGGCCACGGACGCCTCGTAGTAGAGGTCCCCGCCGCCCTCGGCGGCCGCCTCGTGCAGCGCGACGCCGTCCTCGGCGAGCAGCGCCTTGTTGGCGGTGACCACGCTCTTGCCGGCGCGCAGCGCCTCGACCAGCCAGGTCCGGGCCGGCTCGATCCCGCCGACCACCTCGATGACCACGTCCACGTCGTCGCGCTTGATCAGCCCGAGCGCGTCGGTGGTGAACAGGCTCTCGTCGATCGGCAGGTCACCGCGGTCGCGGCCGAGTCGGCGGACGGCGATGCCGGCGATCTCCAGTGGAGCGCCGATGCGGGCGGCCAGGTCGGCCGACTGCTCGTGCAGCAGCCGGACCACCTCCTGGCCGACCGTGCCGCAGCCGAGCAGAGCCAAGCGCACAGGTGACGTCATCCCACATCCAATGCCAGCAGGTCCTCTTCGGTCTCCCGCCGGACGATCAGGCGCGCCTGGCCGTCACGTACCGCGACGACCGGCGGCCGGGGCACATGGTTGTAGTTGCTGGCCATGCTCCGGCAGTACGCGCCGGTGCCGGGCACCGCGACAAGATCTCCGGGCTGCACGTCGGCGGGCAGGAATTCATCCTTCACCACGATGTCCCCGGACTCACAGTGCTTTCCCACCACGCGGGCGAGCAACGGCGCCGCGTCCGAGGCGCGCGAGGCCAGGGTCGCCGAGTACGAGGCGTCGTAGAGCGCGGTACGGATGTTGTCGCTCATCCCGCCGTCCACGCTCACGTACGTCCGGATGCCGTCGAGGTCCTTGACCGTGCCGACCTCGTAGAGGGTGAACACGGCCGGCCCGACGATGGCCCGGCCCGGCTCGATCGAGAGGTGCGGGACGGCCAGGTTCTCGGCCGCGCACTCCGAGTCGACGATCTTGCGCAGCCGCTTGGCCAGGTCCTGTGGGGCCGCCGGGTCGTCCTGGGTGGTGTACGCGATACCGAAGCCGCCGCCCAGGTCCAGCTCGGGAAGCTCCACCCCCCGGGCGTCACGGATCTGCGCCTGCAGGGCGAGCACCCGACGGGCCGACACCTCGAAGCCGCTGGCGTCGAAGATCTGCGACCCGATGTGCGAGTGCAGGCCGCGCAGCTCCAGCACGTCCTCGTCGAGGATCTTGAACGCGGCGTTGGCCGCCGCTCCCCCGGCCAGGGAGAAGCCGAACTTCTGGTCCTCGTGGGCGGTCGCGATGAACTCGTGGGTGTGCGCCTCGACGCCGACCGTCACCCGGACCAGCACCCGGGGCCGGACGCCGCGCTCGCGGGCCAGCGCGGTCAGCCGGTCGATCTCGGTGAACGAGTCGACGATGATGCGGCCCACCCCGGCGTCGAGCGCCCGGTCCAGCTCGGCGACCGACTTGTTGTTGCCGTGGAAGCCGATGCGCTCCGGCGGCATCCCGGCCGACAGCGCGGTGGCCAGCTCGCCGCCGGTGCAGACGTCCAGGTGCAGGCCCTCCTCGGCGATCATCCGGACCACCGCCCGGCAGAGGAACGCCTTGCCCGCGTAGTAGACGTCCTCGGTCGGGAAGGCCGCCCGGAAGTCGCGGCAGCGCGAGCGCAGGTCGGCCTCGTCGAGGACGTACACCGGGGTGCCGAACTCGGCCGCGATGTCGCGGACGCTCAGGCCCGCGACGGTGACCGCGCCGTCCGCGCCGCGGGCCACCGACCGCGGCCACAGCGCCGGCACGAGGGCGTTGACGTCGGCCGGGGTACGCAGCCAGGCCGGCCCCTGGTTGCTGATGTCGGCGTGCAGCGCGCCGGCCTCGTGAGCCCGCATGTCACATCCTCTCGGGGGCGGAGACGCCGAGCAGGTGCAGACCGTTGGCGATCACCGTGCGGGTGGCGTTGTTGAGCCAGAGCCGGGCGCGGTGCAGGTCGGTGACCTCCTCGTCGCCCAGCGGCAGCACCCGGCAGTTGTCGTAGAACCGGTGGTAGGAGGCGGCGACGCTCTCCTCCAGGTAGCGGGCCACCCGGTGCGGCTCACGCAGCTCGGCGGCCGTGGCCACCACCGCCGGGAACTCGGCGAGCGCCTTGAGCAGCTCGTTCTCCTTCTCGTGCTCGAGCAGCTCGGGGCGGAACGCGTCGGCGTCGCCCGGAACCAGGCCCACCTCGGCGGCGTTGCGGGCCACGCCCGCCGTCCGCGCGGCCACGTACTGCACGTAGTAGACCGGGTTGTCGCGGGTCGCCCGCGTCCACAGCTCGATGTCGATGTCGATCGGGGAATCGCTGGAGTAGCGGGCCAGCGCGTACCGCGAGGCGTCCACGCCGATCGCCTCGACCAGGTCCTCCAGCGTGATCACCGTGCCGGCGCGCTTGCTCATCCGCATCGGGGCGCCGTCGCGCAGCAGGTTGACCAGCTGCCCGATGAGGATCTCCAGGTTGCGCTCCGGGTCGTCGCCGAAGCAGGCGGCCATCGCCTTCATCCGGCCGATGTAGCCGTGGTGGTCGGCGCCCAGCATGATCACGACCCGCTCGAAGCCGCGCTCCCGCTTGTCCAGGTAGTAGGCGCAGTCCGCGGCGAAGTACGTCCACTCGCCGTTGGACTTGCGCAGCACCCGGTCCTTGTCGTCACCGAAGTCGGTGGTCCGCAACCAGGTCGCGCCCTCGGACTCGTACAGGTGGCCCTGCTCGCGCAGCCGCGCCAGCGCGAGGTCCAGCTCGCCCCGGTCGTGCAGGTCCTTCTCGTTGAAGTAGGTGTCGAACTCCACGCCGAAGTCCCGCAGGGACGAGCGGATCTCGTCGAACATCAGCGCGACACCCTCGACCCGGAACACCTCTTGGGCGGCTGCGTCGTCCAGGTCGAGCACGTCGGGCCGGCGGGCCCGCACCTCGCCGGCGATCTCCGCGATGTACGCGCCGCCGTAGCCGTTCTCCGGCACGGCCTCGCCCTTCGCGGCGGCCAGCAGCGACTGGGCGAACCGGTCGATCTGCGAACCGGCGTCGTTGAAGTAGTACTCCGTGCCGACGTCGGCGCCGGTGGCCCGCAGCAGCCGGCTCAGCGCGTCGCCGACGGCCGCCCAGCGGACGCCGCCGATGTGCACCGGGCCGGTGGGGTTGGCCGACACGAACTCCAGGTTGATCTTCTCGCCCGCGAGCCGGTCGCTGCGGCCGTACTCCGCGCCGGCCTCGACGATCACCCGGGCGAGCTGGCCGGCGGCGGCGGCGTCCAGCCGGATGTTGAGAAAGCCCGGCCCGGCGATCTCCACCGACTTGATCCCGGGCGCCCGACCCAGCTCGTCGGCGAGGGCGCTGGCCAGCTCACGCGGCGGGACGCCCACCTTCTTGCTCAACTGCAGAGCGAGCGTGGAGGCGTAGTCGCCGTGCTCGGGGTTGCGCGGTCGCTCCACCACCGTGCGCTCCGGCAGCGCGGCGTGATCCAGGCCACGGTCGGTGAAGACGGCGTGGGCGGCGGTGAGGACGACCGAGGCGAGTTCTGCAGGAGTCACCCAACCATGTTATCGGGGGTAGACTCGGGCACTCGGCGGCTACCCTGCGCGTCAACCGGCCCGCCATCTCCCCTGACCGACCGACTTGACGAGGCACGATGAGCATCAGCACCCCGGGTGGCCCAGAGCGCCGCCCGACCGTGGTCAGCACCGGCAAGAAGCCGGCCGCGGGCCGGCCGGCGCCCGGCGCCAAGGCCGGTTCCGGCAAGCCGACGGGCTCCCCCCGGGCCGGTGGCAAGGGCCCGCGCAAGCCGGTCGCACCGGTCAAGGTGAGCCAGGGCCGGGCGTGGGGTCCCATCGCGCTCTTCGTCGCGGTGGGCGTGCTCGCCGCCGGCATCATCGGGTACGGCGCCTGGGCGGCGGTCCAGGGCTCCAAGCCGTGGGACAAGCGGGCCAACGCCATCGACGGCATCAGCAACATCCGCAAGTCCGACCCGGAAAGCCTCAAGTACGAGGCGCACAAGGCCGGCCCGCTGACCTACAAGTACTCGCCGCCGGTGGGTGGTGTGCACAACGCCGCCTGGCAGAACTGCATGGGTGACGTGTACGACGCTCCGATCGCCAGCGAGCACGCCGTACACAGCCTGGAGCACGGCGCGGTGTGGATCACCTACCGCCCGGACCTGCCCAAGGACCAGGTCGACAAGCTCGCCGGCAAGGTGCGTGGCGTCGAGAAGATGCTGATGAGCCCGTACGAGGGCCTGGACAAGCCGATCTCGCTCCAGGCGTGGGGCTACCAGCTCAAGGTCGACAACGCCGACGACAAGCGGATCGACGACTTCATCAAGGACCTGCGGGTGAACGCCTCGGTCGAGGGCCCCACGGCGCTCTGCAACCAGGGCGTCACCGCCACCGGCACCACGCCGCGTGAGCTCCAGCAGCAGCCGCCCACCCAGTAAGGACCGCGATGACAGCCCCCACCACCACGGACAGCGAGTACGACGAGACCCAGGCCGCCCCGGACGAGGACGGTCGGGCGCCGGCACGGCGCTACGGGGTGCTCGCGTTGGCCGCCCTGCTGGTGGTGGGGCTGTTGCTCGGGTACGCCGGCGGTCTGCTCACCCCCCGACTCACCCGCCCCGGTGACGCCTCGGTCGAGGCGGGTTTCGCCCGGGACATGACGACCCACCACACCCAGGCCGTAGAGATGAGCCTGATCGCGTACCGGTCGGCGACGCTGCCCGAGGTCCGCCAGATCGCCGTCGACATCGCCACCGGCCAGCAGGGTGAGATCGGCGCCATGCAGACCTGGCTTCGCGAGTGGGGGCTGAGCCCGACCGGCTCGCAGCCGCCGATGTCGTGGATGTCCGACGGCGCGGCGGTCAAGGACGGGCTGATGCCGGGCATGGCCACGCCGCAGCAGATGGCCGCCCTGCGCGACGCCAAGGGCATCGAGGTCGACCGGCAGTTCCTGACCCTCATGTACAACCACCACCTGGGCGGGATCCACATGATCGACGCGGCGCTCGCCGAGACCGACAACGCCGAGGTGGTACGCGTGGCGGAGACCATGAAGTCCACCCAGCAGTCCGAGCTGAACAACCTCCGGCAGCTCCAGGCGCAGGCCAAGGGCTGATCCACTCCACGGGCGCACCCGGGCCCGCGTCACCGCCGCACCGAGGCGGGACGCGGGCCCGTCCCGTATCCGGCCGCCACCCCGGCCAGGACGGGTGAGGCGCGCGGGGCGGGCGCGGCGGCCGTGGCGGCGGCGCGGGGCGGGGGCGGCGGGCGCGGGCTCGATGATCGACTCGGGTTCCTGCAAAGAGGGCTGTCGGCGCGACCGGGACACCCCGGCTTTCAAGAAGCCGAGTCGATCACGGCATCCCACGCCGTCGGGTGCCCATGATCCACACGAGGTCGGCGATGTTGCGGTGTTGTGGCGTGCGGATACCGCCAAATCGGCGAGCTGGCGACGGATCGCGTCAAGCCCGTCGAGCTGGCGACGGATCACGTCCGGCCCGTCGAGCTGATCGAGCTGAACGAGCTGCTGATCGAGCTGATTGAGCACCGCGGCGCGTCGACGCCGATCCGCGCTGCCTGCCGAGCCGCGCTGCCTGCCGAGCCCGCAGCGCCCACCCGTCGGCCGCAGCGCCCACCCGAAGGCCACCATGTCCCATATTTCACGGTTCGTCATTTATGGGCGTTTGGCGCTGGACGGGCGATTACGTTGCTTAGAGAGTTTTCTCCGCACATATCGTGACCAGTTGTGATTCGGGCTCGTTGCCCAAGACGTGGGGGTTGCACTCAGAGACGCACGGCGCTCGGTCACCAGTTGGTGCCGACGCCACACCATCGGCGGTGACGGGGCGGTGGCAGCCGTCCGTCGCGGACAGCGGCAGGGCGAGCCGGGAATGCTCAGCCGCGAGCAGGAACTCGAACTGATCGACACACTCCGGGGCGTCCACCCCGACGAGTTCGGCCTGGACGAGGAGCTGTGGACGCGGCAGAGCCTCACCACGCTCATCCAGCGCCGGTTCGACCTTCCGCTGGACGTGGGCGCCGTCGGGGCGTACCTGCGAGCCTGGGGGTTGGGTCCCCGCGAGCCGCGCGAGCGGGCCTGCGGGCTCTGCGTCAGCGCGGTCGAACGGTGGGTCCGCAGCGAGTACCCGGCGATCACGCGGACAGCCCAGGAGCACCTCGCCGAGGTCTACTGGATCGGGCGGGTACGGCTGCGCGGCACGATGCCGGCCGCCGACGTGATCTCCGCCGTGTCGTCCCGGGGCCGGGTGCGCTTCATGATCACGACGCCGACGGTCGACCCGCCGCTCCCCCGCGACTTCGTACTGCGACTCAGTGGCGAGGAACAGCGCACCGTGCACCTGATCGTGGACGGGTCCTGGCCCCGCAACGAGTGGCCGCGTCGGCTGCCCCGGCGGATCGTCCTGCACCCGCTGCCCAGTTGCGGACGGGCGGTCGCGGCCTGAGTATCGGGTGGGCCGGTCGCCGACACGATCGGCCCGCCCGATACCGATTCGGCGTACGCGGAGGAGGTTTGCTAGTCTTCTCCAGTCGCTGAGCCCCCGTAGCTCAGGGGATAGAGCACCGCCCTCCGGAGGCGGGGGCGCAGGTTCGAATCCTGCCGGGGGCACAAGCTTTCGCGCTCCATGTCCGCTGAGAAGCGCGGACCTGGGGCGCTTGTCATTTCTGTCCCGGGGCCGAGCCCCGGACCCCACGCTTCCGCCGCCGCCGGCTCGCGTCGAACCGTGCACGCCCCGGACCCACGCCCCCGCCGCCGGCTCGCGTCCAACCGTGCACGCCCCGGACCCACACCCCGCCGGCCGGCTCGCGTCCAACCGCCCCCGGCCCCGGACCCACACCCCCGCCGCCGGCTCGCGTCCAACCGCGCCCGCCCGGACCCACCTCCCGCCGCCGGCTCGCCTCGAACCGCCCCCGCCCCGCCCCAGGCTCGAACCCCTCGACTCCGCGATCTTGCAGTTTCGGTTGTCTTTTTGGGTGGGATACGCCGTTTGTCGCCACAGAAAGTGCAAGATCGCGGGGGCCGAGGGGTTCGGGGCCGAGGGGTTCGGGGCCGCGGGGCTGGGCTGGGCTGGGCTGGGCTGGGCTGGGCTGGGCTGGGCTGGGCTGGGCTGGGCTGGGAGAGATTAGGCGTTGACGTACTCCGCCAGGTGTTCTCCGGTTAGGGTGCTGCGCGCCTCTACCAGGTCGGCCGGGGTGCCCTCGAAGACGATCTGGCCGCCGTCGTGGCCGGCGCCGGGGCCGAGGTCGATGATCCAGTCGGCGTGCGCCATGACGGCCTGGTGGTGCTCGACGACGATCACCGACGTGCCGGAGTCGACGAGCCGGTCCAGCAGGCCGAGCAGTTGCTCCACGTCGGCGAGGTGCAGGCCGGTGGTCGGCTCGTCGAGGACGTAGATGCCGCCCTTCTCGGCCATCCGGGTGGCCAGCTTGAGCCGCTGCCGCTCGCCGCCGGACAGGGTGGTCAGCGGCTGGCCGAGGCTGAGGTAGCCGAGCCCGACGTCGACGAGTCGGTCGAGGATGGCGTGCGCGGCCGGCGTACGCGCCTCGCCCCTGCCGAAGAACGCCTCCGCCTCGGTCACCGACATGGCGAGCACCTCGCTGATGTCGCGGCCGCCGAACCGGTACTCCAGTACGGACGCCTGGAAACGCCGCCCCTCGCACTCCTCGCAGGTGGCGGCGACGCCGGCCATCATCCCCAGGTCGGTGTAGATGACGCCGGCGCCGTTACAGCCGGGGCAGGCACCCTCGGAGTTGGCGCTGAACAGCGCGGGCTTCACACCGTTGGCCTTGGCGAACGCCTTGCGGATCGGTTCGAGCAGACCCGTGTACGTCGCGGGGTTGCTCCGCCGGGAGCCGCGGATCGCGCTCTGGTCGACCGACACCACGCCGTCGGTGCTGGACACCGAGCCGTGGATGAGCGAGCTCTTGCCCGAACCGGCCACGCCGGTCACCACCACGAGCACGCCGAGCGGGATGTCGACGTCGACGTCCCGCAGGTTGTGGGTGTTCGCGCCCCGTACGGCGAGCGTGCCGGACGGTGTACGCACCGACGACTTCAGCGCGGCCCGGTCGTCCAGGTGCCGCCCGGTCAGGGTGTCACTGGCGCGCAGCCCTTCGACGGTGCCCTCGAACACCACCTCACCACCGCCGGTGCCGGCGCCCGGACCGAGGTCGACGACGTGGTCGGCGATGGCGATGGCCTCGGGCTTGTGCTCCACGACGAGGACGGTGTTGCCCTTGTCGCGCAGGCGCAGCAGCAGGCCGTTCATGCGGGCGATGTCGTGCGGGTGCAGCCCGATCGTCGGTTCGTCGAAGACGTACGTGACGTCGGTGAGCGACGACCCGAGGTGGCGGATCATCTTGGTGCGCTGTGCCTCGCCACCGGAGAGCGTGCCGGACGGCCGGTCGAGCGACAGATAGCCCAGCCCAATCTCCTCGAAGGAGTCGAGGAGATGTTGCAACCCGCTGAGCAGCGGCGCGACCGACGGGTCCTGGACGCCCCGGATCCAGGCCGCGAGGTCGCTGATCTGCATGGCGCAGACGTCGGCGATGTTCTTGCCGGCGATCTTCGACGAGCGGGCCTCGGCGCTGAGCCGGGTGCCGTCGCAGTCGGGGCAGGTCGTGAACGTGACCGCCCGGTCCACGAAGGCACGGATGTGCGGCTGCAACGTGTCGATGTCCTTGGCGAGGAACGACTTCTGGATCTGCGGGATCAGGCCCGAGTACGTCAGGTTGATGCCCTCAACCTTGATCTTCGTCGGTTCCCGGTGGAGCAGGTCCTGCAGCTCCCGCTTCGTGTACTTGCTGATCGGCTTGTCCGGGTCGAAGTAGCCGCAGCCCCGGAAGATCCGCCCGTACCAGCCCTCCATGCTGTAGCCGGGGATCGTGATCGCGCCCTCGTTGAGCGACTTGCTGTCGTCGTACAGCGCGGAGAGGTCGAAGTCGGTGACCGCGCCCATGCCCTCACAGCGCGGGCACATGCCGCCCAGGCGGTTGAAGGTCGCCTTCTCGGTCTTCGTCTTGCCCGCGCCGCGTTCCACGGTGATCGCGCCACTGGCCCGGACCGACGGGACGTTGAAGGAGAAGGCGTTCGGCGAGCCGATGTGCGGCTGCCCGAGCCGGCTGAACAGGATGCGCAGCATCGCGTTGGCGTCGGTGGCGGTGCCGACGGTGGAGCGGGCGTTGGCCCCCATCCGCTCCTGGTCGACGATGATCGCGGTGGTGAGCCCGGCCAGCACGTCGACCTCGGGCCGGGTCAGCGTCGGCATGAAGCCCTGGAGGAAGGCGCTGTAGGTCTCGTTGATCATCCGCTGCGACTCGGCGGCGATGGTGCCGAACACCAGCGAGCTCTTGCCCGAGCCGGAGACACCGGTGAACACCGTGAGGCGACGTTTCGGCAGCTCGACCGTGACGTCCTTGAGGTTGTTGACGCGAGCGCCCTGCACCCGGATCAGGTCGTGGCGGTCGGCGACGTGTGCCGCGGGCGAGTCCGTGGCCTTGCTCATCGTCTCTCCATCTGCTCGGGTGGGCGGGGCCCCGGTCACGCTAGAGGTGGCCGCGTGACCTGCGCTTCTCGATTCCTGATGGGTCTGGTGACCTGCTTCGCCGTACAGGACGGCAGCCCGGCGGTCGACAGCGCCGCCTCCCGGCGGTAGGTGCTGGGGGGCATACCGACCAGCTCGGTGAAGCGGGTGCTGAACGTGCCGAGCGACGAGCAGCCGACCGCGAAACATACATCGGTGACGCTCAGGTCGCCACGACGCAGCAGGGCCATCGCGCGCTCGACGCGCCGGGTCATGAGATAGCTGTACGGAGACTCACCGTAGGCGAGCCGGAACTCCCGGCTGAGGTGGCCCGCCGACATGTGGACGCCCCGGGCGAGCGCCTCGACGTCCAGCGGCTGTGCGTACTCCCGGTCGATGCGGTCGCGGACGCGACGCAGCCGCGCGAGGTCGCTGAGGCGCTGGCTCTCCGTGGATCGGCTGGTCACCCGGAAAATCGTGCCACAGAACCCCGACAAGAAAGGCCCGCCGGACGGCCGAGCCGGACCCGAGCCGCGCGGCGGCGGGCGGGGCAGTCGTCGGGGCGTACCCTCAAGTGGTTTCGCGGCGGGCGCGGGCCCGGCGCTTGCCCTCGTGCATGGCCTGGACGCGGGCAACCGGGATGGCGCGGCCCTCGGTGACCAGGTCGGCGGGGATCTGCTGGGGTTCCGGCAGCAACGCGAGCCACGGGTCGGTCCCGGCGAGCAGCGCCGGGACCGTCCGGATGGTGAAGTCCGCCGGGGTCACCTCGGTCAGGTCGGCCCAGTCGACCGGGAAGGAGACTGGCATCCCGGGCCGTAGTCGCGGACTGTACGCGGCGACGACCGTCGCCCCGCCGGAGCGGGTGGCGTCCACGAACACCTTCCCGCCCCGGTCCTCGCGGATGTACGCCGTGGTGGCGAGCGCCGGGTCGAGCCGTTCGGCGCGGACGGCGAGCGCCCTGGTGGCGGCCGCCAGCTCCTCGGCGGTGGCGTCGCCCGTGACCGGGACGAAGACGTGTACGCCCTTGGCGCCGCTGGTCTTGACCGCTCCGACCAGGCCGGCGTCGGCGAGCGCCTGGCGGACGAGCAGGGCCGCGTCGACCGCCGCCCGGAACCTGTCGCCCTCGGGCGGGTCCAGGTCGAGCACCAGGTGGGTCGGTCGGTGCAGGTCGGCAACCGTGGCCAGGGTCGGGTGGTACTCGACGGCCCGCTGGTTGGCGAACCAGAGCAGGGTCCGCCGGTCGTCGCAGAGGGCGTACGAGATCTCCCGGTGCGATGCCTCGGCCCAGACCCCCGTCCGACGTACCCAGTCCGGGGTGTAGCGGGGCAGGTTCTTCTGCATGAACGGCGGCTGGCCGGGGCGGACCCGGATCACCGACAGCGGCCGGTCCCGGAGTTGCCCGATGATCGGCTCCCGGACCGCGTCGAGGTAGTCGACGAGGTCGCGCTTGGTCGCGTCGTCACGGTCGGACAGCGGCTGGTCCAGGTTGGTCAGGGCCACGCCGTCGCGGGTCTCGTCAGCCTCACTCACCCGATCACCCTCGCGGCCTCGACGTCCTCGGTCAACCGGACGCGGCGCTTCGACCCCGAATGATCGCGAGGCCCGCCGTCGCCGGACCGCCCGGCGGCCGACCGCGGCCCGGTGACCAGCGCCACCAGCAGCGCGGCGAGCACCAGGGCGGCGGCCACCGCGTACGCGACCCGGTAACCGCCGGCCAGCGCGGCCACCTCGGCCTGACCGGCGTCCCGCAGGCCGTCGCTGCGGGCCGCCGCGAGGGTCGCCAGCGTCGCCAGGCCGACCGCCCCGCCGACCTGCTGGGTCGTGTTGGCCAGACCGGAGGCGAGCCCGGCGTCGGCGTCGGTCGCGCCGGCCATGGCCAGCGTGGTGACCGCCGGCAGGGTCAGGCCGCCGGCCACCCCGAAGATCAACATCGCCGGGAGTACGTCGCCGACGTAACTCCCGTCGGCGGACAGCCGGGCCAGCAGCAGGAAACCGACGGCGGCCAGGCCGAGCCCGGTCACCAACACGGCTCGGGCGCCCCAACGGGCGATCAGCCTGCCGGCCAGGCCGAGCGACACCACCGCGATCACCACGGGGGTGGGCAGGAACGCCCAGCCGGTCGCCGCCGCGTCCAGCCCGAGCACCAGTTGCAGCTCCACGGCGAGCAGGAACTGGAAGCCGAAGAACGCGGCCACCATGAGGAACTGCACGCTGTTCGCCGCGAGCAGGCCGGGCACACGCAGCAGCCGGGCCGGCAGCAGCGGGGTGGAGGCCACGCGCTGGCGGACCGCGAAGCCGCCGAGCAGCAGCGCGGCGAGCGCCACCGCGCCGAGGGTTCGCGGGCTGGTCCAGCCGTGCTCACCCGTACCCACGATGCCCAGCACGGCCGCCATCAGGCCGGCGGTGGCGAGCACGGCGCCCGGCACGTCGAGGCCGGCCCGCAGGCCGACGCCCCGTTCGGCGGGGAGCCGGCGGACGGCGGCGAGCAGGATCGCCGCCCCGATCGGGAGGTTCACCAGGAAGATCGAGCGCCAGCCGGCCAGCTCGGTCAGCACTCCCCCGGCCACCGTGCCGACGGACGCGCCGGCCGCCCCGGTGAAGCTGTAGACGGCGATGGCGCGGGCCCGCTCGGCCGGCTCGGGGTAGAGCCGGACGATCATGCCGAGGCTGACCGCCATGGCCAGCGCGCCGCCGACGCCCTGGCCGAACCGCGCGCCGACGAGCAGGGCTGGATTGCCGGCCGCCGCGCAGGCCACCGAGGCCACGGTGAACAGCACGACGCCGGCCAGGAATACCCGGCGTCGGCCGAGCAGGTCACCGAGGCGGCCGGCGAGCAGCAGCAGCCCGCCGAACGCCACCAGGTAGGCGTTGACCACCCAGGCCAGCCCGGCGGCGGTGAAGCCCAGGTCGCGTTGCACGGCGGGCAGAGCCACCGACACGACACTGCCATCCAAAATGATCATGAGACTGCCGGCGCACAGCACCAGCAGCGCCGGCCAGCGGGACGGGGTCGCTCGATCCACGGAATCCTCCTTGGTGCACGGTTTGTTACCGACGCCATCGTCTGTGACCATGAGCGGGAGCGGAAGGAGGCACTGTCGTGTCCCAGAGGAACAGCGATGTGTCCGCCCTGGTGGAGGCCGAGCTGACCTGCTCACCCGGGAACGTGCCCTTCACTCCGGGGCAGGCGCGCGCCTGCACGGTCCGCGAGGTGCTCGACCGGGTCGGCGGCAAGTGGAGCATCGGCATCCTGGTGGCGGCCTCGCACGGACCGGTGCGCTTCACCGAGCTGGAACGGCACATCGAGGGCATCAGTCGCCGGATGCTCACGCTGACCCTGCGCAACCTGGAACGCGACGGCCTGCTGCACCGCACGGTCTATCCGACCGTGCCGCCCAAGGTCGAGTACGTGGCCACCCCGATGGCGCTGGAGCTGTACGAGTCGCTGGTGGCCCTGACGAGTTGGGCCGAACGGCACCGCCGGGCGATCGCCGAGGCGCGGACCAGGTACGACGCGGAGCACGCGGACTAGACGGAAACCGGGTGTGGGGAACGCCACCCGGTTCGTCTGACCGATCGGTCAGGGTCTGACCGATCGGTCAGGCATGCTGGTTCACGGAGGTGGACCGGTGATGGCGAGAGCGGTGTCCGAGACGCACGGCGAGATCCTGGCGGCAGCGGCGCGACGGTTCGCGGTGACCGGCTACCGGGGCACCTCGTTGCAGGACATCGCCCGCGAGGTCGGCTGCTCCAAGGCCACCGTGCTCTACCACTTCGCCAACAAGGAAGCCCTGCTCGCCGAGCTGATGGCACCGGCCATCACGGTGCTGACCGACCTCGACGACCAGCTCAGCGGCCTGACCGGCGCGGCCGCCCAGGACGTCGCCGCGGTCGGCTTCGTCGACCTCGCGGTCCGGTTCCGGCGGGAGATCGCCGTCCTGCGCGGCGAGTTCCCGGAGCTGCTGTGCCAGCCGGCCTTCGCCCACATCCAGCAGATCTCCGAACGGCTGCGCGACGCGCTGGCCGGCCACTCCGACCGTCCCGGCGCCCGGATCGCCGCGCTGGTGCTGCTGGCCGGCATCTCCGAGGCGTGCGCCGAGTTCGTCGACATCCCCGACGACGAGCTGCGCCCCGCCCTGCTCACCCTCGCCCGGCGGGCCGTCGAACCCGTCGGGACACCCCAGCCCTAACCACCCACGACCGAGGACAAGGACTCCTGATGGCCACCCTGCTCTACCGGCTCGGCCGGGGCGCGTTGCGCCGGCGACGGCTCGTCGTCGCGCTCTGGCTCGTCGTACTCGTCGGTGCCGGCCTCGCCGCGGCGACCCTGCGCGGCCCGACGGCGAGCAACTTCACCATGCCCGGAACCGAGAGCCAGCGCGCGCTGGACCTGCTCAGCGAGCAGTTCCCCGCAGCCAGCGGCGCCACCGGCACGATCACTCTCAAGGCGCCCGGGGACGGCCAACTGGCCACCCCGGAGGGCCAGGCCGTGGTGCAGGAGCTGGTCCAGCAGGCCGGGACGCTGCCCGGCGTCGTCGGCGCGGTCAACCCGCTCCAGGTCGGCGCCGTCTCACCCAACGGCCGGTACGCGCTGGTGCAGGTCCAGTTCGCCACCGGGGCGGACGAGGTGACCGACGCGCAGAAGACCGCGTACGAGGAGGTCGGCGCGGCCGCCAAGGCCAAGGGCTGGCAGGTCGCACCGGGCGGTGAGGTGCTGGGCGGGGAGCCGGAGATCGGCTCGACCGAGGCGCTCGGCGTCCTGGTCGCCGCGATCGTCCTGATCATCACGTTCGGCTCGCTGGTGGCCGCCGGCATGACCATGCTCAACGCGCTGATCGGCGTGGGCGTCGGCATGGCCGGCCTGTTCGCGCTGAGCGGCGTCATCGAGTTGACCAGCACCGCGCCGATCCTCGCGCTGATGCTCGGCCTCGCCGTGGGCATCGACTACTCGCTGTTCATCACCTCCCGGCACCGGCAGAACCTGCTCGACGGCCTGCCGCCGGACGAGGCGGTCGGCCGGGCCGTCGGCACCGCCGGCTCCGCCGTGGTCTTCGCGGGCGCCACCGTCGTCATCGCGCTCGCCGGACTGGCCGTGGTGGACATCCCGTTCCTCACCGTCATGGGTCTCGCCGCCGCCGGCACCGTCACCGTCGCCGTCCTCGTCGCCATCACCCTGCAGCCGGCGCTGCTCGGCTTCGCCGGTCGCCGGGTGCTCCCCCGCCGGCTGCGGGCGCTCGCCAACGAGGGCACGCCGGGCACCGACGCGGACCTCGACCGGCCGGCCCCGGCCGAGGACCGCACCCGGTTCGGCTTCCGCTGGGCCCGGTTCGTCACCCGTTTCCGCGTACCCGTCATCCTGGTCGGGCTGCTCGGCCTGGGGCTGCTCGCGCTGCCCACGCCCGACATGCGGCTGGCGTTGCCGGGCGCGGCGACGGCCGCCGTCGGCTCTCCCGCCCGGATGGCGAACGATTTGACCGTCGAGGGCTTCGGCCCGGGCTTCACGGGCCGACTCGCGGTGGTCGTGGCCGGCGACGACGCCCAGGCGACCTCGGCCGCCGTACCGCAGGTCACCGCGCTGCTGCAACGTACCGAGAACGTCCTCGCGGTGGCGCCGCCGCAGCTCAGCCCGGACGGCCGGACGGCGCTGCTCGGCGTGGTGCCCAAGACCGGCCCGACCGACGAGGCCACCGAGACGCTGGTGCACGACATCCGTGGCTCGGTCAGCGGCATCCGCGGCGCGGACGTCCTGCTCACCGGCGTCACCGCGATCGGCATCGACGTCTCCGAGAAGCTCTCCGACGCGCTGCCGGTCTACCTGCTGCTGGTGGTCGGGCTGTCGGTCCTGCTGCTGATGCTGGTGTTCCGCTCGCTGCTGGTGCCGGTCAAGGCCGCGCTGGGCTTCCTGCTCACCGTCGCCGCCACGTTCGGCATCACGGTGGCGGTGTTCCAGCAGGGGCACCTCGCCGACCTGGTCGGCCTGGACACGCCCGGCCCGCTGATCAGCTTCCTGCCGATCCTGCTCATCGGCATCCTGTTCGGGCTCGCCATGGACTACGAGGTGTTCCTGGTGTCCCGGATGCGGGAGGACTTCGTACACGGCGAGAGCGCCCGGGCGGCCACGATCAGCGGCATGGGGCACGGCGCCCGGGTGGTCACCGCCGCCGCGCTGATCATGATGTCGGTGTTCGGGGGCTTCGTCTTCCTCGACGACCCGGTGATCAAGTCGATGGGCTTCGCGCTCGCCATCGGCGTGGCGATCGACGCCTTCGTGGTCCGCATGACCATCGTCCCGGCCGTGATGTCCCTGCTCGGTGACCGCGCCTGGTGGCTGCCCCGCTGGCTGAACCGCGCCCTGCCCAACGTCGACATCGAAGGCGAAGGCCTCCGCGACCACCTCACGGCGCAGGAACCCACAAGGGTCTAGCCCCCAGCCTGGTCGATCATGGAGTTGTGGTGCCCGTCGCGCCCTGACTTGGGCACTTCGTCCGGCACCACAACTCCATGATCGGCGCGGGCCCGGTCACACGCCGGCCGGGTACGTCTCCATCTCGCCGGGGACGGCGGGAACCGCCAGCGGGTGCAGGGCTGTCGTCTCGTCGCACCAGATCAACGCGTCGTAGCGCGCGGCCAGGCGCGTCGGCACATAGTTGCCCCAGGACTCGAACGACGGGTCGTAGACCACTCCGATCGCCCGGTGGTCCGCCGGCTCGGTGACCCAACCCGGCTGGTCGTCGCCGCCGAAGACGAGCACCGCCCGCTCGGGCATCAGCTCGTGCAGCCGCCGCTCCACCGAGCCCTCCCGTGCCGGCGGCACCACCATCGCCTCCGAGGGCGAGCCCCACCGCGGAGCGGCGATCACCGTGCCCCGGTAGGTGCCGAACCCGATCAGCGCCACCGCGTCGTCGCCGTGCCGTTCGCGGGCCAACTGACCAATGTTGACCATCCCGTCCGCCGCCATGTCGGTGGCCCGCGCGTCCCCCACGTGCGTGTTGTGCGCCCAGACGATCCCTCGGGCGTCCGGGCCGTAGCGCTCCAGCAGCCGGTCCAGAGTGTCCTGCATGTGGGTGTCGCGGATGTTCCACGAGTCCGGACCGCCGGCCACCATCGCCCGGTAGTAGCGCTCCGCGCCGGCCACCACCTCCGCGTTCTGCCAGGCCGAGAAGCGGTCCGGGCCGTCCGACATGGCCTGTTCCCGGGTACGCGCCAACAGCCGGACCACCTCCTCCTCGCACCGGGCGGAGACGAACCGGCTGGCCGCGCCGTACTCCTCGACCCGCTTGCCGTACGGCTCGAAGCACCGGTACGCGTCCTGCGCCGCCTCCAGCGAGGTCGGGTCCTCCTCCCCCAGGTAGTCGAAGATCGCCTGCATCGACTCCCAGAGGCTGTAGACGTCGAGCCCGTGGAACCCGGTCCGCTCACCCTCCGGCCGTTGCAGGTTCCACGCCCGCAGCCATCGGCAGAAGCGCGCCACCTCGGCGTTGGCCCACATCCAGGTCGGCCACCGCTCGAAGCGTTCCAGCGCGCTCTGCGGATCGAGGGCCCCGCCGGGCGCGGCGGTGACCGAGCGGTGCACCCGGTCACAGTCCGGCCAGTCGCCCTCCACAGCCACGAACGAGAAGCCGCACTCCGCGATCAGCCGACGGGTCAACTGCTCACGGAGCCGGTAGTAGTCGTAACTGCCGTGCGTGGACTCGCCGATCATCACCACCCGGGCGTCCCGAACGCGCTCCAGCAACGGGTCGAAGTCGCTCGGTGCGCCGAGCCGCTGAACCAGCATGGCAGCGGCTACCCGGCGCTCGCGCCGACAAACCGTCGGCGCGTCGCGAGCCGACACGCCGTCAGCGTGTACGCCTCACACGAGCGGGTAGCCAACCGACATGACCGTGTCAGGCGTGCAGTTGCAGGAGTACCTGGCCGGGCTCGACTACCCGGTCTCCCGCGAGGACCTCGTCCGCTGGGCGCAGGAGAACGGCGCCGACACGACCATGCTGCACCTGCTCCAGGCCCTACCACCCGAACAGTTCGACAACCCCGAAGAACTAACCGACGCCCTAACAACCCCCACCTAACACCCACCCCTCCGGCCGCCCAGATCCCAGACCGAGGGGGTCAGGGTGGGGAGGGTGGGACGGGTTCAGGGGAGGGGGATCGTGCGGGATTGTTGGCGGGCCGACTCGGCGGCGGCGATGATCGTGACCACCTCACGGCCGAAGCGGACGTCGCAGCGATGGTCGCGGGCACCGGACTGGACCTGCTCGACGAGCTGGTCGATCGCCACGCCGAACGCCGTCGCGGCGTCGTTCTCGCCGTGCGGCACGGTCTCGATGCCGTTCTCGCCGTAGAACACGAACTCCCGGGCCATGGCCTCGGTCGGCGCGTCGAGGGAGAGCGAGGCGCTGCTGGTCGCGCCGCCCTCGTGGGTGAGCAGCAGGTGCACCATCCCGCTCGGGCCGTCCATCGCGGCCACCTGGGTCACCCTCCCCAGCACCGGCAGGAGGATCGAGAGCGCGTGCGGGGCGATGTCCCAGAGCGCGCCGTGCTCGCGACGCCACAGCGAGCCGCCGTACGGGCTGCCGTCCTGGAAGATCGACGCGAACGCCGTGGTGCGGCCGTGCTGCCAGCCACCGGCGGCGGCGGTCGACGCGAGGAACGCGGTGACGTTCGGCTGGAACCGCTGGGTGAAGAACACCACGGAGGCCACTCCAGACGCCTCGGCGGCGGCGACCACCCGGTCGGCGTCGTCCACGCTGAGCGCCAACGGCTTGTCGAGCAGCAGATGCCGGCCGGCGTTGGCGGCCCGGACCGCGATGTCGGCCTGCACGTCCGGCGGCAGCGCGACGGCGACGGCCTCGCACTGCTCAATGAGGGCGTCGACGTCGGCGTACGCGGGCACGCCGTACCGCTCGGCCAGCGCGGAGGCCCGCTCCGGGTTACGCCCCCACACCCCGACCAGTTCCGCGTCCGGGTGTGCGTGCAGCGCCTTCCCGTGCGTCTCGATCGCCCAGTGACCGGTGCCGAACAAGCCGAACCGCAGCACGTGTACCTCCGCCGTCTCCCTCACCGTGGCGACGCCACGGACCTGATCCACGCTAGTCGCCCCGCAGGCCACGCCGATGGCGGGTCGCCAACCGGAGGATCTGGTGCTCCGCGCCTCCCGCAGCCTCCCGCGCCTCCTGCGGCCTCCCGAGCGGGGGGCGCGGGGGTGGGTGACGTCCTTTGCTCTGCTTCAACCCAGGAAACACCCGACGTCCGATAATCGGACACCGGGTGTTTCCTGGAGTGAAGCAGAGCAAAGGACGTGCGGTGGGAGGTGCCCTGCTCGCGCGGCGGCCGAGGGCGTGCCGGGCGGGGAGCGTGCCGGGCGGGGAGCATGCCGGGCGGGGAGCCTGAGCTGCTTACTACGACGGTTAGTAGGCTGTGCCGGTGACCGAGGCGACGACCGGGTGGGCCCGATGACCAGCGCGGCGGCCGGCTCGCCGGTGGACGGGTTCCTCGCGACGGTGTCGATCGTGCTGTCGCTGCTCGTCGCCGGGTGGGCGCTGGTCGCGGCGGTACGCCACCGGCCGCCGGACCGGGTGCAGTTCGCTGGTCTGGCCGTACTCGAGTTGGTGTTGCTCGCGTTGGGGGTGCTGGCCCTGGTGGCGGTCGGCGGCGGCGACCGGCCGGGCGAGCCCGGGGCGTTCTTCGGCTACCTGGTCACGCTGGTCTGCCTGCCACCGCTGGCCTGGGTGCTGGCCCGGATGGAACCGACCCGGTGGGGGTCGGCGATCGTCTGCGCGGTCTGCCTGGTGACGCCGGTCGTGGTGGTGCGGTTGCAGCAGACCTGGGAGGTCCTCGGTGGTTGAGACTCGTCCGGCCCGGCAGCGCACGAACTCCGGCCCCGGCCGTCTGTTGATCGCGGTCTACCTGCTGTTCGCCATCGCGGCGACGAGCCGGGCGGGCCTACAGATCGCCACGAAGTTCGACGAGGCGCCGGTGGCGTACCTGCTCTCCGCCCTGGCCGCGCTCATCTACATCGTGGCCGCGGTGGGTCTGGCCCGGGCCGGGCACACCGGTCGACGGGTGGCGCTGGTGTGCTGTTCGGTGGAGCTGGTCGGTGTCGTCGCGGTCGGCATCCTGAGCCTGGCCGACAAGGCCCTCTTCCCCGACGAGACGGTGTGGTCGCAGTTCGGTAGCGGGTACGGCTACATCCCGCTCGTCCTGCCGGTGCTGGGCCTCTTCTGGCTCTGGCGCACCCGCCGCGACCCGGCCTGACCGGCCGGGCCGCGGGACGGAAGCGACGGGGTCAGGCCCGCGGGCCGCCGGCCACGTAGATGACCTGGCCGGAGACGAAGCCGGCGCCCTCGCTGGCCAGGAACGAGATGGTGTGGGCGACGTCCTCCGGGCGTCCCGGCCGGCGCACCGGGATCTCGGCGGCGGCGTGCTTCTGGAGGTCCTCGAAGTCGACCTTCATACGAGCGGCGGTGGCCGCCGTCATGTCGGTGACGATGAAGCCGGGCGCGACGGCGTTGACGGTCACCCCGAACGGCCCCAGCTCGATGGCGAGCGTCTTGGTGAAGCCCTGGAGGCCCGCCTTGGCGGCGGCGTAGTTCGCCTGCCCCCGGTTGCCCAGCGCGGAGGTGCTGGACAGGTTGACGATCCGCCCCCACTTGCGGTCGACCATGTGCTTCTGAGCGGCCTGGCTGAACAGGAACGCCCCGCGCAGGTGTACGCCCATGACCGTGTCCCAGTCGGCGTTGGTCATCTTGAACAGCAGGTTGTCGCGCAGCACGCCGGCGTTGTTGACCAGGACGGTGGGAGCGCCCAGTTCGGCGGCGACCCGCTCGACGGCGGCCCCGACCTGGTCGCGGTCGGACACGTCGGCGCCCACGCCGAGCGCACGACCGCCCGCGCCGGCGATGGCGTCCACCGTCTCCTTGGTGGCGGCCTCGTCGATGTCGACGACCGCCACCGCCATTCCGTCGGCGGCCAGCCGCCGGGCGGTGGCGGCACCGATACCGCGTGCGGCTCCGGTGACGATGGCGACGCGCTGCTCCTCCGACATGATTACCTCCGGGTAACTTTGGGGTGATCGGAGGAGCTTAGCCTCAGAACCCCCGACCCCGGCATAGGCGAATCCACCGGTATCCGTACCCGGAGACCTTCACCGCGCCGAGCTTGCCCAGCTCGCCGTAGCCACGGTCGGTGAGCACGTCGATCGGCAGGTCAGCCTCCGCTTCGAGGCTGCTCAGGTCCACCTCGACGTCGTCGGTGCCCAGGTTGTGCAGGAAGACCATCGTGCCGGTCGGCCCGTCCGCCCGGTGCGCCAGCACCCCCGCTGGCACGGCCACGTCGATGTGCGTGGTCGAGCCGGAGCCGATCTCGGGGGCTTCCCGAAGGGTACGGATCATGCGCTCGAACCAGGCGAGCAGCGACTTCGGGTCGCCACGCTGGGCGGTGACGTTGACGTTCTGGTAGCCGAACTCGCCCTTGTCGATCACCGGGCGGACCAGCTTCTCCGCATCCGCCGTGGAGAAGCCGGCATTCGGCTTGTACGACCACTGCATCGGCGTACGGATCGCCTCCCGTCCGGGCAGCGACAGGTCCTCGCCCATCCCGATCTCCTCGCCGTAGCGCAGCACCGGAGTGCCACGCAGGGAGAACTGCAGGGCGTACGCCAGCTCGATGCGCCGCCGGTCGTTGCCGAGCATCGGGGCGAGCCGACGGCGGATGCCCCGGTCGTAGATGCGCATGTTCTCGTCCGGGCCGAACTCGGCGTACACCTGGTTGCGCTGTTCGGTCGTCAACCGGGACAGGTCGATCTCGTCGTGGTTGCGCAGGAAGGTGGCCCACTGCCCACCAACCGGGAGCTTCGGCGTGTCACGCAACGCCTCGATCAGCGACTCCGGGTCCTGCCGCGCGAGGGCGAGCACGAGCCGGCCGTTGAGCATGAAGTCGAAGAGCATGTGGATACGGTTGCCGGAGCCGCTGGCGTCGCCGAAGAACGTCGGGAGCTGGTCCGGTTCGACGTTCGCCTCGGCGAGCAGGACGGCGTCCCCGCGCCGCCACTGCACGTGCTGGCGCATCTCGGTGAGGAACTCGAAGTCCTTCGGGGAGTCCGGGTTGCCCGGCTCGGTCAGCTCGATGATGAACGGCACCGCGTCCATCCGGAAGCCGGAGACCCCGAGCTGGAGCCAGAACGACATGATCTTCTTGACCTCGGCCCGGACCTCCGGGTTGGCGAAGTTCAGGTCCGGCTGGAACTTGTAGAAGCGGTGGTAGAACCACGCCTTCGCGGTGCGGTCGTAGCTCCACGTCTCCTTCTGCTCCCCGGGGAAGACCATGCCCTGGTGGCGGTCGTCCGGCTCGGTGTCGGACCAGACGAACCAGTCCCGGTACGGCGAGTCGGGCGAGGAACGGGCGGACTGGAACCAGGGGTGCTCGTCCGAGGTGTGGTTGACCACCAGGTCGATGATCACGCGGATACCCCGGTTCTGCGCCTGGTGCAGCAACTCGGCGAAGTCACCGAGGGTGCCGAAGCGGGGGTCCACGTTGTAGAAGTCGGTGACGTCGTACCCGTCGTCGCGGTTCGGCGACGGGTGGATCGGGTGCAGCCACAGGCACGTCACGCCCAGCCGGGCCAGGTAGTCCAACCGGCCGATCAGACCACGGATGTCGCCCACACCGTCGCCGTCGGAGTCGGCGTACGTGTCGATGTCGAGGCAGTAGACGACGGCTTCGGAGTACCAACGGTCACCCATGCCGCGAAAATCTCTCCAGTTGATCTCCACGGCAAACCTGACGGACGGCGACGGTCGGTACCCTGCCCGGCATGGAGACCGACCTCGTACCGCCGAGCGATGAGTTGGACTGGTCCCGGGGCCGGTGGTTGCACCCGCCGGTGCGCGCCGAACACGGTCCGGCCGGTGAGCTGCTCGTCGAAGCCGGGGCGGAGACCGACTTCTGGCGGCGGACCAGCTACGGCTTCGTCCACGACAACGGACCGGCGCTGCTCGCGCCGCTACCCGTCGGTGCGGCCATGGAGGTGAGCTTCCGGCTCGACTTCTCCGCGCAGTTCGACCAGGCCGGCGTGCTGGTCCGGGTGGACGAGCGGACGTGGGTCAAGGCGGGTGTCGAGGTGAGCGACGGCGAGTCGCAGCTCGGTGCCGTGGTGACCCGGGAGTTCTCCGACTGGTCGGTGGCCCCGGTGCCGGGGTGGGCGGGTCAGGAGGTGACCGTGCGGGTCAGTCGGGCCGGTGACGCGCTGACCGTAAGGGCGCGGGTGGCCGACGCGCCGTGGCGGCTGGTCCGACTCGCCCCGCTGGACCCGGAGGCCGAGGCGGTGGCCGGTCCGTTCTGCTGCGCGCCGACGCGCGGCGGCCTCACGGTGGCTTTCACCGCCTGGCGACAGGGCCCGGCCGACACCGCGCTGCACCCGGAGGGCTGAACCCGTCCGTGGCGCCGATCACCCGCAGGTGTGCCGCGCCGATCATTGGGTATCACAACCCGATCCCCCCGTAGGCCCGTCGGAAGGATGACCAATGGCGTACGCCCAGACTGGTGACCCCTCCGAGTTCACCGGCCTGACCGGATGGGTGGCGTCCGTCATCGAGGCGATGGGTCCGGTCGGCGTGGCCCTGCTGGTCGCGTTGGAGAGCATCGTCCCGCCGATCCCCAGCGAGATCGTCCTGGCGATGGCGGGTTTCCTGGCCCACGAGGGTCAGTTCAACGTCGTCCTCGTCATTGTCGCCGCGACGGTCGGCTCGCTGGTCGGCGCGCTGGTGCTCTACTGGCTCGGCGCGGCGCTCGGCGAGGAACGACTCAAGCGCTGGCTGGACCGCATCCCCCTGGTGGACCGCGACGACCTGGAGAGGGCCGACCGCTGGTTCGAGCGGCACGGTCGTTGGGCGGTACTGATCGGCCGGGTGGTGCCGGTGGTCCGCAGCCTGGTCTCCGTCCCGGCCGGGGCGAACCGGATGCCGCTGGGCCAGTTCGTCCTGCTCACCACGATCGGCAGCGGCGTGTGGAACGCCCTCATCGTCGGTTCCGGTTACGCGCTGGGCAGCCGGTGGCAGAACGTCGAGCGGTACAGCGACTGGTTCAACTACGCCATCGGCGCGGTCTTCGTCGTCATGGTGGTCAGCTGGGTGGCTCGCAAGATCCGCCGTCGCCGGCAACGCGACGACCGGCGGTCGGTGACCGCCGGTCGCTGATCCGCGTCCTCGCCGCGATCAGGGCACCTGATGCCCTACGGCGGGCGCCGGCGCTGCCTGCGGCCGGCGCAGCACCACCTGCTCCAGCGCCGACCATGCCGTCGTCGTCACCAGGTAGATCACCGCGGCGAGCGGCAGCACCAGCGCCACCACCACGGTCGTGAACGGCAGCAGGGGCAGCAGCCGACCGAGGGTGGCCGCCCCCGGCCCCTCGGTGGGCGTGCCGGCCACCGTGCCGACCGCGGCCGACGCACGTCGCGCCCGGCGTGACGACCACCAGGCCAGCGCCAGCAGCAGGACCAGCAGGCCGGCGAAGAGCGGTCCGGCCGCGCCGGCCAACCCGTCGCTGAGGTGATGACCCAGCGGTACGCCGGCCAGCCGCTCGTCGAGCAGTCCCGTGCCACCCTCGTCGGTGGCGAACAGCCGGTACAGGACCAGCAGGAACGGCGCCTGGATCAGCAGCGGCAGGCAGCCGGCGACCGGATTCGCGCCGGCCGAGCGGTACAGCGCGAACACCTCGCGCTGGAGGGTCGCCGGGTCGTCGACGTACCGCTGCTGTAGCTCGCGGACCTGCGGGGCGAGCGCCGCGCGGCGTCGCTCCCCGCGGACCTGCGCGACGGTCAGCGGTGTGATCAGCAGCCGGACGGCGACGGTGAGCAGCACGATGGCGGCGACGGTCGCCGTGCCGTCGGCCAGCGGTTCGAGCAGATCGGTGAGCCAGGACAACGCGCTGCCGGCGACGCCGACGACGGTGGAGAGTGGTGCGAAGGCGAGCATGGGAAACCCCTCGGTCCGATTCCGGTGGGTCCTGGAGCCGTCCTGGACGGCACGTAGGACCGATGACGGTGGGATCGGCCGCGCGGCGAGGTGTCGCTACGCGGCGCGGGGGCGTCCGGGTGCGCGGGGGCGGGGTCGTCCGGCGGCGTCCGGATCGATCTGGCGGGGTGTCCGCCGGCTGCGGGCCCGGGCCCGCAGCCCGGCCCAGCGTCGCGCGACACCGGGTGCGCGGGACGGGCCGAGCGGGCGCGCGGCGAGCAGCGCGGCGACGAGGACCAGGGCGGTCAGGGCGGCCCCGGCGAGCAGGTCGGCCGGACGATCGGCGAGCATGCCGAGCTGGGCGAACGCGGACATCCACGCGGCCCAGAGGAATCCCAGCAGCACCGGCACGGGCTCAGCATAGGACCCGGTGTCACGCCCCCCGGGCGGATCACCGACGGTCCGGCCGACACGCCGGAGACGCCGTGCCGTCACCACGTTTCCGGGCGTTACCACCGTGGGTAACCCTCGTCCGACCGGCGCGGACGGACCGCGGGCGGCAGAACGGACGGTGGTGCGCGATGACGGGGCAGGTGGCGGAGGCGCACGGGACGACTGCGGGGACCGATGTGCTCACCGTTGGCGTCGAGGAGGAGTTCCTGCTCGTCGACCCACACACCGGCGCCGCGGTGCCCGCCGTCGACCTCGTGCTGGAGCAGGTCCCGGCGGAGCTACGCGGTCAGGTCGAGCGCGAGTTCCAGACCAGCCAGATCGAGATCGGCTCGCCGCCCGGGCTGGAGCTGTCCTCGATCCGGCACTCCCTCGGCGTACTCCGTAAGGCCCTTGCCGACGCGGCCGAGCGGGCCGGCGTACGGCTGCTGGCCATCGGCACCGGCCCGGTGGACGGCCCGGTGCCGCCGGTCGTGGACAAGCCCCGCTTCGACCGGATGATCGAGCGGTTCCGGCTGCTCGTACCCGGTCCCGGCAACAACGGCATGCACGTGCACGTGGGCGTCCCCGATCCGGAGACCGGCGTGCAGGTGCTCAACCACGTCCGGCCGTGGCTGCCGACGCTGCACGCCGTCACCACCAACTCGCCGTTCTCCCGTGGCGAGGACACCGGCTACGCGAGCTGGCGGTCGGTGGAGTGGGAGCGCTGGCCGTCGGTCGCGCCCACGCCCTTCCTGGAGTCGCACGAGCACTACCAGCGGCTGATCCGCCAGTTGATCTCCAGCGGGGTGATGCTGGACGAGGGGATGCTCTACTGGTACGCCCGGCTGTCGGCGAAGTACCCGACCGTCGAGCTGCGGATCGGCGACGTCTGCCCGACCGTGGACGACGCGGTGCTGGTCGCCGCGCTGGTCCGCGCGCTCGTGGCCACCGCCATGGACGACGTCGAGGCCGGCCGGCCCGCGCTGCGGACCGACCACCACCTGCTGGTCGGCGCGCACTGGCGGGCCGCCCACGACGGCCTGGAAGGCGAGGGCGTCGACGTCACCACCGGCGAGTTGCGTCCCGCGTGGGAGTTGCTGGACGAGTTCGTGGAACGGCTGCGGCCGGCGTTGGAGCGGCACGGCGACTGGGCCGAGGTGTCCGACCTGCTGGGTGGGCTGCGCCGCCATGGCACCGGCGCGGCCCGGCAGCGGGCCGTGTACGCCCGTACCGGACGGCTCGTCGACGTCGTGCAGGACGTGGCGCGACAGACCCGCGGCTGAGCGCCGCGTGACAGGATGATCCTGTGGCGCAACGATTGATCGTCATCGGCGGGGACGCCGCCGGCATGTCGGCGGCGTCCCAGGCACGCCGCCGCCGCGACCGGGACGACCTGGAGATCGTGGTCTTCGAGCGGGGCCACTTCACCTCCTACTCGGCCTGCGGCATCCCGTACTGGATCAGCGGCGTGGTGTCCGGCCCGGAGGAGTTGATCGCGCGCGCGCCGGAGACGTTCCGTACGAAGTTCGACATCGACGTACGGATGCGCCACGAGGTGACGGCCATCGACCTCGAACGCCGCGAGGTGGTCGCACGGGACCTGGACCACGGCGGCGAGATTCGGGAACGCTTCGACGAGCTGATGTACGCGGCCGGTGCGACACCGACCAAGCCGGCGTGGGCGCGCTCGGACATCGCCGGCGTGTTCGGGGTGCAGACCCTCGACGACGGCGCGGCGCTGCGCGACTGGTTGGACGCCGACCCGCAGCCGCGCCGGGCGGTGGTGGTGGGCGGTGGCTACATCGGCGTGGAGATGGCCGAGGCGATGATCCAGCGGGGCCTGTCCGTCACGCTCGTCGAGCAGGCCGCGCAACCCATGTCGACGGTGGACGAGGACATGGCCGAACTCGTCGCCGAGGCCATGCGCGGCCTCGGCATCACCATCCGCAGCGGCCTGCCGGTGACCGACCTCGAAGAGCGGGACGGCCGGGTGTCCGCCGTGGTCACCGCCGAGGGCCCGATCCCGACCGACGTCGTGGTCCTGGGTCTGGGCGTACGCCCCAATGTCGGGCTCGCGGAGGCCGCCGGGCTGCCGCTCGGACCGACCGGCGCGATCCGGGTGGACCGGCGGATGCGGGTCCCCGGCTTTCCCGGGGTCTGGGCGGCCGGCGACTGCGTGGAGACCCTGCACCGGGTCAGCGGGATGCCGGTCTACATCCCGCTCGGCACCCACGCCAACAAGCAGGGCCGGGTCGCTGGCATCAACATCGGCGGCGGGTACGCCACCTTTACCGGCGTGATCGGCACGGCCGTGACCAAGGTCTGCGACCTGGAGGTCGGTCGGACGGGTCTGCGGGAGCGGGACGCCTCGGCGGCCGGCTTCGACTTCATCTCGGTGATCGCCGAGTCGACCAACCGGGCCGGCTACTACCCCGGCGCACGACCGATGACCGTCAAGCTGATCGCCGAGCGACCCAGCGGCCGTCTGCTCGGCGCGCAGATCGTCGGCTGGTCCGAGGCGGCCAAGCGGATCGACACTCTGGCCGTCGCGTTGTGGAACGGCATGACCGTGGACGACATGACCGCACTGGACCTGGGCTACGCTCCGCCGTACGCGCCGGTCTGGGATCCGGTGCTGATCGCCGCCCGAAAGGCGGTCGACGCGCTCGCCGCGCTCGATCGCTGACCCGCGCCCGCCGTGGAGGTCCACCCCGTGACCCAGACCCCGACCAGGTCCGCCGCGCGCCGACGTCCGACCATGGTCGATGTCGCCCGGCACGCCGGAGTAAGCCTGAAGACGGTCTCCCGGGTGGTCAACGACGAGCCGGTGGGTCAGGAGCTGCTCGGCCGGGTGCTCGCCGCCATCACCGAGTTGGGCTTCCGGCGCAACGACATCGCGCGCAACCTGCGCTCACGGCAGCTCAACGCCACCGTCGGGCTGTTGATCGAGGAGATCGCCAACCCGTTCTACGCCACGATCGCGAGCGTGGCCGCCGAGATCGCCGCCGCGCACGGGACGATGCTGATCACCGCCTCCTCCGAGGAGGATCCCGAGCGCGAACGCGCCGTCCTGCAGGACTTCACCCAGCGCCGCGTCGACGGGCTGTTGGTCGTACCGGCCGGCCCGGACCACTCGTTCCTGCGCCGCGAGGTCGAGCTGGGCATGCCGGTGGTCTTCCTGGACCGGCCACCGCAGGGGCTGCTCGCCGACACCGTGCTGCTGGACAACTCCGGCGGCGGCCGGGCTGGGGTCGAGGCCCTGCTCGACGAGGGGCACCGGCGGGTGGCTCTCCTGCTCGGCGCGCCGAGCGTGCCCACCATGCGCGAGCGGCTGGTCGGCGCGCGTACGGCCCTGACGGCAGCCGGCATCGAGTCGGACGAGTCACTGGTCCGCGACCGCCTGATCGCCCCCGAGGACGCCGGGCGGGCGGTCGGCGCGCTGCTCGACTCCCCGAACCCGCCCACCGCCTTCTTCTGCGGCAACAACCGGCTGACGGTCGGCGCGTTGCAGGAGTTGCACCGCCGCGGCAGCGACGCGGCGCTGGTCGGCTTCGACGACTTCGAACTGGCCCACCTGATGCCCCGACCGCTGACCGTCGTCGCCTACGACACGCGCGAACTGGCCCGGGTGGCCACCGAGCGCCTCTTCGAGCGGATCGCCGGAGACGACTCCCCACCGTCGACGACAGTCCTCCCCACCCGCCTCCTACACCGAGGCCTCCCCTAGCCCTCAGGCTGGCCCTCGCCCCCGCCCTCGCCCTCGCCCTCGCCCTCGCCCTCGCCCTCGCCGATCTTGCAGTTTCTGTCGCCGTTTTGCGCAGGTCTAGGGGTCTTGTCGGGACAGAAAGTGCAAGATCGCGGAGGTCTCGGAGTTCTGGCTGCGTCGATCATGGGGTTGTGGTGCCTCGCGTAAGCCGCAAAGCACCACGGAACGCCCACCACAAGTCCATGATCGACCGGGCGGGGCGGGGCGGGGCGGGGGCGGCGGGGCGGGCGGGGTGGTGGGTGGGGTGGTGGGTTTAGTGCGGGGCTGCCAGGAGGGCTTTGACTTCGGCTTGGGTTGGGGGGTTGGCGCCTCGGCGGGCGCAGGTCAGGGCGGCCACCGTGGCCGCCTGGCGCAGCACCGTCGTCCACTGCTGCTCGGTCACGGCGGCTAGCCGTTCGGTCGGCCGGTCGCCGAGAGCGTCGATGTCGGCCAACGCGGCGAGCAGGCCACCGGTGAACGAGTCGCCCGCGCCGACGGTGTCCACCACCGTGGTGCGTACGGCCGGCTGCTCGTGCAGCACCCCGTTCGGGGCGAGCAGCCATACGCCCTCACCACCGCGGGTCACCACCGCGCAGGACACTCCGGCCTCGCGCCACTCGGCCATCACGTCGGCGATCGACCGGTCCGGGTAGAGCCAGGCCAGGTCCTCGTCGCTGGCCTTGACCAGGTGCGCGAGGGGCACCTGCCGGCGTACCCGCTCCTGCTCGGCGGCCCGGTCCGTGACGATGCTCGGGCGCAGGTTGAGGTCGATCGAGAGGGTGAGCCCGCCGCGGTCGCGTTCGTGGGCGAGCAGCCCTTCCAGCGCCTGCGCGCCGGGGGCGAGCGCGAGGGCGAGCGACCCGGTGTGCAGGGCCGTCGCCGAGGAGTCGGCGAGGTCGGGTAGTTCCTGCGGCGTCCACTGCCAGTCCGCCGCACCGTCGAGCCGGAACTCGTAGCTGGCCTGTCCGGTGGCGTCCAGGGTGGCGACCGCCACCGAGGTGGGCTCGGGCGCGCGGACGGCCCAGCGCAGGTCCACGTGGTTGGCCGCCAGGTAGTCGGCGATCTGCCGGCCGTACTCGTCGGGGCCGAGGCGGGCCAGCAGCCGTACCGGCTGGTCGAGCCGGGCCAGGGTGACCGCCACGTTCGCCGGCGAACCGCCCGGGACCGCCCGCTCCCCGTCGGCGGTGACCACCAGGTCGATGAGGGCCTCCCCCGCCACGACGATCATGCGGTCACCGTGCCCGGGGCGAGCGGGCCGGGGCCACCGAGGCCGTCGGCCGAGCGGGACAGCAGCACCGCCTGGTACGCGTGGTACACGTCGGGTCGACCGTGCCAGACCGTGTCGGCGGGCAGGTTCCGCGCGTCCAGCTCGTGCCGCCAGCCGGTGCCGTCGATGAGGTAGCGGCACGCGTACGCCCAGAAGACCCGGTACCAGTCGGCGTAGACGGCGTCTCCGGTGCGGCGGTGCAGGGTGACCGCCGCGCCGATGGCCTCGGCCAGCACCCAGTGCATCCGGGAGCGGACCACGGGCCGGTCGTCCCAGTCGATCGTGTAGACGAAGCCGTCCGCGCCGTCGACCGCCCAGCCACGTCGCAGGGCGGCGGCGAAGAGGGTACGGGCGTCGGCGAGCAGCCAGCCCGGCGGTTCGGGCAGGACGGCTTCCAGTTCGAGCAGCAGCCGTGCCCATTCCAGCCAGTGGCCCATCGTCGAGCCGTACGGCCGGAACGGGTCGGCGGGCTGGTCCCGGTTGTAGTCGAGCAGTGGCGTCCAGTCGGCCGTAAAGTGCTCGGGCAGCCGCCAGTCGTGCCGGGCGGCCTCCGTGTGCACGAGGTGGGTGGCGATCCGTAGCGCCCGGTCGGTCCAGCTCGTGTCCCCGGTGGCGGCGGCAGCGGCGAGGAACGCCTCGACCATGTGCATGCTGCTGTTCGCGCCCCGGTAGTCCTCGGTGACCGTCCAGTCCCGGTTCCACGACTCGCGGACCGCGCCCGCCTCGTCGTCCCAGAACCGGTCCAGGACAACGCTGAGCGCGTCGGCGAGCAGCCGGTCCGCGCCGGGTCGTCCGGCCCGGGCGGCGCTCGACGCGGCGAGCAGCACGAATGCGTGGTCGTACCCGGCCTTGCGCTCGTCGATCGGCGCGCCCTGCTGGTCGACCGCGTTGAACCAGCCGCCGTACCGGTCGTCGCGCAGCAGCGTGTCGAGCGCGGCGACGCCGTGGTCGACAATGGCGGCGGCATCCGGGTCGCCGTTGCGGTGGGCGAGCGCGGCCACGTGGGTCATCCGGCAGGTGATCCAGGTGTAGACGGCTTCACCCCGGTCCGGGGTGCGGTCGTCGGTCAGCCACCAGAAGCCACCCTCGGGTCGGACCGAGCGGCGGGCCGTGTCGAGCAGCGTGCGGGTCTGGTCGGCGAGGAACCCGCCCAGGTCGGGCAGGTCGGGCACCCCTGCCGGGGCAGGGGTCGGTTCGGCGTCGAAGCGGGGCGCGTCGGTCATCTCAGCTGGTCACCGTCGAGGTGCGAAGGGGCATACGGCAAGGATCGGCGGACGGACCGGGTCCGCGCCGGCAAACCCGCTAACGGTACGCCCGGAGCTGGTCGACCGAAGGGGGTACGGCGCAACAAGGATCATGAGGAACATCATCCCGTTTGCCCGTTGACATCGTTGTCACCCCTCAACCCTGCTCCGACCGCCGGCTCACTGTCAATTCGCGTCCCGTGCCTAGTAGTGGTCGTCGATCGGTCGACGCGCCTCCTCGAACAGCGCCGGCCCCTCGTAGCGCACCGGAGGCAGCGCCGGGGTGGCCGGCTTGACCTCCTCGAACTGCTCGCTGGAGAGCGCGTACACGACCCGGCCGAGGCCGGAGCGGTCGATCGCCGTCGCGCACATCGGGCAGGGCTGGCAACTCGTGAACATGGTGGTGCCGGCGGCCACCTCGGCGGACAGTTCCCGGGCGGCCCAGCGGGCCAACTTCAACTCCGGGTGGGCGGTGATGTCCGAATCCGAGACCACGGTGTTGTGGTCCTCGATGAGGACGACACCGTCCGCGTCGACCAGCAACGAGCCGAACGGCCGTTCGCCGGACGCCCCGGCCCGGCTGGCGATCTCCACGGCGCGGCGGAGGAACTTCTCGTCGTCGGGTGTCACACGGCCTCCCGGGTCATGTCCTGCTGCGGAACGGGGCGAGTGTGGCGCGAATCTGGTCGCCCGCGCCCCAATCGTCGTCGAACTGGGCCAGCACCGCGAGGTGCTGTCGCAATTGGACGATCGCCATCCGGGCCCGCCAATCAGCATCGAGCGACGTCAGCTCGGCGTAGACGTCGAAGAACCGCCGCGCCTCGGGCGGGGGTGACGTCGTCCAGACGTGGGCGAGGTCGACCTCGGCCCACAGGTAGGACACCGCCGGGTCGATCAGCGCCGGCTCCCCGTCCGGCATGGACAGGATGTTCTGCGCCCACAGGTCGCCGTGCGTGAGGCACGCGGGCCGGTCCGGCAGCAACTCCGGCAGCCGCGAACAGAGCCGTTCCAGCGCCACCCGGTCCTGCCGGTCGAGCGCGGCGTCGACACGGGGCTCGCCGAGCCACCGGAGCAGCCGGTGCTGCGCGAAGAACGCGAACCCGTCGTCGTTCCAGGTGTTGACCTGTCGGCGACGCCCCAGCCAGTTGTCCCGGTGCCAACCGAAGCTCGGATGCGTCGTGCTCAGATGCAGGTGGGCCAACTGTTGGGCGAACCGCTCCCAGAACGCCTCGGTGCTCGGCCGGGGCCGCAGCAGCGACAGCACCAGCACGTCCCGGTCCGCGAGGATCACCTCGGGCGTCGGCACGCCGCCCAGGTCGCGCAGCGCGGCCAACCCGTCGGCCTCGGCGGGGAAGACGTCGTCGGCCGGCGGCTCGGCGAACGCCTTGACGAACACCGGCGGCGCGTCCCGGCGGGTGGCGATGCCCGCGAGCGCCGCGAGCCCGCCCGCCGCCGGCTCGACGGCGACGACATCGCTCATCCCGGCGCGCCGCAGGCTCTCCCGTAAGAACGGCCCCGGTCGCATCACGACAGGCTCCCGGATGTCCGATCCGGTGTCCACCCGGTATGTCACCCACCCAGGGCGCGGGCAGGATGGCGGGATGGAACTGCCCGAGGGGCTTGGTTGGGTACGAGCGTCAGCGGTGGGCCGGGCCTGGCTGACCGCGCTGCCGACGCTGGTGGCCGAGTGCGCCGAGCGGTGGTCGCTGCGGCTCGGTCCGCCGTTCCGGTACGCGTACGCCTCGGTGGCGCTCCCCGCCGATCTGCCCGACGGTACGGCGGCCGTGCTCAAGGTCCAGTTCCCGGACGAGGACAGCCGGTACGAGGCCCACGCGCTCGCCCACTGGGCCGGCGACGGCGCGATCCGGCTGCTCGCCCACGACGTCGATCGGCGCGCGCTGCTGGTGGAGCGCTGCCGACCCGGTACGCCCCTGCACGAGCTGCCGATGGACCGGGCGCTGGACGCGGCGGTCGACCTGCTCCCCCGACTCTGGCGACCGGCCGGCACGCCGTTCACCCCGCTCGCCGAGGAGGCCGCCGGCTGGCTCGACCGGATGCCGCGCAGTTGGGAACGGGCCGGCCGGCCGTACGAGCGGCGACTCCTGGACGCGGCGCTCGCCCTGCTGGTCGACCTGTCGGCGAGCCAGGGCGAGCAGGTACTCGTCAACCAGGACCTGCACGCCGGCAACGTGCTCGCCGCCGAGCGCGCCCCCTGGCTGGCGATCGACCCGAAGCCGCTGATCGGCGAGCGGGAGTTCTCGGTGGTGCCCCTCGTACGCGGTCCGGAGCTGGGTCACTCGCCGGCCGCCGTCCGGCACCGGCTCGACCGGCTCAGCGCCGACCTGGGGCTGGACGTCGACCGGGTCCGGGGTTGGACGGTCGGCCACTGCCTGGCCTGGAGCATCGCCGACCAGGTCGTCTTCGCGCACCAGGTCGAGGTGGTCCGCTGGCTGCTCGGAAACGACTGACGCCGAGGGTCAGCCGGCCTGGCAGGTACGGCACCAGTAGAGGTTGCGGCCGACCAGCTCGCCGCGACTGACCTCGGTGCCGCAGATGTGGCAGGGCGCGCCGGCGCGGCGGTAGACGTACACCTCGCCGCCGTGGCGGTCGACGCGCGCCGGTCGACCCATCGCCTCGGGCAGGTGGGCGTCGCGGACGGTGTCGATCCGACCGTGGTCCAGGGCGAGCCGCATCAGCGCGACCAGGTCGTCCCAGAGGGCGTCCCAGCCGGTCCGGGTCAGCGTCCGACCGGGCATCGTGGGCGGCAGCCCGGCCCGGAACAGCGCCTCGGTCACGAAGATCAACCCCGTGCCGGCCACCACCGACTGGTCCAGCAGCAGCGCCGCGAGGGGCGTCGGGCTCCGGGAGATCCGGGCGTACGCCCGCTCGGGGTCGGCGTCGGCGCGCAGCGGATCCGGGCCGAGCCGGGCCCGCAGGGCGTCGACCTCGGGCGGGGTGAGCAGTTCGCAGGCGGTCGGACCGCGCAGATCCAACCAGTGCCGGTCACTGGCCAGTCGCAGCCGCAGCTGGCCGACGGGTTCGGGGGGCGTCCCTGATCCGTCGGTGAACTTGCCGTACAGCCCCAGGTGCACGTGCAGGGTCACCTCGTCGGCGAAGTGGTGCAGCAGGTGCTTGCCGTACGCCTCGGTGCTGTCCAGGACGGTGCCGGAGAGCCGCGCGGCGCCGTCGGCGAAGCGGCCCTGCGGGCTGGCGGCGTGCAGCTTGTCACCGGCGAACAGCTCGGCGTGCCGGGCCGCCAGGCGGTGGATCGTGTGTCCCTCTGGCACGGGTGCCAAGGATAGCCAGCCGTGCCGGGAAGGGCCTGGTCAGGCTTGGCGCTGCTCCTTCACGCCGTTGACGAACGTCGCCCAGGTGGCCGGGGTGAAGGTGAGCGCCGGGCCGGTCGGGTCCTTGCTGTCGCGTACGCCCACCACGCCGGGGAGGTTGTCGGCCACCTCGACGCAGTTGCCGCCGCTCCCGCCGCTGCGGGTGCTCTTGCGCCAGCGGGCCCGGGCGAGGTCAGTCATGATGCTCCTCGATGATCGATGTGATCGTTTTCTCTGATTCTGCCTCAGTGGACGCGAGCGTCTCCAGGTCCGACCAGACCTGTTCGAAGGCGGTCACCTCGGCCGGCTTGTCCAGGTAGAGCGCGCCGGTGATGTTCTCCAGGTAGACGGTGGTCGGCTCGGTCGACGCCCGCCCAAGGGGCTGCGGGAAGCCCAGCAGCACGAAGGTGCCGGTCTCGCTGGCCAGGGGTGGGCCGGCGGCGAACGGCAGCACTCGCAGGCTCACGTTCGGCAGCGTGGCCACGGCGAGGAGGTGGCGCAACTGCCCCACCATCGCCCGCCGGTCGGGGATCGTGCGCCGTAGCACCGCTTCGGACAGGACGACCCGCAGGACGGGCGCGGCGGGCAGTCGGCGCACGAGGATGCTCTGCCGCTGCAATCTCAGCTCCACCAGCTTATCCCGATCCTGTGCGCTCATGGTCGGGTTCTTGCGGCGGAACAACTCGCTGGCGTACTCGCGGGTTTGCAGGAGGCCCGGGATCAGCTCCGAGTCATATTGCCGCAGAGTCGAAGCGGACGATTCCAGGCCGACGTAGAGCGAGAACCACGACGGGACGACATCGCCGTAGGAATGCCACCACCCCTTGGCGCGCGTCTCCTTGGCGAGCGCCGCCACAATGTCTCTCATTTCTTCCGGAACCTGGTAGAGAGCGCACATCGCGCGGGCATCCACGACCCGCACCGGAACCAGCCCCTTCTCGATACGCCACACCTTCTGCCGCGAGCAGTCCAGCGCCTGGGCAGCGGCGTCCAACGTCACCGCGGCGTCCTCGCGGAGCTGGGTGAGCAGCCGCCCGAGCTGCCGCCGAGGGACCGTCGACCCCACTGTTGCATCCGTCATGCAACATCACCTCGCCCTTCCTGCAACATTTATCGTTGCGCCTCGCACGCATTTGTTGCGCATTCCGCGTGCGTCGATACGAATCGAGGCTATGGGGGCGGGTGACGTTGCACAAGGGGGCCAGCATGGAACACCCTGTCCCTTATTCGAGTCACCAACAAATGGGGCGGCATTGGTCAAGGAGCAGCGCGTGTCGTACAACGAATATCTGTTGGTCACCGCGCTGACCCTCGCCCGCCGGCATCGACCTGTCTGGAGTTGGGCACGCTGGCGCAGGGTGTGCCGCTGCGGCGCGGACCTGCCCTGCCGGGCCCGCCACCGCATCCCGATCAACCGTGGGCACTGGCCGACGTGACCGAGCTGAAAACCGGCGACCTCCTGCTGATCGGCGCGGCCTGCTCGGTGCAGTTCTCCGGCGACCGCGCGCTGCGCCTGCGACTGGTGAGCGTGGACCCGCGACCGACGTACGAGGGGTGGGTCTGGCTGACCGGCTACGTCCTGAGCGACAAGGGCCTGGCCGTCGACAAGCGGGAGGTGTACGTGCGACGCGCCGGGCTGCGGGTGCTGCGGGCCATCGACCGGCCGATCCGCGCCTGATCGGCGGGCCGTACCCGGAATCGGTGTCAGGAAACGCCGAGGTGGGTATTTCGGGGGTCGTAGCGCGTGGGTGCCACCCCTGAACGTCGGCCACCACGCATTCAACAGGAGGTGTGTAGTGGTCAGGATTCCTTCGCTGTCCCGGCGGTCCGAGCAGACGCCGACGCGGGACGAGAGCCTTGACGGTCCCGATACCCCGGTCACCGAGACGGGCCGGACCGACGACAGCCGACCGGTCGTGACCGACCGGGACGCCGACCAGACGACGTACCGCAGCACCACGGCGACCGGCGACGCCACCGCGACCGCCGGACGGACCGGGCGCGCCGGCGAGGCCGAGCGACGGGCCGCGGAGCGCGCGGCCGTGGCCCGCGCCGCCACCGCCCGGCCGGCGGAGACCGACACCGCTCGCACGACGGAGGGTGAGAGCCGGTCCGACGTTGCCCGCTCGGGTGCCGCCGCCGCGACCGTCGCGGCTCCGACCATCGAGCGCGACAAGGACCTCGACGGTACGACCCGACGGCCGGAGCGCGACACGGACCTCGGCCGGACGACGACCCGGCGGCCCGACGTGACCGACCGTCCGGTCGACACGACCCCCGCTCGCGACACCGAGCCGGAGCCGGTGACGCGCGGCCCGAAGCCGCGGGCCAGCCTGCTCGCCACCCTCGGCCTGATCGTCTCCGTCGTCGGCGCGCTGTTCGTGCTGAGCGGCACCCTGGCCGGGTACGGCATCGGGCTCGGCGCGTTCGGCGCGGTGCTGTCGGTGCTCGGCCTGATGGCGACCCGCCGCCGGCACGTCGCCGGCAAGACCGACGCGCTGTTCGGCATCCTCATCGGCCTGGCGGCCGTGGTGGTCGGCGTGCTGGCGATGACCGGTCAGTTCGTCTGGCCGACCACGGACGGCGACTGGGTGCAGCGCCTCCGCGAGTGGCTTGACTCACAGTTTGTGGATCGTTTCTAGCGGGCACTGTTCCGCTCGCCGGTGGTGCACCGGCGAAGAGCCGGCGGTTCGCCGGCAGCCCGACGGTGGTTCACCAGCAGGGCGACACCCTTTCAGGGGCGGCGATTCGCCGCCCCTGAAGTGTGTCCGGGGCCCGCGCCGGCCGTCTCCAGCGAGGGACATCGCCCGTACCCGCGCCCCTCCCCCTCCCTCAACTCCCGCATTGCGGTCCCTCCCCGCCTCTTCCTGCCCTTCCCCACTCCTCCCCCTCCCCCCTCCTTTCGTCCTTTGCTCTGCCTCCCCCCTCCCCCCTCCTTTCGTCCTTTGCTCTGCCTCCCCCCTCCCCCCTCCTTTCGTCCTTTGCTCTGCTTCAACCCAGGCAACACCGTGTGTCCGATTACCGGACAGCGGGTGTTGCCTCCGCTGAAGCAGAGCAAAGGACGCGCTCAGTACCCTCGCCCCCCGGGGCCACGCCGGCCCGCGCACGGACGGTGTCGCGCCCACGGGCGACGTCACGGGCATGCGGACGGTGTCGTCGCACAGCGGTGGCGCGGCTGACCCGGAGCACCGGCCAGCACTGGCCGGCCCATCCACGCAACGAATCGCAGCTGAACAGCCATCAGACGCAACGGATCTACGGCCTGCGCAACTCTCGGTGGTGGATCCTTTCACTGACGCCGCATAACGTTGAGCAACGGCGCCAGCCCGTGGGCCACGGTGGCCGGGCGCGCCCGACCCCTGGGAGCAGGACAATGACGATGGACGCCACCAGCCAGCGCCTGTTGATGTGCCGGCCGACGTACTTCGCCGTCGACTACGCCATCAACCCCTGGATGGACCCGAGCGCGCCGGTCGACGCCGCGCTGGCCGTCCGGCAGTGGGAGCAGCTTCGCCAGACGTACCTTGACCTGGGCCACACCGTCGAGGAGATCACTCCGGTGCCCGGCCTGCCCGACATGGTCTTCGCCGCCAACGGCGGCACCGTGATCGACGGCAGGGCCATGGCCGTGCAGTTCCGCGACCCGCAGCGCGCCGACGAGGCGCCGGCCTACCGGGCCTGGTTCGAGGCCGCCGGCTTCGAGATGTACGACCCGAAGCACGTCAACGAGGGTGAGGGCGACGTCCTGCTGGCCGGCGACCACCTGCTGGCCGGCACCGGCTTCCGGACCGCCCACGCCGCGCACGCCCAGTTGCAGGAGGTCTTCGGCTACCCGGTGATCACCATGCAGCTCGTCGACCCGCGCTTCTACCACCTGGACACCGCGCTGACCGTCCTCGACGAGCGGACCGTGGCGTACCTGCCGGAGGCCTTCTCCCCCGGCAGCCAGGCCGTGCTGCGCCGGCTCTTCCCCGACGCCGTACACGCCACCATGGCCGACGCCGAGGTGCTGGGCCTGAACGCGGTCAGCGACGGACGGCACGTCGTGCTGCCCGCGCAGGCCACCGACCTGGCCGCCAAGCTGCGCGACCGGGGTTACGAAACCATCGGTGTCGACCTGTCCGAGCTGCGTAAGGCCGGCGGCGGACCGAAGTGTTGCACGCTGCGACTCCGTCAGGGAAAGGCAAGCAAGTGATCGTGGACGACAAGCTGCGTACGCCGGGAGCGGTCCGGGACGCCGAGCGCTGGACGGCGCACAACTACCACCCGCTGCCGGTGGTGATCTCGTCGGCCGAGGGCGCGTGGCTCACCGACGTGGACGGCAAGCGCTACCTGGACTGCCTGGCCGGCTACTCGGCGCTGAACTTCGGCCACCGGCACCCGCAGCTCATCGCCGCCGCGCACGCCCAACTCGACCGGCTGACGCTGACCAGCCGCGCGTTCATCCACGACCAGTTCGCCGACTTCTGTCGGGAGCTGGCCGAGCTGTGCGGCAAGGACCTCGTGCTCCCGATGAACACCGGGGCCGAGGCCGTGGAGACCGGGATCAAGGTGGCCCGCAAGTGGGGCTACCAGGTCAAGGGCGTGGCGGCAGGTCAGGCGAACATCGTGGTGGCCGAGGGCAACTTCCACGGCCGGACGACAACCATCGTCAGCTTCTCCACCGACGAGGACGCCCGCGCCGACTTCGGGCCGTACACCCCGGGGTTCACGGTCGTGCCGTACGGCGACCTGGACGCCCTCGCCGCCGCGATCGACGAGAACACCGTCGCCGTGCTGCTGGAGCCGATCCAGGGCGAGCAGGGCGTGGTGGTGCCGCCGGAGGGTTACCTGCCGGGCGTCCGCCAGGTCTGCACCGAGCGGAACGTGCTGTTCATCGCCGACGAGATCCAGTCGGGTCTGGGGCGTACCGGCCGGACCTTCGCCTGTGACCACGAGGGCGTCGTGCCCGACATGTACCTGCTGGGCAAGGCGCTGGGCGGCGGCATCGTGCCGGTCTCCGCGGTGGCCGCGAACACCGACGTGCTGGGCGTGCTCAAGCCCGGCCAGCACGGCTCCACCTTCGGCGGCAACCCCCTGGCCTGCGCGGTGGCCACCGAGGTCGTACGGCTGCTGGCGACCGGCGAGTTCCAGCGCCGCTCGGCCGAGCTGGGCGAGCGGCTGCGGGCCGGCCTGGAAGGGCTGGTCGGCAAGGGCCTCGTCGGCGTACGTGTCCGAGGCCTGTGGGCCGGTCTGGACATCGACCCGGCGCTGATGAGCGGACGCGAGGCGTGCGAGCGCCTGATGGAGCGCGGCATCCTCGCCAAGGACACCCACGGCTCCACGATCCGGCTAGCCCCGCCCCTGGTCATCACCGAAGAGGAGATCGACCAGGCCATCACGACGCTAGCGGAGGTACTGGCCGCGTAGCCCGGAACGTGTGTGAGGCGGGCGTCGGCGACGACGCCCGCCTCGCGCTTCAGGGGCGGGGTAGGCGCATCGCCATGGTGGGGGCCTCGGCCATTACCGAGGTGGGGGTGAACGGGGCGCCGGTGGGCAACTCCTCGGCGCGGCCGATCTGCACGCCTGGATACAGCTCGATCATGTCGTTCTCGCCCAGGACCCGGGACTGCTGCGGCGCGAGCGGGATCCGGTCCGACTCGGCCATCGAGCCGGCCGGTCGGATGCCCGAGCCGTTGGTACTGATGTCGGTCACGATGACCTCGCCGACCCGCAGCTCGAAGTGGACGTGACCACGGCTGATCCACCGCCGGGCCTCGTCGTTGAGCCACTGCCCGAGCATGATCCCGCCCTCCTGCTCGGGTGCCCGGCCGGCCACCACCGGCTGCTCCTCGCTGAGCACGAACCGCCGCCGGACCAGGCCGCCGACGCGTACCGCGAGCACCTCCGTACGAGGACGCGGGCCCACGTCACCGAGCCGCGCGCCGTGCCGGGGGCAGGTCGGTACGCCGTTGCGCAGCGAGGGCGGCGGCTGCGCGGCCGGACTGCGGTCCGCGCCGCCGGCGAGGTCGGCGAACGCGCCACCCCCACCACCGCCGCCGAACAGCGCGCACCCCGACTCCGGGCACCGCCACTCACGGGCCAGCAGCTTCGCTCCGGTGGGCGAGCGCTTGCCGGCGACCGGGGCGTGCCCGCCGCCGACGTGCGCGATGAACGCCGGGCCACCCGCGCCCGGCACCGGGGCGACCACCCGACCCGGCTGCTCGACCAGCCACGGGAACCGTCCACGCAGCCCGTCGAAACGGACCCGGGTGAGCACCGGCACGCCCAGCAGGTCGGCCACCTCCAGCATCCGGTCACCGGGATTGTCGAGCACCTCGACCAGCCCGTCGTCCGCCCAGCGGCGGACCACCATCCGCTCGTTGGACGTCAGGTCGGCGTCGGAGAGCAGCGCGCGGTGCACCACCGCGTACACCTGGACGCTGTCCTCCTCCAGCTCGCGGGAGAGCGCGTCGATGACCATGCCGAGGCGCAGCAGGCTCGCCGGCCGACCGCCGTCGATGTCCTGGTAGCGGATGATCTCGGCCAGGTCGAGCACCGCCCGGGCCAGCGACGGGTCCGTGCAGACCCGCCCCTCGATGGCGTCGAGCACCTTGCTGATCTCGAATCTCATGCCGCGCTCCGGACGATGTCGTCAATCCGCCTGGCCAGCTCGATGTCCCGGAGGGTGACCCCGCCGGCCGAGTGCGTGACACAGCGGAAGGTCAGGGTCCGCCATCGGATGTCGATGTCGGGATGGTGGTCGAGTTCCTCGGCCACCGCCGCCACCCGGTCCACCACCGCGATGGCGTCCGGGAAACTGCCAAGCTGGGCGGTACGGCCGATGCCGGTCGGGTCGCCCGACCAGTCGGACAACCCGCCCAGCTCTTTCCGCACCGCGTCCGCGGTGAGCAGGTCTGCCATGACCAGACCCTACCGGCCGTCGCCCGGTCAGCCGCGTAGCGGCCGGCCCACCTCGTGCAGGTGGCCGAGTGCCTGCCGGTACGACTCGACCAGCCCGGTCTCCGCGTACGAGATGCCCTGCTCGGCGCAGTAGGCGCGCACGATCGGCTGCGCCCGGCGCAGGTTGGCCCGGGGCATGTTCGGGAACAGGTGGTGCTCGATCTGGTAGTTGAGCCCACCCAGCGCGGTGTCGACCAGCCGGCTGCCCCGCACGTTGCGCGAGGTCAACACCTGCTTACGCAGGAAGTCCAGCTCGTCCCCGGCGGTCGGCATCGGCATGCCCTTGTGGTTCGGCGCGAACGCGCAGCCCATGTAGAGGCCCCACAGCGCCTGGTGCACGGCGGCGAACAGCAGCGCCTTGCCCGGCGACATGACCGCCAGCAGCAGCGCCACGTAGCCGACCGTGTGCGCCACGAGCAGTGCCGCCTCGACCGCGCGGTGCCGCATCGGTGTCGCGTACCGGCCGTTCTGCTCCCGGCCGATGATCGCGCGGATGCTCGCCACGTGCAGGCTCAGACCCTCCAGCAGCAGCATCGGAAAGAAGAAGTACGCCTGCCGCTGGGCCAGCCACCGGCCGAAGCCCCGGGTCTCCACCGCCTGCTCGTACGTCCACACCAGAGCACCCGCGCCGACGTCCGGGTCCTCGTCCTCGTGGTTCGGGTTGGCGTGGTGCCGGTTGTGCTTGTCGACCCACCAGCCGTAGCTGAGCCCCACCGCGGCGTTGCCGGCGACCAGTCCGACCAGCTCGCTCGGGAAGCGCCGACGGAACATCTGGCGGTGCCCCGCGTCGTGGCCGAGGAACGCGACCTGGGTGGTGGCCACCGCCATGACGGCCGCGAGCGCCACCTGCCACCAGGAGTCACCGACGAGGACCACGGCCACCCAGCCGGCCACGAACGCGCCGAGGGTGAGCACGAGGCGGGCGACGTACGAGGCAGGGCGCCGCTCCAGGAGGCCGGCCTGACTGATCCGTCGGGACAACTGTGCGTAGTCACTACCTCGCCGCCGTACTGGCGGTTCTGCCACCGCTCCGAGCGCCATCGCTGCTCCCGTTCCCAGTTGGCCGGCACCTGGTGGTCCGGACTCACCGTCAACTCTCCTCGCAACGGTTGCGCTGAGTAACCCTGAAGACCCCCGGATAGGGGGTAGGGCGGGCCCTACCCCCGGCCTTCGGTTCAGCCCAGCCGGGCCACCACGCCGCGCAGTCGGGCCAGGTCACGCCGCCGCCGCTCGTAGGTGGCCGCCAGCCCGATCAACGCCAACCCGCCGACGCCCAGGTAGATCCACCGGGGCAGCAGGTCCCAGCCACGGGCCAGCTCGTGCAGCGCCAGGGCCGCCAGCACGCCGCCCCCCAGCAGCACCGGCGCCTGCCAGCGACGGCGGGCGCCGGCCAGCACGATTCCCAGCGCCGCCGCCCCGAGCAGCAACCGCCGCCACGGCTGCGGGTCCGGCCCGGTCAGCACCGACACCAGGCTCGGCACCAGCGCCGCGACCAGCCCCGGACCGAGCGCCGGCCAACTGGTCAGCCCCGACCGGGTCCGCATCGCCAGCAGCCCCGCCCCGACGGCGAGCGCCGCCGCCGGCAGGGTGTACGCCTCCGGCACGGTCACCCCGCCCGCCGCCAGCAGCACCCACGCCCCGAGCAGCTCGCTGCCGGCGGCGACGGCCGCGAACCGCCACCGTCGACCGGCCGGCTCGCCCCGTCGCAGCAGCCGCATCGCCACAGCCACCCCCCACAGCACGCAGACGGTCGCGAGTTGCCGGGCCGACTCGACGGCGAGCACCGCCGCCACCAGCGCCACCGCCTGCGCGGCGGCGTCCAGCACCCGGCCGACGACCACCCGCCGGCCGCTCGCGGCGGCAACGGCGAGGACCAGCACGGCCACCCCCAGCAGCGGGTACGCCGCCGCCCGCACCGGCAGCCCGCCGGCGAGCGGTGCCGTCACCGCCAACGCGCACGCCGCCCCCACCGCCGCCACGCTGCCGGCGACGCGTACCCCGGCCAGCCGCGCCCCGACGCCGACGACCACTGCTGCCACGACGAGCGTGCTCTCCGCCACGAGCGTGCCGGACCGGGTGGCCAGGAAGCCCGTCACCCCGGACACGGCCAGCACCGCCCCCGTCGGTGCGACGAGCGACGCGAGCGCCCGTCGAGGCGTCCGCAGCGCGGCGAGGAGCAGCGCGGACACCCCGGCGAGCAGGGTGGCCGCCGGCAACACCGGCCAGGGCGCACCCACCGCGACGAGCAGCACCGGCAGCGCGGCACCGGCGAACGGCACGGCGGCCAGCACGGGTGGGCGTACCCGCCGACCGGCCAGCACCGCCGCCACCGCCAGCGTGACGAGCGCCAGCCCGGCGGGGAGCAGCCCACGGTCGGCGACGACGGTCGGCGCGCCGGACCAGACCGGCCCGGGGATGCCGTACGGCGCGAACAGCGCCCCCCACACCCCCGGCAACGCGGCCAGCACCGCGACCCCCGCCAGTACGGCACCCGCCGCCACCAGCACACCCGACGCGCCGACCACCGACGACCCGGTGACCGCCGGCCGCCCGACCGGCAGCGGCTCCCCGACCGCGGGGTCCCCGGCCCCGGAGGCTCCGACCCCGGCCGGCTGGTCACCGGTCGTCGACCGGTCGCCCCAACGGGCGACGAACGCGACACCGAGCGCCGCCAGCGCGGCGTACAGCGTCACCGGCTCGTCCCCCGCCGCCAACAGCGGCGCGACGCCGGCCGCCAGCGCGGCGACCACCGAGCCCGTCACCGCGTACCCGAGCAGGTCGGTCCGGCGGCGACGCACCGCGAGCGCCGCGACCAGCGAGAGCCCGGCGGCGGCCAGGGCCGCCCGGGCCTGCCACCACGGCGGCGCGCCGGCCGCGAACACCGCCGTCGCGGCGACGCCGGGCAGCGCGAGCTGCGCGACCAGCACACCCCCACCCGCCACCCGGCGGTACGCCCCGACCCCCCGCCGCGACGCGACCGCCACCCCGAGCACCCCGGCGGCGCCCAACGCCACCGTCACGCCGACCGGATCGGCGAGCGCCACCAGCAGCGCGTGCCCGAGCAGGACCGCGCCGCCGGACGCCCAGCCGAGCAGGATCGCCGGTCGGATCGCCGGCCGGGCCAGCACGGCGAGCAGCAGCACGGACCCACCCACCAGGTCCACGGCCACCACCGTCGCCCACGACGCCGTCCAGCCGGCCGGGACGGCGAGCAGCACCGCCACCGCGCCGGCCGAGGCGAGGACCGCCCACATGCGTCGGGGCAGCAGCGACACGGTCGCGGCCAGCGCCAGTGCCACGGCGGGCGCCACCTGCCAACCCCAACTCAGGTCCGGCCCCCAGCCGGCCCCGTGCCACGGCGGCAGCGACCGGGCGACGGCGGCCACCGCCAACGCGCCGGTGATCAGCACGGTGAGCTGCGCCGTGCCGGCGGCGACCAGCAGCGCGCCGGCACGCGGCCCGGCACGCCAACCGGTCGGCAGCAACCGCACCACCCCCGCCAGGACGAGCGCCACCGTCGACGCCGCGAGCAGCAGCAGCGACGGACGCAGCTCACCCACCGGACGCAGCAGCGCGGCGGCGAGCACCGGAACCAGCAGCCCCCCGGCCACCGCCCGCAGCGCCGCGCCGCCGACCAGCCACGCCGCGCCGACCCCCGTCACCGCGACCAGCAGCAACGGCGCCCCGGCCAGCAGCGGCGTACCCGCCGCCCGCCCCAGCAGCAACGGCACCAGCGCACCCGCGGCGGCGGCGACCAGCGAACCGACGTGACCCACCCCGGCGAGCACCCGACCGGCGAGCCGGGCGCCCGCCACGCCGTCGCGCAGCGCGACCAGCACCCCCAGGTCGAGCAGGGCCACCCCGAGCAACACCAGCGCCCAGCCGTCGGCGCCCACCTCGGCCTCCACCGCGAGCAGCGGCAGCACCGGCTGGGCCGCCACCAGCGCGGCGAACCAGGGCCCGGCCAACCCGCTGAGCCGTCCGTACGCGACGGCGACCACCGCGCTGGCCCCCCCGACCAGCGCGGCGTAGCGGGTGCCCGGCCAACCGGACACCCCGGCCAGGTCCACCGACCAGGCGGCGTACCCGTCGAGCAGCACCAGCAGCAGGCCCACCGCGGCGAACGTCTCCGCCGTCCCCCGTAGACCCCGCCGGACCACCAGCAGCGGGACGGCCAGGACCAGGGCCGTGACCGCCGCCAGGATCAGCGACCGGCCACCGACCCCCACGGCCGCCCAGGCCACCGCCGTGAAGACCACCGCCGCCGTGCCGAGCAGCAGTCCACCCAGGACGAACAGCAGCCCCTGGACGGTCCGCGTCGAGGTCTCCGCCACACCGGGTGCCGGCGTGGCCACCGCTGGCGTCGACGCGGCGAGCGGCGTCGCCGGCACCACCGGAGTCCCCGCCGCCCGCTGGGCCCGCACGACGGCGGCCAGCTCGGCACGCCGCCGCGAGGTCGCCGCCAGCAGGCCCGCCAACTCGGTGTACGTCCGGCGGGCCCGCTCGACCTCGGGTTCGAGTCGAGCCACCTCGCGGCCGAGTCGGACCACCTCGGCCGCTGTCGGGTCCGGTGGGCGGTGGCAGCCGGCGCAACCGGCGCTCAGGTCGGCCGGGCCGCCACAGGCGGGGCAGGGGTAGCGGGTGTCGTCCACCCGGTCATCATCGAGAAGCCGGTGGGGTACGGCCCAGAGTAGGCGTACCTAGGGTCGGGTGTGGTCGTGCACCCAGGCCGCGTAGGCGGGGTCCCCGCTCTCCACCCTGGACACGAGGATCTCCGGAACCTCGTACGGGTGGCTGGCCCGGATCTGGTCCACCAGCGCGGCCAACCGGTCCGGCGCGGTCTTGAACTGCACGGACCACTCGGTGCTGGTCTCCACCCCGGAACGCCACCAGTAGGTGCTGTCCACCTGACCGCCGACCTGGGCACAGGCGGCGAGCCGCCCGGCGACGGCCGCGGCCGCCAACACGTCCGCGACCGAACGCGCATCCACCACCGTCGTCACCACGCAGATCTGCTCCACGAGCGCACCCTACGCGGAGACCTCACGGTTGGCGGCGATCCACGTGTCGATCTGCGCCCACCAGTCGAAGAGCCAGTCGATGCGCTGCTGTCGCTCGGTCGGCACCTCCTCCGGCGGCACCGACCAGAACCGCATCACGATTCGCTTGTCCATGGGCAGTTCCCGCCACACGTCGCCGATGCTGAGCATCTGGTCCAGACCGGTGTGGGCGACGAAGATGACCCCGGCATCCGGTGCGGCGTCCAACGCGGCGAGCACCCCACCGGGCTGCGGGGCGAGCACATGGCGCATCCGTTCGGCACGCCTCGCCATGCGTTCCAGGCCGAGCGAGCGGAGCCGGGCGATGGCGCGCAGTCGCCGCCTCGGGGTGAAGTTGCCGCCCTCCGGGAAGATCACGAAGGCGTCGTTGTCGTCCAGGCCGGTGGCCAGGTGCCCGACCTGGCGTACGGTCTCCTCGCCACGCTGTGCCGTGGGCGCGATGAACCGGTTGGGCAACCGGTTGAGCAGCACGTCGATCGCCGGATCCCACTGCAGGCTGTCCTTGAGGACGATCCGCGGCTCCCGCTTGAACCAGTTGACCAGCCCGTGGATCAGGATGAACGAGTCGCCCGGCCCGGCGTGCCGGCACAGCACCAGCTCGGGCCGGCCGGGCAGGGCAGTGTCCGGGTCGGTGCCGACCACGTCGATGCTCAGCCGCAGCGACCAGCGGGCCTGCCAGAACAGCACCCGCAGGAACCAGCCGGCCAGCACGTAGTGCGCGCGCTGGAAGGCCGGCGACCGGCTACGCCAACCGAAGCCGGAGGCCAGCCAGAGGACGAACAGGGCGAGCAGCGCCGCGGCGTCCCAGACCAGGTAGACACAGCCGATCCAGAGCAGCCGCAGGGGACGCAGCCGGCCCGGGACCAGCGGTGAGGCCGCTGCGGCCAGCAGCGCCCAGACCGGCAGCGTGGTGACCACGACGACCGCGAGCAGCACCACGCCGGGAGCGATCAGCAGCCGCCGCAACCACCTGGGAGGAAGCGGCATCAACGTTCCACGTGGGTGGCGAGGTAGCGGCGGGAAGCGGTGTACGCCCGGCTGATCCGGCGGCCCACCGCCGCCATGTCCCGGTACGCCCACGGCGTGTCGTCGCGCGGATTCAGCCCACCGGTCGGAAGGACGTGCACCTCCACCCCCTCGGGCAGCGCGGCCATCTCGCGGAAGAAGCGGTGCCGGCGGGAGATCTCGAACGCCACCTGCGCGATCTCCCACGGCCGCCGGGGCGGCGTCAGCTCCCGTTCGATCCGGCCCACCTGGAGGACGAAGACCTGACTCGCGCCCGCGGCCACCGCCTCGCCGATCGGGATGGAGTTGACGATGCCGCCGTCGATGTAGTGCGCGCCGTCGATCTCCGTGGGCGGGAGCAGACCCGGCACCGACGCCGACGCCAGGACGGCCGGCACGACCGGGCCGCTGGTGAACCAGTGCTCGGCGGCCCGCTCGATGTGGGCGGCGCAGCAACGGAACGGCACCCGCAGGTCGGCGAAGGTGGTGTCCACGCCCAGCTCGGATTCGAGCAGCCGGCGCAGCGGTCGGGGCGAGTGCAGATGGGTACGGGCGGCGAAGCGGCGCAGTTGCCGGGCGACCGAGTCGCCGTACACCTCGCTGGCCTCGGGTGACGCCCAGAGCCGGACCAGCCGGTCGGTCACCGCCTCGGACGGGTCGGCGGCGACCAGCGCGCCGTTGACCGCGCCGATCGACGTGCCGAGCACCATGTCGGGCTGGATGCCGGCGCGGAACAGGGCGCGCAGCATGCCCACCTCGACGGCGCCGAGCACCCCGCCGCCGCCGAGTACGAACGCCACCGGTCCCGGAGCCATGTCCTCATCCTGGCACGGGCCCGCCGCCCACCCACGAGCCGCCGCCACCGGACGGTCGGCGCACCCCAGCCACCGTCCGCCGACGATCCGTACCGTCGGCGTTGACAGGGTGGACACATTCGCGCAACCTGATACCGCTCCCACCCCGAGGGCAGGTGCGATCCGTGAAGGCAGCATTGCATCCGGGCCGCTTGCTGGCCCGCAGGTACCGACTCATCGACCAGATCGGTGCCGGCGGCATGTCGGTCATCTGGCGCGCGCGGGACGAGGTGCTCGACCGCTTCGTGGCGCTCAAGGTGCTCGCCGCCTCGCTGGCCGCCGACGCGCGGTTCCGCGACATGGTGCGGGAGGAGGCGCGCGCCGCCGCCCAGTTGGTGCACCCGCACGTGACGTCGGTGCACGACTACGGCGAGACGGTCGACCCGGACGGCTCCATCACCTCGTTCGTCGTGATGGAGCTGCTCAGCGGCGAGGAGTTGGAGCTACGGCTCACCGAGGGGCCACTGCCATGGGCCGAGGCCGTTGAGGTGGGCGCCCAGGTCGCCGACGCGCTGGCCGCCGCGCACCGGCTGGGCATCGTGCACCGGGACATCACCCCGGCCAACGTCATGATGACGGCGATGGGGGTGAAGGTCCTCGACTTCGGCATCGCCACCCGGATCGGCGCACCGGACGAGGACGAGGACGGCGGCACGTTCGGCACCCCGGCGTACGTCGCCCCGGAACGCCTCGACGGCGCGCCCGCCCAGCCGGCCACCGACGTCTACTCGCTCGGCGTCCTGCTGTACGAGGCGTTGACCGGGCGGGTGCCGTACCCGGCGGACACCTGGGAACAGCTCAGCGCCGCGCTCGCCGGCGGCCCCGCGCCGACGCTGGCCGGCGTGCCGGAACTGCCCACCGAGGTCGCCCGGATCTGCCTGCGCAGCCTCGCCCGCGACCCGGCCGACCGGCCGACGGCCCGGCAGGTCGCCACCGTGCTACGCGGTCACCTGCTGACGCCCGACCCGCCGAACGCCACCATCGCGGTACCGGTTCCGACCCCGTCGGGTTCGTTGCCGCAGCCGAGCGTTGCTCCGGCCGCGCGGGCGGGCGTCGTGACGGTGGTACGCGCCGACGACGTGGCCCGGCCGCTGACATTGCCCGGCGACGGTCCCGGCCGGTCGTTCCGACGTCCGGCGCTGCTCCTGATCCCGGTGGTCCTGGCCGTCGCCGTGGCGCTCGCCGGGGTTGCCCTGCTCCCCGACGACCAGCCGCGTCGCCAGGTGCGGCCCAGTGCCGGCCCGACCACGCCCGCACCCAGCGAGCCGCCGACCGATCCGCCCGCCACCGCACCGTTCCAACCGGCGCCGGCGAGGTCGTCGGCGCCGCCCAGCGCCGCGTCCACCGCCGGGCCGGGCACCCTCGCCGAGGCTGGCATCCGCGTCAACGCGCTTGTCGACGCCGGAGTACGCGACGGGGAGATCCGTAGCGATGTCGGCCTCGACCTCCGCCAGTCGCTGGGCAACCTGCTCGTCGCCGTCAGCTCCGGTCAGGACGAACTGGCACCATCGGTGGCGCGGCTGCGGGCGAAGGTCGCCGTCCGGCTCGGCGAGGGAGGGATCAGCCCGGCGTACGCGCAGCGGCTCGACGCCGCCATCGCCGAACTGGGCGCGGCACGTGTCTGATCCGGGGCGAGGCGGTCAGCGCACCGCGACGGTGGCCGTACGCCGCACGTCGGCCCGGCCGAGGGCGAAGCGCTGGTAGACCTCCTCGTAGCCGTACGCCATCCGCTCGACCGAGAAGTTCTCGGCGACGTGCTCGACACAGTCGCGTGGGTCCAGCTCCCGGGCGGCCAGCAGCGCGGCGGGCAACTCCTCAGGCCTGCGGCAGACCAGCCCGGTACGTCCCGGACGCACCAGTTCCGGCACCGCGCCCCGGTCCAGGGCGACCACTGGCGTACCGGTCGCCATCGCCTCCAGCATCACCATGCCGAACGGCTCGTCCCACTGGATCGGCATGATCAGGCAGCGGGCGTCGACGAGCATCCGCAGGGTCTCGGCACGGTCGGCGTTGAGGACGACTGTCACGTCCTCGTCGAGAAGCGGCTCGACGACCTGCTCGTAGTAGCGCCGCTCGGCCGGCTCGTTGCACTTGCCGGCCAACAGCAGCGGTAGGCCCGCCTCCCGGCAGGCGCGGATGGCGACGTCCGGGCCCTTGTCCGGGCTGAACCGGGCCAGCCACAGCACCGGCCCGGGGCCCGGCTCGGTCTTCCGCGGAAAGCCCCGCAGGTCCAGCGCGTTGTGCACGGTGCCGGCCCAGGGCAGACCCGTGTTGAGTCGACGCTGAGCGTGCGAGATGGCCACCAGGGCGACGTTCTCGTCGGCGTCGCCGAGCACGTCGCCGTACTCCCCCACCGGGTTGCCGTGCACGGTCGCCACCGTCGGCACCGACCGGCGACCGGCCACCAGCGGGCCGATCGTGCTGTGGTCGTGGATCACGTCGAAGTCGGCCGGCGTGATCAGGCGGTTCACCCGGGCCAGATGCGCCAGCTCCGGCAGCGACTCGCCGAGCCGTTCGTACTGCACCTCCGCCACGGTGGAGACGAAGCCGCTGGCCGCGGTGCCATGGTGATCGCCGGCGCCGAACAGCGTCAGCGCGTGACCGTGCGCGGTCAACGCGTCCACCAGGCCCGCCACCACCTGTTCCAGGCCGCCGTAGCCGGGCGGCGGCACGGAGAGCCAGGGCGGTACCACCATCGCGATGCGCAACGACCGCTCCGGCGGGCGGTCGGCGGGCGGGTGGTTCACGGCCACGAGTCCTCCCCGTTGGTCCCCCGGTCGGCATGGTTCGCGGCGGGTTCCCCCCGCGACCACCGATAAACCGGACAAGACGGACGCTCACCCGCCGACCAGGAGTTGGTCGTGCACGACCCGCACACCCGGCGTGGACCACGCCACCCGCTCCACCTGGTCCCGTTCCCACCACGAGCGGACCACCCCGGCGAGGACCAGCGTGTCACCGTCCACCTCCACCGTCACCCGTTCGCCGCCGAGCGTCCGCGCCAGCGCGCGCTGGACGTCCTGCCGTGTCCGCTCGTCCGGCGGCGGCGTCGACGGTCGCACCTCGACGAGGTTCGTGACACCCCGTACGCCGTCCAGGCGGCGCAGCTCCCCCTCGGCGGCGCGGCGCTGCCAGCCGAACTCAACCTCGCCGCGCAGCATCAACCAGCCGTTGGCCACGCTGACGTCCAACCGCTCGGCGGGCACGAAACTGTCCCATTCGAGGGCGCGGGACGCCGCGAGGGCGATGTCACCGTCGGTACGCCCCGGCGTCCCCGGTAGCCGTACCTCGATCTCGTCGGCCACCGCGCGTACGCCCCGGACCCGCTGGGCGCACCGGGTGGCCGCCCAGCCGCGGGCAGCGCCGTCGACGTACCCGGTGAGGGTGACCACCCCCTGGTCGACGGTCACCCCGATCTCGTTCGGCAGCACCTGCGGATCCCAGGCCAGCTCGGCCAGGACGTCCCGCTGGATCCGCTGGTCGTCCTCGACATCCACCGTGCTCATCGGCCCACCCCCGTACGCTCGCCGGCTCGCCCGCCGAGCCTTCCGGGCACACGGGTGACGGCGGTTCACCCGAACCGGGTGAACCGCCGTGGAAAAAGCGGCGGGTGGCGGAGCCAACCCCCTTGGCTCCGCCACCCGCCGCCGGAGGGAGGCAGGTTCTGTGGTGTCGGTCAGGACGTCTCGGTGAGCGTCACCGTCGCGGTCTTCTCGGCCCCGTTGCGCTTGAAGTGCAGCTCGACCCGGTCGCCGACCTTGCCGGCCTGCACCGCGCCGACCAGGTCGTCGGAGTCGTTGATCGCCTTGTCGCCGAAGCGGGTGACCACGTCGCCCTGCTGGAGGCCGGCCTTCTCGGCGGGGCTGCCCGGGGTGACCGAGGCGACCAGCGCGCCGCCGCCCTCGGCCTGGTTGACACCGACCCCGAGCGACGGGTGGCTGACCTTCTCGCCGCGCTGGAGCTTGCCCGCCACGTCCTTGGCCTTGTTGCTCGGGATGGCGAAGCCGACGCCGATGTTGCCGGTGCTCTGCCCGGAGGTGGCGATTGCGGTGTTGACGCCGATCACCTCGCCCCGGGTGTTGACCAGTGCGCCACCGGAGTTGCCGGGGTTGATCGGCGCGTCGGTCTGCAGCAGCCCGGAGATCGAGCTGACCGCCTGGCCCTGCTGCCTCGGGTCCTGCTGCTGGCCCTCGCCGGCCCGGATGGTGCGGTCCCGGGCGCTGAGGATGCCGGCGGTCACCGAGCCCTGGAGGCCGAGCGGGCTACCCAGCGCGAGGACCTGGTCGCCGACCTGCATGGCGTCGCTGTCGCCGAACTTTGCCGGCTTGAGGTCGCTCACGCCGTTGGCCTTGACCACGGCCAGGTCGGTCTTCGGGTCGGTGCCGACGATCTTCGCCTGGACATTCCTGCCGTCGGCGAAGACGACCTGCACGGTGTCCCCGCTCGCGGAGGCGACCACATGGTTGTTGGTGAGCACGTAGCCGTCGGCGGTGAGCACCACGCCGGAGCCCTCACCGCTGTCGGTGGCGATGGAGACGACGCTGTCCTGTACGGCGGCGGCGATCTTCGGCAGGTCCGCGCTGTTGAGCACCGGCGCTGCCGTGTAGGTGCGGGTGACGCCGCCACGGTCGCCGTCGAGGGCGAGCGCGAGCGCCCCACCGGCCACGCCGGAGCCGAGCATCAGGGCGAACACCGCCACACCGGCGCCCGCGAACTTGGCGATCCGGCCCGGTCGGGGCCCGGAACCGGGCGGCGTGGCCTGCGGGCCCCAGGGCGGCACGGGCTGTCCGGGGTGCTGCGCGTGCTGTCCGAGGTGCTGCGGGTGCTGGGCGTGCTGACCGGGGTGCTGCGGGTGCTGGGCGTGCTGTCCGGGGTGCTGCGGGTAGGCCCCGCCCGGCTGGCCCCCGCCGGCCCAGCCGGACTGCTGGCCCGCGTACCAGGGGGCACCCGGGTAGCGACCGTCGGTCGGCTGCGGGTAGCCGTGCTGGCCGGGCGTCGGGTGGCCGGAGACCGGGTACGGCGGCGCGGACGCGCCGGCGGTCGGCGGCTCGTACCCGGTGGGCTGGCCGGCGGCCGGCTGGTACCCGGAGGTCGAGGGCTCGTACCCGGTGGGCTGCGCGGCGGTCGGCGGCTCGTACCCGGTGGGCTGGCCGACCGGCGCGGTCGGCGCGTCGTCGGCGGCCGGGGTGGCGGCGGCCGGGGTGGCAGTCCCGTCGGCCGAAACGACCGGAACGGGCGTGGTGGGAGAGTCGGACTGCGCGCGCTCGTCGCGCGGCAGCTCGGCGGTGGGGTGCGACGGCTCGGCGTCGGTGGGGGCCGGCCGGCGCTGCGGGTCGGACTCAAACTCGGTCATGTCCCTACCTTCTCCCCCGGCACTGCGACCAAGCTGGAACCGTCCTGGAAGTTGGCTGAAAGTCACTCGCCGCTCTCCTCGGTCGACGGCAGCAGCGGCAGCCGGACCCGGAAGGTCGCCCCACCACCCGGCGTCTCCGCCACCTCGACCGAACCGTGGTGGGCGGTCACCAGAGCCGCCACGATGGCCAGGCCGAGGCCCGTACCGGTGTTGCCGTCGGCGCGTCGGGTCCGCGCCGCGTCGGCACGGTAGAACCGCTCGAACACCCGCTCCGACTGCTCCGGGGAGAGCCCCGGGCCGGTGTCCGCCACCTCGATGACGGCGAGGTTGCCGGTCTCGGCGCGCAGTCGCAGGCGGATCTCGGCGTCCGGTGGGGTGTGGGTGAGGGCGTTGGTGACGAGGTTGCCAATGACCTGGCGCAGGCGCGCATCGTCGGCGAAGACGACGAGCGGACCCGATCCGGGCTCGATGTCCAGGTCGATCCGCCGGTCCGGGGCCATCGCGCGGGCCGCCTGCACCGCGTCGGAGGCGAGCACCGGCAGCTCCACCGGGGCCAGCGAGAGCGGGCGTTCCCGGTCCAGCCGGGCCAGCAGCAGCAGGTCCTCCACCAGCAGACCCATCCGGGCCGCCTCGTCCTCGATCCGGCGCAGCAGGCCGGCGGTCTGCTCCGGCGCACGGGCCGCGCCCTGCCGGTACAGCTCGGCGAAGCCGCGGATGGTGGTCAGCGGGGTCCGCAGCTCGTGCGAGGCGTCCGCCACGAACTGCCGCATCCGCTCCTCGGAGCGCCGGGCCCGCGCCTCGGACGTCTGGGCCGCGGCGGCCGCGTCCCGGGCGCTGCTCTCCGCCGAACGGGCGGCTGTCTCGGACGCCGCGCGAGCGGTGAACGCCGCCTCGATCTGGGTGAGCATCGCGTTCAAAGCGCGGGACAACCGTCCCAGCTCGGAGGTGGGATGCTCCTGGCCCTGTTCGGGGTCGGGCACCCGGCGGGTGAGGTCGCCACCGGCGATGGCGGCGGCGGTCTGTTCGATCTCGACGAGGGGCTTGAGGCTGGTCCGGACGATCGCCGCGCCGACCGACGCCAGCATGATCAGCACCGCGCCACCGACCAGGAGGTCTATCCAGACGAGCTGCTTGACCGCCCGGTCCACGTCGGTCAGCGGCTGACCCACGGCCAGCACGGAGCCGTCCGGCTGGGGGGCGTAGTACACCCGCCAGCGGGTGTAGCCGTTGTGGGCCAGGACGGTCTGCGGCTCGCCCTCCTCCGCCTCGAAACCCGCGCGGCTGGTGGGGAACGCGGGCAGTTGGTCGGGGTCGTAGCTGAGACGGTCGTATTTGGGCTGGTACACCTGCTGCTCGTCGGCCACGATGACGACGTAGTCGCTGGGCAGCATCGCGCCGACCTCACCGCTGCGCAGCTTCGGGAGCAACTGGCCGAGGCCCTGGGCGGTCGACCTGACCTGCCCGTCGACCTGGCCCTGCAGGTAGTTGCGCAGGAAGTAGGCGGTCAGCGAGCTGATCACCAGCAGCGCGACGGCGACGAGCGTGAGCACCGAGGTGACCAGCTTGAGCCGCAGCGGCACGCTGCGGACCCACACCTTCGCCTGCTGGACCGGGTTCACGCCGCCGGCTTGCGCAGCACGTACCCCACGCCCCGGAGGGTGTGGATCAACCGGGGCTGCCCGGTGTCCACCTTGCGGCGCAGGTAGGAGATGTAGGACTCGACGATGTTGTCGTCGCCCCGGAAGTCGTAGTTCCAGACGTGGTCGAGGATCTGTGCCTTGCTCAGCACCCGGTTGGCGTTGAGCATCAGGTAGCGCAACAGCTTGAACTCGGTCGGGGAGAGCTGGACCCGCTGCCCGGCGCGGTGCACCTCGTGGGTCTCCTCGTCCAGCTCCAGATCGGCGAAGGTGAGCCGGGACGGTGCCTGCTCGCCGGTGGTGGTGCGACGCAGCACGGCGCGGATCCGGGCGGTCAACTCCTCCAGACTGAACGGCTTGGTGACGTAGTCGTCGCCGCCCAGGGTGAGCCCGCGGATCTTGTCGTCGGTGGCGTCCCGCGCGGTCAAGAAGACCACCGGGGTACGCGTACCGCCCTCGCGCAGCATCCGGATGACCTCGAAGCCGTCCAGGTCCGGCAGCATCACGTCGAGCACGACGAGGTCGGGCCGGTGGTCCTTGGCGGCGTTCAGGGCCGCGCTGCCGCTGGTCGCGGTGGCCACGTCGAAGCCCGCGAAGCGCAGGCTCGCGGAGAGCAGTTCGAGGATGTTCGGGTCGTCCTCGACGACGAGAAGTCGCGCCTCGGTCTGGGTAGCGGGCATGGGCCCAATCATCGGTGAACTCACTGCACCGGCGCTGGACGCTTCCTGGAAAAATCCTGTGAGTCGCCGAACGGTCAGCGCAGCAGCCGGCGCAGCCCGTCCAGGGCCCCGTCGAGCAGCCGGATCGCCGTGCGCAGTTGAGTGTCGCTGAACTGCCGCCCGCGCGCCAGGCGGCTCACCTCGCCGGTGAACGAGGCCAGCCGCTCGTCGAACTCGTCGAGCAGGGCGGCGCGTGGCGCGTCGGGCGGTGGCGGTCGGTGCGACGACGCGGAGGGTGCCCACCGCGCCCGCCGGGTCTGCCGGGCGGCCTCGCTCAGCTCCCGCTTGAGGTCACGCGTCGAGCCGCGCACCTCGCTGCGGATCTCGCCGGCCAGGGTGGAGAGATCCGCCACCGAGGCCGCGATGTCCGCCTCCAACGCGGCCAGCTCACCGGCGCGTTGGCGCAGCTCGTCGAGGCCGGCGTCGGTGATGGAGTACGTCTTGCGACCGCCGGCGGCGGTGTGGCTGACCAGTCCTTCGGCCTCCAACCGTTGCAGCCGGGGATAGATGGTGCCGGCGCTGGGCGCGTAGAGCCCGAGGAACCGGTCCTCCAGGAGGCGGATCAGCTCGTAGCCGTGCTTGGGACCGTCGTCCAGGAGCTTGAGCAGGTAGAGCCGGAGCCGTCCGTGGCTGAACACGGCGGTCACGGCAGCTCCTCGGAATCGTCGTCGACCGCTCGGGCGAGCAGGGCGATGCTGCCCGAGGTCGCGGAGGCCCAGAGCTTACCGTCACCGCTGCCGAGCACCCCCTCGCTGTTCGGCAGCGGGAAGGTCGAGCTGCGGACCTGCGGGAAGCCGCTGGTGATCCGGCCGGCGGCGGTGTGCAGCCGGACGGAGAGGTCGCTGTCCTCGCGGACCCGGACGGTGATGCTGCCGGAGATCGTGGTGAGCCGGATGTCGCTGCCGCGGCGACCACCGAGATCGCAGGTGATCGCGCCGGAGACGGTCTGCGCCCGCACCCGCTCGGCGGCGCTGTCGGCGAGGATCACCTCCCCGGAGACGGTCTCCAGGGTGAGGTCGCCGCGCACCCCGAGCGCCTCCACCGGCCCCGAGGTGAGCTTCGCGAAGGTGGTGCCGCGCAGCCCCATGAGAGTGATCTGGCCGGCGGCGAGGTCGACGGTGGTCTGCCGGCGCAACCCGGAGACGACCACCGAGCCGGCGCCCAGGCCCAGGTCGGCGAGGACGTCGGCGGGTACGGCCACCGAGACGTCCACCCGGGGGAAGCGGTGGATCGCCCGAAGGCCGCGCAGGAAGTTCGGCCAGCCCCAGTCCCGCTCCTGGCGGATGCTGAGGCGACCGTCGGAGTGGTCGATCAGGACGGGTCGACGGCCAACCTCGGTGATGTCGATCCGGGCCGGCCCGTCGGCGGCGACCACGTTGAGCCGTCCGCTCACGAGGCGGACGTCCAGCCGGGTGACCGGACCGTCCAGGGTGAGCCGCTGCGGCGTCTCGACCGTCCATCCGGCCATGGCTGTGCTCCTCTCGAGGGCACGGAGGGTGCCTCCCGAGAAGACAGTAACGCGATACATCGCGATATGACAAGACTGTCGCGAGATCTGGGCAGCGGTCGCCAAGATCCGCGCAGTTTCCCGGATGTTGCTGCCTCCGGCGCGCGGGAAGCAGCAACATCCCTGTTGTTGCGCGGATCTTGACAGGCCTCTCGGACGCCGACGAACGCGGCCCGCGGGCAGGGCCGGGACAGCGGGACGGGAGGGCCGGGACAGCGGGCGGGTGCCGGGACAGCGGGCGGGGAGCCGGGACAGTGGGCGGGTGCCGGGACAGTGGGCGGGTGGCGGGTCAGGCGGCCAGGTCGAGCTCCCGAGCGGGGTTGGGCGTCGGCGTCGGGACCGCCGGGGGCAGGGTGCCGACCGGCCGCAGCCGGGTCCGCGCCGGCAGAGGGGCCACCAGGTGTACGGCCGACTCGGCGGCCCGGGCCAGCAACCGCCGGTCGGCGTCCTGCCCCGGGTGCAGCGCGGCGGCGATCGTCACCGACACCACCAGGTGCCGGGCCGCGACCACCCGGGCCACCGAGCGCAGCAGGGTGTCCGCGCCGAGGAACGCGGCGACCGTGGTGCCCGCCCCGGTGTCCGCGATCCGGTACCCGAGACGCAGCGGCACCACCGGAGCGCCCGCGTCGATCGCCGCCTGGAACATGGCCGGACGGAAGCCGCCCCCGGGGCGACACTCGGCCGCGCCGTTCCCGGCACACCAGGTCGTACCCTCGGGAAAGACCGCGACCGACCGGCCGGCACGCAGCGTGTCGGCGAGCCGGCGCACGGTGGCCGGCAGCGCGCGCGGGCGCGACCGGTCCACGAAGACGGTGCCCGCGGCGGCGGCCAGCAACCCCACCACCGGCCACGACCGGATCTCCCGCTTCGCCACCATCCGGGTGGGCGCGACCGCCAGCACGGCGAGGATGTCCAGCCACGACACGTGGTTGGCGACCAGCAGCGCGCGCCGCCGGGGCAGCCGCCCCTTGATCACCAGCCGGACGCCGAAGGCGCGCACGGTGCCACGGGCCCAGGCGCGCAGCAGGGCCTGCCGCTCCGACGCCGGCAGTACGGGCAGCAGCACCGCCACGCCCACCCCGGCCAGCAACATGCCGCCCGCCGCGACCAGCCGGAGCACCCGGCGGGCCACCGACACCGTGGGCACCTCGCCGGTCGCCGGCAGGCAGTCGTCGTCGCAGCCCGACGAGGGCCGCCACAGGTCGTGCGCCGCGACGCTCACCGCTCGTCCCCGCCCAGGAAGTGCCGCAGGTAGCGCGGGTTCATCCGGTCGAGGGAGAAGAGCACGTAGAAGTCGGCGCACCCGAAGTCGGGGTCGTACGACGGCTCACCGCAGATCCACGCGCCGAGTCGCAGGTAACCGCGCAGCAGCGGCGGGACCGCCACCCGAGCGGCCGGCTCGGCGGCGGGAGTCAGGGCGGCGGCCGGCTCGGCGAACCACGGACGCAGCGGCCGGACCCGCAGCGGCGGCGGCGACAGGTGCCGGGCCTGGGCCTGGGCCCAGACCCCGGCGACCGTACGACCGCCGTCGTCGACCGGCACCGAGGCGCAGCCGCCGAGCCAGCGGGAGCCGCGCAGGTGCAGGTAGCGGGTGAGACCGGCCCACATCAGGTTGATCACCGCGCCGGAGCGGTGGTCCGGGTGCACGCAGGACCGGCCCGTCTCGACGAGGTCGTCGCGCAGTGGGTCCAGCGCGGCGAGGTCGAACTCGCCCTCGGCGTACCGCCGGTCGGTACGCCCCGGCGGCAGCAGCCGGTACGTGCCGACCACCTGCCCGGTGCTGTCCTCCCGGACGATGAGGTGGTCGCAGTGGGCGTCGAAGGGGTCCACGTCCAACCCGGCCGCGCCGGGTGCGAGGGTGGCGCCCAACTCGGTGGCGAACACCTCGTGGCGCAGGCGTTGCGCGGCCGCGACCTGGGTGGGGTCGTCGGCGATCAGCAGGGTGTATCCGCTGGTCGTCAGTGGCGTGCCAGCGACATGCAGAACGGCCATGGGATCTGTGTAAGGGCCCCGGGTGCCATCGGCGGGCACCGCTGGTGTCGGACGGATGAACGCCGGCCGGCGGATGCCTGCGGGATGCCGTCGTGCGAGGCTGCGGGACGGACCGGCGACGATGCCGGTCCACGCTTCACGGAGGTCACCCATGCGCGTCGAGTCCCGCTACAACGGGCCCACCGGCTCTGGCAACGGCGGGTGGAGCGCCGGGCTCTTCGCCACCGCGGCGGGGCCCGGACCGGTCGAGGTGACGCTGCGTCGGCCACCGCCGCTGGAGACGGAGCTGACCCTCGTCGACGGCGAGGTGCGGGACCCGTCCGGCGACCTGGTGGCCGAGGTCCGCCCGACCGGTGTCGTGGACGCCGTCGTACCACCTGTCGACGCCGGGACGGCGGCGGAGGCGGCGACCCGCTACCCCGGGTTCGTCGCGCATCCGTACCCCGGGTGTTTCGTCTGTGGTCCGGGCCGGACCGACGGCTTGCGGATCTTCCCCGGACGACTGCCGGACGGCCGGACGGCCGCGCCGTTCCGCGCGCCCGCGCAGGTCGACGACGCCACCGTCTGGGCCGCGCTGGACTGCCCCGGCGGCTGGACGGTGCTCGCACCGGACCGCCCGTACCTGCTCGGCCGGATCGCCGCCGTGGTCACGGCCCGGCCGGCGCCCGGCGACGAGTGCGTGGTGACCGGCGCGCTGGTCGGTGTCGACGGCCGCAAGGCGCTGGTGCACACCAGCCTGTACGGACCGGACGGCGCGCTGCTCGGCGCGGCGCGGGCCACCTGGATCGCCCGCTGAGGTCCGTCGTCGTCCCGGACGTCCTTCCTGAGGAGGACCACGCCGTAGGTACTCGGGCTGATTGACCTTGTTGCTCGGTACCGTCACGCTGTGCCACGGCGTACCTCGACGCCACACGGGAGGAGAACGATGACTGACGGGCAGCGAAGCCCCACCAGCGACGGTCAGATCGTGGTGTCCGGTCTGACGAAGCAGTACAAGAACGTGCGGGCGGTGAACAACCTGTCCTTCACCGTGGCACCGGGGCGGGTGACCGGCTTCCTCGGCCCGAACGGCGCCGGTAAGACCACCACGCTGCGCATGCTGCTGAACCTGGTCACGCCGACCGGGGGCACGGCCACCATCAGCGGCCACCGCTACGCCGACCTGAACGATCCGCTGCGGCACGTCGGCGCGATCCTGGAGGCGTCCAGCGCGCACAAGGGCCGCACCGGCATCAACCACCTGCGGGTGATCTGCGCGGCGGCCGGTCTGCCCCGCACGCGGGCCGACGAGGTGCTGGAGTTGGTCGGGCTGACCCCGGCCGCGAAGCGCAAGTTCAAGGGCTACTCGCTGGGCATGAAGCAGCGGCTCGGTATCGCCGCCGCGATGCTCGGTGATCCCCGGGTGCTGATCCTCGACGAGCCGGCGAACGGCCTGGACCCGGAGGGCATCCGGTGGATGCGCGGGTTCCTCAAGAACCTCGCCCACGAGGGCCGTACGGTGCTGGTCTCCAGCCACCTGCTGTCCGAGATGCAGCTCCTCGCCGACGACGTGGTGATCATCGCGGCCGGCCAGCTCGTCCGGCAGGGACCGGTCGAGCAGGTGCTCGGGTCGATGGCGCAGGGCGCCCAGGTCCGGGTCCGCACCCCGCAGGCCGAGGCGCTGACCACCGCGCTGAAGGCGCAGTCGGCCACCGTCACGACCGACGAGCAGGGCGTGCTGCTGGTCTCCGGGGTGGACGCCCCGACGATCGGCCGGGCCGCCCTGGCCGCCGGCGTGGAACTGCACGAACTGTCCACCGAACGACCCGACCTGGAACGGGTCTTCCTGGAGCTGACGGCCGGAAAGGCGGGCATCCGATGAACCTGGTCCGATCCGAGCTGCTCAAGATCCGTACCACCAACACCTGGTGGATCTTCGCGCTGATCAGCCTGCCGCTGTGGGCGCTCACGCTGCTCATCAACTGGTTGCAGGCCGACGCCCTCACCAGCACCAACCCCGCCGAGGTGGGCGATCAGGCGGACCAGTTCGCCGCGGCGGCCACTCCGGACGCCCTCTCGTCGAACCTGTTCACCACCGGGCAGTTCTTCGGGCTGCTGATCATCATGCTGCTCGGCATCATCGTGGTGACCAGCGAGTTCTTCCACCAGACAGTCACCACCACGTTCCTCACGAGCCCGCACCGCACCGCGGTGATGCTCGCCAAATTGGTCGCGGCGGGCGTGCTGGCCCTGCTGTTCTGGCTGGTCACCACCGTGCTCAACCTGATCGCCGGGTCGGCGGTGCTGAGCGCGGTCGGGGTGGACTCGCAACTGGGCAACGACGCGGCCTGGCGGGCCATCGGGCTCAACCTGCTCGCGTACCTGCTGTGGGCGGTGTTCGGCGTCGGCATCGGCGTACTGATCCGCAGCCAGATCGGCGCGACCGTGACCGGCATCCTGCTCTACCTGGGCGGCTCGATCGGCGCCATCTTCGTCATCGCCATCCTGGCCGACCGCTGGGGTGACTGGATCAACAACCTGCAACTGCTGGTGCCGTCGCTCGCCTCGGCGCTGATGGTCACCGGGGCGGAGATCCCCGGCAACCCGCCGCGGTGGGCCGGCGCGGCCGTGCTGATCGGCTACGCGGTGGTCACCGGCGTGGCCGGCTCCCTGCTGATCCGTCGGCGCGACATCTCCTGACCGAGAGGTTTTCCGAAGGAAGGGCCCCCTACTAGGCGGTTTCAAGGGGTCGTTGCAACACGTTGGCTAGTCATTGACGGCTAGGAGCTTAGCGAGGCGCTCGGCTGGGGTGTCCCAGCCGAGCGTTTT
>NZ_JBEXUR010000020.1:0-110687 GCF_040614415.1 Micromonospora sp. NPDC005979 | reverse complement strand
GGCCGCCGGCTGATCACCAGCTACCTGACGGTCCCGGCGTACGCCGAGTTCCACCGCTGGCTCGGCCGCGACGGGACGCTCGGGCCGATGTGGGATATGCCGGCACAGAAAGTGCAAGATCGCGGCCAGGCCCGGTCGATCATGGAGTTGTGGTGCCCGGCTCGGGTGGTATGGGTAGTTTTGTCGCCCACCACAACTCCATGATCGATCGGGCTCCGTGCAGCGACGCGGTTCCGAGCGGCGAGCGGGCGCAGTGCGGGAACGGGGCGCCGAGCGGGGACCGGGACGCCTGCCGGAACGGGGCGCCGAGCGGGGACCGGGACGCCTGCCGGAACGGGGCGCCGAGCGGGGACCGGGACGCCTGCCGGAACGGGGCGCCGAGCGGGGCTGAATCCGTCACGCGGCGGTTTCCCCACGGGCGTGCCCGGAGCGGGCATGCTGGGGCGGTGATCGCTCGCTTCAAGGACCTCTGTCTGGACGCCGCCGACCCGCTCGCCCTGGGCGGCTTCTGGGCGCGGGTGCTCGACGCCGACGTGGCCGACGCCGGTGACGGCGACACCAGGGTCGACCCTCGGTCGGCGCGCTCGGACGCCGAGTCGATCTGGGTGAACCGGGTGCCCGAGCCCCGGGTCGGCCGTACCCGCGTACACCTGGATCTGCGTTTGGCCGACGCGGACCCGGCGGCGCTCCTCGCGGCCGGCGCGCGGTCGGTGCGCGAGCCGGACGGCGACGTCGAGCGGTGGGTGCTGGCCGACCCGGAGGGCAACCAGTTCTGCGTGCTCCCGGCCGGCGACGAGGCTCGGCCGGGCCCGGTCGAGCTGGTGGTGGCTGCCGTCGACCCGGCGGCGCAGGCGGCGTGGTGGGCCGGTCTGCTGGGCGGCACGACCGGGTCCGGGCCGAACACCGCGTCGCTGCACGACGCCGCCGGTTTCCCCTGGCAGGCGTGGGTGTTCGACGGGATCGACGAGCCCAAGACCGTGAAGAACCGGATGCACTGGGACGTCGAGATGACGGCCCCGGAGCCGACCGCGCTGCTCGACGCGGGTGCGACGCTGCTGCGTGAGCCGGTCGACGGGGCGCCTTGGTGGGTGCTGGCCGACCCGGAGGGCAACGAGTTCTGCGCCTTTTCGCCGTCGACCACCGGGTGAACGACCGACTACCGAGCGCGGGCGCGGTGCACTAGCGTCTTTCCCAGCGCCGCAGCCAGCGCGTTCGCCGCCGCCGTCGACACGCCTCCGGCCGACCCAGCCTGCCCGATCGGTTGGTTATCGCGGGAACGCCCTTCCGCCACTGCACCGGTTCGGCAGGATCGTCCCCAACGAGGGAGGTGCCGCCGTGCAGGACACCCGCGCTCTCGCCCTGACGTTCGAGGTGAGCGGCCTGCCACCGGTCAAGACCGAAGCGTTGTCCATCTTCGCCGCCGGGCACCGGCAGGCGACGAGGGTCCGCACCCTGCTCCAGGCCGCCCTGGGCGCGGCCCAGCGCACCGGCTGGACGCCGTTGCCCGGGCCGATCGAGGTGGACGTGGTTCTGCGGTGCCCGCCCGGGCACCGTACGTCCGACGCCAGCACCCTGCTCGGCGGCGTCTGCGCCGTGCTTCAGGACAAGAAGCGCGTCGCCACCATCGGCCTGGCGCATCTCGGCGTCCTGGTGGACGTCGCCCTCTACGACGACGACCGGCAGATCCGCCGGTTGTCGTACCAGGAGGAACCGGCGGAAGACTTCTCCTACCAGGTGCGGGTCGCCGCCGTACCCACCGGAGTTTGACCGACGGCCGCGGTGGGGTATCGCGGACGCCGACGAAGGGAGCACCGATGTCGGAGCCACATGTCACGCTCGACCCACGCGGGCTCGATCCTGTGCAGCAGAAGCTGCGTGGCCCGTTGGAGGACCAGCTGACCTCGGCTCTCCAGGCGGCCACCGACCGGATCCGCGCCAGCTACGCGGGCGAGCCGGTCGAGCAGGTGTGCCAGCGGCTGTTGGACGAGACCCGCTCCGGGTTGCACCCCGACATCGCGGCCGGCTTCAACCCGGACATGGACGAGTTCTGCCGCGTGGCGATTTCGATCGTCCGCGGCGGCTCGGACGAGGCGGACGCCCGCCACGCCGGCGACGGCCGGCACCGCGCCTAGGGCCTGTTTGACGAGGACTGGCCGGGTCAGGACCGGGTCCGCAACTACCCGGCCCTGACCCCCGGCCGTCCGACGGGGGAGCGGACAGCTCCGGCATATCACCACGCGCGTGGGCGTGGCACGACGCCACGCGGCTCGGTGGGGAGGCCCGGCCGCCCTGCACTCAGCTCCACGGTGCCCACCTGTCGGACGCCGGTGCGCCCCCGGCACACCCCGAAAGGCCGCGAACGCCGGCTCAGGCTAGGCGGATCGCGCCGGGCCGGACAAGCGCTGCCGGGCCCGCCGCGACGTGACTGATCTCAAGGGCGAAAAGCGGCAGGTACGCGTAACGCGACCATGATCGTCGACGCTGTTCGGATTCGACGGTCAGAAGTGGTCCAGCAGGTCCCGAAAGGCCGCGAGCCGCAGCACGCCGGTGTCGGTCGGGTCCAACTCGTCGTTCTCCAACACCCAGGTGTTCTCGTTCGGGATGAACACCGCGTTCAGCCCGGCCGCCCGCGCCGGCAGGATGTCCGACTTCGGGGAGTTGCCGATCATCCACGCCCGAGCCGGCTCGAACCCGTGCTCGCCGACCAGCCACCGGTACGTGTCGACGTCCTTCTCGGCCACGATGTGCGCGGCCACCGAAGTGGTGCAGCAGGCCGCAGGCGTCCAGCTTGCGCTGTTGCTCCTCCCGGTCGCCCTTGGTCAGCAGCAGCAGCTCGTGCCGCTGCGCCAGCTCGTCGAGCGCCTCGGCCACACCGGGCATCAACTCCACCCGGTGCTCCACCAGAGCCAGGGCCAACCGGTCGATCTCCTGGCGCTCGGCGTCGGTGGCGGGCCGGTCGCGCAGCCGCTCCAGGCAGTCGCCGAGGCTGCGCAGGAACACCTTGCTGCCGTACCCGTGCGCCACCGCGTTGGCCCGCTCGATGTCGTCGAGGATCGCCCGGATCTCCGTCCGGTCCATCGTGGGATGGTCGATCCAGGCCAGGAAGTCGTCGATCACCCGCTCGAAGACGACGTTGTTCTCCCACAACGTGTCGTCCGCGTCGAAGATCAGCACCTGTGCCCGTCGGCGGGCCTCCTGGTCCACGGTCATGCCGACCCCTCCTCGCGATCATGCTCGTGCGGACGCGACTCTAGGGCATCGCGTACCCCGCACCCACCGGGTTCCCGCTCGTCGGGCAGGGCCACCACAGCAGCCTCTCCGTGATCATCGCTTCCCGCTCCTGGTGCGCCTCGGGGCGCAGACGACCACCGCGGGTGAGCATGACGACGCCGTGCAGCAGGCTCCAGCCCACCTCGGCGAGCGTGTCCGGGTCGCGGCCCTGGGCCAGCGGAAGCAGCGCCGCGCGCAGCGCGGCGAAGACGGCCCTCGGCGCCGCCGGCACCCCCGCCGCGCCGAGGGCGAGGTCCGGGGTCAGCGCCAGCATCGCGTCGTAGACAGCCGGATTGGCGTACGCGAAGTCGAGGTACGCGCCCGACATCACCGCCCAGGCCCGTTCGGGGCACGGGTTGTCGGCGTGTGCGGCGGTCAGCGCGGCGGCCAGGTCGGCGAAGCCGTGCACCGCGACGGCGGCCAGCATCGCCTCCTGGTCGGCGAAGTACCGGTAGAGGTCGCCGATGTCCATGTCGGCCCGTTCGGCGACCCGCCGGACGCTGAGCCCCATCCAGCCCTCGGCCTCGGCCAGCTCGCGGGCGGCGTTGACGACGAGCAGGCGTCGCTCCTGGTCGGTGGCCTCCTCGGCGGGTACGGACACCGGCCGAGCGTATCGACCCGCACTGCCCGCAGCCGCCTCGTGACGGATTGGTGACTGACGCGACTCGATCACGGACCCGTGGACGCACCTTTCTCAACCCTGTGCGGGTAACCCCTTGCGCAATGGTCAAGAAACGTTGACCATTACTCGCATGCCAACCGACGATCTTCCCGAAGCGCTGCACCTCACCACCGACGAGCAGCTCCGTGCCGTCTCCAACCTCACGCGTCACCGGATCATGGCCGTGCTCCGCTTCGAGCCGGCGACGATCACCCAGATCGCCGAGCGGGTGGGCCTCGCAAAGGGAAGCTCCAGCTACCACGTACGGCTGCTGGAGCGGGCCGGCCTGATCAGGGTGGTACGGACGCGGAAGGTCCGGGGCGTCACCGAGCGCTACTACGCCATGGCCGCGCGGGGGATCGTGCTGCCGGATCCGGGCGAGGGAGGGCCGGACGTGCTGATGCGGCACGCGGTGGCCGACCTGGAGGCGGCGCCGGCGCAGAGCGAGCGACACGTCCGGATGGCGCACCTGCGACTCACCGAGGAGCAGTTCGCGGAGTTGGGGGCGCGGCTGCACGCGCTGGCCGACGAGTACCGGGAGCTGTCGGACCCGACACTGCCGGACGCGTCACTCGTCTTCGCGCTGTTCCACCCGGGCCAGCGTCAGCAGACCGGAGAGGACGCCAAATGACCTCGGACGCCCAGACGTTACCGACCGGGTTCGGGCGACTGTGGACTGCGCAGACGGTGTCCTCGCTCGGTGACGGCGTGTCGCGTGCCGCGCTGCCGCTGCTCGCGTTGACGTTGACCCGGGACCCGCTGGCGCTCGCCGTCGTCGCGGCCGCCGGGACTCTGCCGTGGCTGCTCTTCGGAGTGCTCGGCGGCGCGCTGGTGGACCGCTGGGACCGCCGTCGCACGATGTGGGTCACCGACGCGGCGCGTGCGGTGCTGCTCGGGATACCCGCGGCGGCGGCCGTGCTCGATGTGCTGAGCATTCCGCTGCTCGCGACCGTCGCCTTCCTGCTCGGCCTCGGTGGACTCTTCTTCGACACGGCCGCCACGGCCTACCTGCCGGACCTGCTCGGCCGCCATCCGGCGCTCCTGGAGCGCGCCAACTCCCGGCTGCGCGGCGCACAGACCGCCATGTCCGGCTTCGCCGGACCGCCCGCGGGCAGTGCCCTGCTCGCGCTCGGGCGGGCGGTACCGCTGCTCGCCGACGCGGTGTCGTTCGCGCTCTCCGCACTCCTCGTACGGTCACTGCCCGCCGTACCCCGGCCGGTGCCGCAGGCCCGTGAGTCGCTGCTACGGCAGGCACGGGCCGGCGCCTCGTACGTCTTCCGGGACCGGCTGCTGCTCGGCCTCGCGCTGCGGCCGGCGGTCGGGAACGTCGCCTTCCTCGCGGTGGAGACCGTCCTCGCCCTGTTCGCACACGACCGCCTCGGCATCGACACCTACGGCTTCGGCCTGCTCCTCACCGCGGAGGCCACCGGCGGGCTGCTCGGGGCGGGCATCGCTTCCCAACTTGGCGGACGACTCGGCATCGGCACCGCGCTGACCTGCACAGCCGCCCTCGAAGGGCTTGCCATCCTGAGCCTGGCCGCCGCCCCGAACCCCTACGTCGCCGGTCTCGCGCTCGCCGTCTGCGGAGCGGGCATGGGCGCCACGATGGTGCTCGGACCCTCGCTGCGACAGACGATCGTTCCCGCCCACCTGATGGGCCGGGTCGCCTCCACCTCCCGCATGCTCGCCATGTGCGCCGCCCCGCTGGGCGCCTTCCTCGGCGGCTGGCTGGCCACCGCCTACGACGTCCGCACCCCGCTCTACGCCGCCGCCGGCCTTCTCCTCGCCATGACCGCCGTCACCGCGACCATGACCAGCAACCGCCGGGTCGAGGCGGCGCTTCGTCGTTCTTCCGACCGGGAGAGTGCCGCGCGGGACAGCCGCCCCGCCGCACTGATCTCCGCCTGATCGACGCATCACACCCCGACGACACGACCTGCCGGAAAGGCATCAGATGCTCTACTCGACCGCACGCGTCAGCACCGACCGCCCCCACCGCTACCTCAGGCAACTGGTCTCCCACCTGGGGCACAAGGTGCCCACCGAACTCGACGAGGAACGCGGGTCCGTCACGTTCAGCCGCGGTAACTGCCTGCTCGTGGCCTCGACGACCCACTTCGACATGATCGCCAGAGCCGACGGGGCGGACGCGATCACGGCCGTGCAGGACACCATCACCCGCCACCTGCTGCGACTCGCGACCAAGGACGAGCTCACCGTCGACTGGCTGCCCCTGGTGCGACCCGCCACCACCGACGACGACGCCGCACTCCTCGCCCTCGACGACGCGGCGTGGACCGCCGGGTCGAGGCTGCCCACCACCCGCGAGAAGGCGCGGACGGCGTACTTCAACGACCGCCGACGGCCCGAGACCCACCTCGTCGCCACTCTCGGCGGGCAGGTCGTCGGCGCCGTGAGCACCCACCAGACGACGCCCTTCCCGGAAGCAGCTCACGTCTTCGGCCTGTGGAACCTGCTGGTGGCCGAGCAGGCCCGCCGCATGAACATCGCCTCGGCCCTGCTGACGGCCGCCGAACGCCGGGCCGCCGAACGAGGTGCGAGGAAGCTCGGGCTGCGCGTTCTGGCGAGCAACACCGGCGCCCTACGGCTCTACGAACAGCACGGTTACGCCGTCGAAGGCCGATACGTCGACGAGTTCCTGATCGACGGCGCCTACGTCGACGACATCACCATGGGCAAACGTCTGACCCCGCTCTCGTAACGCGCCGCGCCGGAACGACCCCGAGGCGCGGGCTGGACCCTGACCAGGCGTGCCACAGCCGATCCGTCGCTCGTTAGGTGAGGAGATCACCACGACGGGAGGGCACGTGGCCGTTGGGCGGCAACGGCCCGGGGCAGGCCGATGAGCGGGAAGCCCGGCGTGCCGCTGGTCCGCGGCGAGGCCAGCCTCCAGCGCGCCACCTTCCTGGAGCTCTTCCTCGACCTGGTCTTCGTCTTCGCCCTCACTCGGATCTCGGCGCGGTTGATCGCCGACTTCACCGACGGCCAGCGAGGGGTGCTCGCGGGTCTCGGCCAGGCCCTCCTGCTGTTCCTGGCCCTGTGGGCCGTGTGGTCGCTGACCGTCTGGTCGACCAGTTGGCTGGATCCGGAGGCGCCGATAGTCCAGACCGTGATCGTCCTGACAATGATCGGCGCCATGACGATGGCCGTCGCGGTGCCGGACGCCTTCGGCGCGCGTGCCGCCCTCTTCGCCATCACCTACGTGAGCCTCCAGATCGGCCGCGTGGTCTACTTCCACGTCGCCGGGCATGGCCGGCCGGATCCGCTGCAGACGCTCCGGGTCCTGTCCTGGTTCGGCGTCAGCGCGCCGCTCTGGGTCATCGGCGCGCTGGTCGACGAGGGCACGGTCCGCGGGCCGCTGTGGACCGTCGCCGTACTTGTCGACTACACCGGGCTGCACCTCGGGTGGCCGCTCCCCCGTATCGGCGCGCAACGGATCGGCGGCCGGATGATCGCGGCCGAGCACCTGGCCGAGCGGTACCAGCAGTTCCTCCTCATCGCGATCGGGGAGGCGATCTTCGTGCTCGGGCTGGCGTTCAGCGGCAGCGGGTTCCACGCCGACCAGACCGGCGGCTACGTGGTGGCGCTGGCGACGACCGTGCTGCTGTGGCGGATCTACTTCCATGTCGCGGGCCGGGTGCAGGACGCCGCCATCAGCCACTCGCACAACGCTCCCCGGCTCGCCACCGAGATGGCGTTCGCCCACCTGACGATGATCGCGGGGATCGTCCTGACCGGGGTCGGCTTCGAACTGTTCATCATCGAGCCGCGCGGACACCTCCCGGCGGTCTGGCTCATCGCCATCCTCGGCGGCCCCGCGCTCTTCCTCGCCGGACGGTCGGCCCTGGAGTACCAGGTGTTCGCCCGGGTCTCCCGATCCCGGCTGGCGGGCCTGCTGGCCCTCGGCCTGCTGGTGCCGGTGACAGTCCACCTCGAACCGCTCACCGCCGGGATGGCCGCGGCCGTCGTGCTGACCGCCGTCGCCGTCGGGGACGCGCGACGCTCCCGCCGCCGCCGGACGGAGACACCACGGCCCCCGTTCTAGCTTGGTCCCATCACCAGACAGCCCTTGCTTCGCGATCTTCTTCCCTAGACAAGAGGAATGATCGACCAAGGGCTATCCCCATGATCAGCCGGGGTCGATGCCACCGCCCGACAGGTTAAAGATCAAGCTAGCCCCGCCCGGCTCAACCCCCCACGGCTCATCGGCTGAGCGCGGTCGGACGCCGCAGGTGCGACAACTTCTCGGGGTTACGCACCGCGTAGAGCCCGGTCACGAGGCCGTCGTCGATGCGAAGCGCGACGACCGTGTCGATCTCACCGTCCACGACCAGGACCAGCGCCGGGTGACCGTTGACCTCGGCGGGCCGCAACGACAGGGCGGCGACCCGGATCCGCCTGCTGGCCAACAGGCGAGCCACCTTGTCGGCTCCTCGGACGGGCCGCGACAACGCCTGCCTGATGCCGCCGCCGTCGCCCAGGAGCACCACATCCGGCGCCAGGACGTCCAGCAGGCCCTGCACGTCGCCAGTCTCGACCGCCCGCCGGAACGCGTCGAGCACCCGCCGGGCGTCGGCGGTGGAGACCGTCCCCCGGGGTCGGCGCGCGGCGACGTGCGACCGTGCCCGGTGGGCGATCTGGCGGACCGCCGCGGGGCTCTTCTCCACGGTCGCGGCGATCTCGTCGTAGTCCAGCTCGAACACCTCCCGCAGCACGAACACCGCCCGTTCCGTCGGGCCGAGCGTCTCCAACACCAGCAGCATCGCCATCGACACGTGCTCCGCCAGCTCGACGTCGTCGGCGACGTCGGGCGTGGTCAGCAGCGGCTCGGGCAGCCAGGAGCCGACATAGGACTCCCGGCGCCGCCCGATCGTCCGCAACCGGTTGAGGGACTGGCGGGTGGTGATCCGGACCAGGTAGGCGCGCGCGTCGCGGACCGCCGCGTGGTCGGCGTCCGCCCACCGCAGCCAGGTCTCCTGGAGTACGTCCTCAGCGTCGGCCGTCGAGCCGAGCATCTCGTACGCCACCGTGAAGAGCAGGTTCCGGTGCGCGACGAACGCGTCCACGGCGGGATCCATCCGCGACTCCTGTCCTCGACGTCGGCTCACCACCACCCGACACCGGTCGACGGTCTCCTGTGACACCACGGGCCTGTGCAGCACATCACCCACCGGGCTGAGTCACAGCCGCCGGGCCGGCGGTGTCTCCTGGTCGACCCCGACCGGAGGGAACGTCCATGAACATCGCGCTGTGGATCGCGGCCGGACTGCTGGCCACGGTGGCGCTGGCCGGCGGCATCACCAAGACCTTCGTACCCCGCAGGAAGCTGGCCTCGCACCGCGGCGGCGGGTGGACCGGGGACGCCAGCGACGGCTTCGTCAAGACCCTGGGGGTGCTCGAACTCCTGGCCGCCGTCGGCCTGATCCTGCCCGCCGTGCTCGACATCGCGCCGGTCCTGGTGCCGATCACCGCCATCTGCTGGATCGTGCTGATGATCGGCGCGATGATCACCCACCTGCGCTACGACGGGGCGAGGTTCGTCGCGTTGAACGCGGTGTACCTGGCCCTGGCCGCCTTCGTCGCCTGGGGTCGGCTCGGTCCCGAGCCCTTCACCGGCTGACGTTCACTGGATCTCCACACCGCCTCGCTAGCCTGGCGCGATGACATCGCCTCGACGCCTTCTCCTGGCCGGGCTCGGCGTCGTGGGCCTGCTGGCCTGCGGTTGGGGCCTGTGGTTCGCGTCGCTGTGGGCGTTCGGCGACGAGGGCTCGCTGCCGCCCAAGTGGCGGATCCCGGAGGTGCCCGCCGGGGCGACGGTCGTCGACGAGAGCGAGACGTGCGCCTCCGGCGGGTGCTCGTGGCAGGTGACGGTCGCGCCCCCGGTTGGCCAGTCACCGGAGGAGCTGGCCGAGACGATGGGCCTCTCCGAGCAGCAGGACCTGCCGCCGAAGCTGCTCGACCCCGGGTCCGTCTACGTGGTGGCGGAACCCCGGAACGGCCAGTTGGTGATCCACGTCGGCTACGAGTAGTCCGACGGGTCGTGCCCGCACCCACATGATCGTGCTCGATCCAGGATGTAGTGCCCTCCCGCGCCGAGGACACCACTACAACAAGGATCGAGCACGATCATGCCGCGCATGTCCGCAAGATCCACACAGCTTCGGCGATGTCGCTGGCTCAGGCCGTCGTGATGCAGCACCATCACTGAAGTTGCGCGGATCTTGCGGCCCAGCGGCGCTCACCGCGCAGCGGCGCTCACCGCGCAGCGCGGCGAGGGTCGGGGTCAGCGGCGACGGCCTACGAGGGCTGACGATCAGCCCAGGCCGCGCTGCCGGGCGAGCAACTCGACGGCGTCCTTGGCCTCCCGCAAACCGACACCGGTCGCCTCCCGGTATGCCTTGATGGCCTGGATCTTGCGGCCGGCGAGCAGCTCTTGCAGGACCGCCCCGGGGGCCTCGAGCTCCGGCTCGTGGATGTCGAGGTGCGCCATGATCAGATCCAGCTTGCGCTCGACCACGGCGAGCCGGCGAGCCAGCTGATCGGCATCGGAACGACGGCCACCCCCAGCGACCAGGAACACGAGCACGAGCGACAACACGACGGCGATGGGCACTGTCCACTCCATAACGCGCCATTGAACACCGGCGCGGGTACTGACACCACGCCCGCTTCGGGCTCGTTGGTCGAGCCCGTCCGGCATGCGTGATCTTTCCGGCGGGCCCCGGCACGGCATCCGCGTCATCCCGCACCCATGACCCGCCCGCCCGCACACCCGCACACCCGCCCGCATGATCCGCACACTTTCGGTGAAGTTGCTGCTTCCGGCCGCCGTGATGCAGCAGCATCACCGAAGTTGCGCGGATCTTGCGGGCACGGGCGCGATCATGGTGGGCCGGGCACGGTCAACGGCGCAGGGTGAGGATCAGGTCGGCGACCAGCGCCGTCCACCCGGTCTGGTGCCAGGCACCCAGGCCGGCGCCGTTGTCGCCGTGGAAGTACTCGGGGAAGGCGACCAGGTCCCGCCAGTCGGGGTGGGTCTGGAACAGCCGCGCCGCGCCGTAGATCGGTCGGCGACCCCAGTCGTCCTGGGTGAAGAGCGAGATCAGTCTCCTCGACAGGTCGTCGGCGATCTCGTCCAGCGAGAGCTTCACCCCCGAGCGCGTCGGATACTCCACCTGGAGGTAGTCCCCGAAGAACGCGGCGTAGTCGCGCAGCGCGCTGATCAGCAGGAAGTTCGTCGGCATCCAGATCGGCCCACGCCAGTTCGAGTTGCCGCCGAACAGGCCGCTCGTCGACTCGGCCGGCTCGTAGCCCACGGAGAACTCCTGCCCACCGAGGTTGACCGAGAACGGCTTGTCCAGGTGTGCGCGGGACAACGTACGGAGGCCGAAGTCGGAGAGGAACTCGTCCGTGTCGAGCATCCGGGCGAGCAGCCGGACCACCTGCTCCTGACCGACCATGGACAGCAACCGCTGCTGGCGGCCGTCCGGGCCGATCCGTCGGGTGCCGATGACCTCGGCGTACTCCGGGCGGTTGGTGAGGAACCAGCGCAGCCGCGCGCCCAGCTCCGGCAGGTGGTGCAGGGTCTTGGCGGTGAGGCGGGTGGTGGCGGCCAGCGGCAGCAGCCCGACCACCGAGCGGACCTTCAGCGGCACCTTCGTGCCGTCGGCGAGCCGCAGCACGTCGTAGAAGAACGCGTCCTCGTCGTCCCACAGGCCCTGCTCGTACGCGGCGGCGGCGATGTAGAGGAAGTGCTCGAAGAACTTGGTGGCCGTGTCCACCCAGGTCCGGTCGTGTTCGGCCAGCACGATGGCCATGTCGAGCAGGTTGAGCGCGTACATGGCCATCCAGCCGGTGCCGTCGGACTGCTCCAGCACGCCGGCCACCGGCAGCGCCGCCGAGCGGTCGAACGGTCCGACGTTGTCCAGCCCCAGGAAGCCGCCCTCGAAGACGTTGTTGCCGCCGGTGTCCTTGCGGTTGACCCACCAGGTGAAGTTGAGCAGCAGCTTGTGCATCACCCGGCCCAGGAACTCGAAGTCCTTGCCGCCGTCGATCTCGAACACCTTGAGGGCCGCCCACGCGTGCACCGGCGGGTTCACGTCGCCGAACGCCCACTCGTACGCCGGGATCTGCCCGTTGGGGTGCAGGTACCACTCGCGGAGCAGGAGCAGGATCTGCTCCTTGGCGAAGCCGGGGTCGACCCGGGCGATGCTCACGCAGTGGAAGGCCAGGTCCCAGGCCGCGTACCAGGGGTACTCCCAGGGGTCGGGCATGGAGATGACGTCGAAGCTGGTCATGTGCCACCAGGCGCTGTTGCGCCCGTGCCGACGTCCGGCCGGTGGTGTCGACCCGGGGTCGCCGTCCAGCCAGCGTTTGACGTCGAAGTGGTAGAACTGCTTGCCCCACATCAACCCGGCGATGGCCTGCCGGGCGACCAGCGCCTCGTCGGCGGTGGCGGCCTCGGGGATCACGTTGGCGAAGAAGCGGTTCGCCTCGGCCCGCCGGGCCCACACCACCGACTCGAAGCCGTCGCGCAGGTCCGCGGGGGGCGGTGGGCCGGCCGCCGGGGGCGACGCGGTACGGGTCAGCCGCAGCCGGATCTGGCGCTGCCCACCGGCCGGCACGTCGAGCACGTAGTGCAGCGCGCCCTTGGTGCCCTCGCGGGCCGGGTTGACGGTGGGCGCGCCGTTGACGACGTGGTCGTTGATGCCGTCCTTCGGGTACGGCGAGCGGCCCGCCAGGCCCCAGAGCCGTTCGGCGTTGGTGTCGTTGTCGCAGAGCAGCGGCACCGGGCCGCCGTCGCCTTCGAGCAGCAGTTGCCCGAGCACCCGGTGCTCGCCGACCAGCCGGGTGCCCTCCCCGGTCAGCCGGGGAATCCGGTCGCCGCCGGGCAGCCCCCAGGCCCAGGTGTTGCGGAACCAGAGGGTGGGCAGCACGTGCAGGGTCGCCGCCTCGTCGCCCCGGTTGGCGACGGTGATCACCATGCACAGGTCGGTCGGGGACGCCTTGGCGTAGTCGACGGTCACCGCCCAGTACCGGTCGTCGTCGAAGATGCCGGTGTCAACCAGCTCGTACTCGGTGTCGTCCCGGCCGCGTAGCGCGTTCACCGCGACGAGTTCGTCGTACGGGAAGGCGGCCTGCGGGTAGTGGTAGCGCCAGCGCATCCAGGAGTGCGTCGGGGTGCTGTCCAGGTACCACCAGTACTCCTTGGCGTCCTCCCCGTGGTTGCCGCTGTCACCGCCGAGGCCGAACATCCGCTCCTTGAGGATCGGGTCCTTGCCGTTCCACAGCGCCAGGGCGAACGCGAACGTCTGTCGGTCGTCGCACACGCCGGCCATGCCGTCTTCATTCCACCGGTAGGCTCTGGACCGCGCATGGTCGTGTGGGAAGTAGTCCCACGCCGTACCGTGCTCGCTGTAGTCCTCCCGCACCGTCCCCCACGCCCGTTCGGACAGATAGGGACCCCATGCACGCCAGTCCTGCTCCCCCGAGTCGGCCTGGGCGAGCCGAAGCCGCTCAGCGTCGGGTGGCGAGGCGTCGGAGGACGATCCGTCAGTGATCACGTGCACATCTTTGACGCCGCCGCGGTACTCCACCACAGCGGCCATTCTCGTCGTGGCGTGTTACACCTCGACGGCGGTGGAGGAAAGTTGATCGACATTATTTTCGGTCCGCAGGTCTGCGGCGACCTGACCAGCGCGTCCAGCCGGGAGTGGCTGGTGCCCGACGGCCTCGGCGGGTACGCCATGGGCACCGTCGGTGGGCTGCGGACCCGCCGGTACCACGGCCTTCTGGTGGTGCCCGGCGATACGCCGGCGTCCCGCCAGGTGGGACTGGTCAGCCTCGACCCGGCCGTCACCCTGCCGTCCGGGGCGCGGGTACGTCTCGGCGCGCACGAGTGGTCCTCCGGCGACGTCGACCCGCGTGGATTCGAGCTGCTGGAGCGCTTCGAGCTGGTCGACGGGCTTCCCCGCTGGCGGTGGCGGATCGGCGCGGTCGTCATCGAACGCGAGCTGGCCATGCTGCCCGGCCGCTCCTGCGTGGCCGTGGTGCACCGGCTGGTCGCCGGCGGTCCGGTCCGGCTGGAGCTGTCCGCCGCCTGCACCTGGCGCGACGCGCACGGCGAGCGGCGGGCCGACGGGCCGACGCCGCAGGTCGAGACGGTCGCCGACGGCGCGGTGGTCGAGGGCGCGTACCGGCTGGCCGGCCCCGGGTGGGCGCCGGAGGGGCAGTGGTGGCTGGGCGTGCACCACCGCGAGGAGGCCAACCGGGGCCTGCACCCGGACGAGGACGTCTGGTACGCCGGCCGCTTCGCCGGCGAGCTGGAACGCCCCGGTGACACGGTGTCGGTGCGGGCCTGGGCGGCTCCGCTCGACGAGGAGCCGCCGCCGGCCGTCGAGATCGTGGCGACGGCCCGGCGACGCAACCGGCAGGTGGTGGCGACGGCGAAGCCGGCCGATGACGTGGACGCGACGCTGGCGCTGGCCGCCGACGCGTTCGTGGTCCGCACCCGGCAGGCGGCGGTCGACGTGGTCGCCGGCTATCCCTGGTTCGGGGCCTGGTCGCGGGACACGATGATCTCGTACGAGGGGCTGTTCCTCTGCACGGGTCGGGCCGCCGAGGGGCGGGAGCTGCTGCGGGCGTACGCGGCGACGCTCTCCGAGGGGATGCTCGCCAACACGGCCGACACCGGCCGGGTGGAGTACAACACCGTCGACGGCACGCTGTGGTTCCTGCACGCGGTGAGCCGCCACGTGACGGTCACCGGCGACACCGATCTCGGCGACGAGCTGCTGCCCGCGCTGCGCGGGGTCGTCGACGCGCACGTCGCCGGCACCCGGTACGGAATCGCCGTCGACCCGGCCGACGGGCTGCTCACCCAGGGCGCCCCGGGCACCGCCCTGACCTGGATGGACGCCCGGGTCTACGGCGTGCCGGTCACCCCGCGCACGGGCAAGCCGGTCGAGGTCAACGCGTTGTGGATCAACGGGCTGGCCGGACTCGCCGAGTTGACCGAGCTGGCCGGGCAGGACGCGGGCGAGCTGTGGCGACTGCACGGGCGGGCCACCACCTCGTTCCGGGAGCGGTTCCCCGCCCCGACCGGGTGGCTGCACGACGTGCTGGACGCGCCCGCGCCGGCGTATCCGCTGGGTGGGGCCGCCCTGCACGACGACGACGCGCTGCGCCCCAACCAGTTGCTGGCCTGGTCGTTGCCGTTCGCGCCGCTGGAGCCGGACGAGGCGACGCTGCGCCGGGTCGCGAACGGGCTGCTCACCCCGCTCGGGCCGCGCAGCCTCGCGGAGGACGCGGCCGAGTTCGTGGGTCGCCACCGGGGCGGCCCGGCCGAGCGGGACGGCGGATACCACCAGGGCACGGTGTGGCCGTGGCTGCTCGGCCCGTACGTGGATGCCACCCGTCGGGGCAAGATGCCAGTCGATGACGTATTGATTGGCATTGAGTCCCATCTGACCGAATATGGGCTAGGATCGGTAAGTGAGACGGCCGACGGTGTCGCGCCGCACTCCGCCACCGGCTGCCCGTTCCAGGCGTGGTCGGTGGCCGAGCTGCTGCGGGTGCGCCGAAGAGGCCAGTAGCGCTTTACATGACCGCAACGGCGGTGTCTCCGCTGGTTATCTCGGCGCCGGCAGGATTGGCCCCGATCCAGACGCGACGGCGACATCGAACTCCGGTGTCGGTCGGCGCGCGCCCGGGGACAACTCAAAGGGGGCCGCATGTCACCCGACGCCCACGTGATCGACATCAACCCCGCCCGCCAGCTACGGGTGCTGATGCTGTCGTGGGAGTACCCGCCGGTGCTCGTCGGCGGCCTCGGCCGCCACGTCCACGCCCTCTCCGTCGCCCTGGCCGCCGCCGGCCACGAGGTCACCGTCGTCACCCGCCACGCCGACGGCGCACCCCTGGAGGAGTACGCCGACGGCGTACGCATCCTGCGCGCCCCCGAAGACCCCGTCGCCTTCCCCCTCGCCACCGGCTCACTGCTCGCCTGGACCATGGCCTTCAACCACACCCTCACCCGCACCGCACTGCGCGCCACCCAGGCCGGCGCCTACGACGTCATCCACGCCCACGACTGGCTCGTCGCGCACACCGCCGTGACCCTGTCCGAGCATCTGGATCTGCCGCTGGTCACGACCATGCACGCCACCGAGGCGGGCCGGCACCAGGGCTGGCTGCCCGAGGAGATGAACCGCACCATCCACGGCGTCGAACACTGGCTCAGCGGGGCCTCCACCCGCGTCATCACCTGTTCGGGTTACATGCGCGACCAGGTCAGCGCGCTGTTCGACGTACCGACCGGGCTGGTGGACGTGGTCCCCAACGGGGTCGACGACCGGGCCTGGCGGGCCCGACCACGCGCGGTCGCGTCGGCCCGTGCCCGGTTCGCCGCGGACGGCCCCCTGGTCGGGTACGCCGGCCGGCTGGTCTACGAGAAGGGCGTCCAGCACCTCGTGCACGCGGTGCCCCGACTGCGCGAGCGGCACCCCGGGCTCCGCGTGGTGATCGCCGGCGACGGCCCGTACCGCCCCGAGTTGGAGGCCGAGGCCCGTCGCCTGGCGCTCGGCTCGACCGTCCGCTTCACCGGCTTCCTCGACGCCACCCAACTGCCGGCAGTGCTCGGCGCCACCGACGCGACGGTGGTCCCCAGCCTCTACGAGCCGTTCGGCATGGTGGCCCTGGAGGCCGCGGCGGCCGGAGCACCCCTCGCGGTGGCCCGTACCGGCGGCCTCGCCGAGATCGTCGAGCCCGGCGTCACCGGCGTGACGTTCCCGCACAGCGACCCGGTCGCCCTCGCGGGCGCGGTCGACCGACTGCTCGGCGACGAGGTCTTCGCCCGGCGGGTCGCCCGACGGGCCCGGACCATGGTCGGCGAGCGCTACGGATGGGCCACCATCGCGGCCCGCACCGCCGCCAGCTACGCCGCCGCCCGGCGCGAACACGGCCCGCTCCAGGCTCGCCGGGCCGCCGCCCGACTGGCCGGCGGACGGAACCGGATCGCCATTCCGGAGGGCAATCTGCTCGCCGCCGCCGACCACGCCGCCTCTTGAGCTAGGTCGGACGACCTATAGGTACCTTCCAATCCGCTGGTTAGGGTGTACACCGGACAGCGGCTGAGAAGGAGCGTGCGCAGGTGCTGATCGCCGGTCGGTACCGGCTGCTGGACCTGGTGGGCCGCGGCGGCATGGGTCGGGTCTGGCGAGCCCGCGACGAGATGCTGCACCGCGAGGTCGCGGTCAAGGAGGTCGTACCGCCGAACTGGCTGGCCGACCACGAGCGGGCCGAGCTGCGCTCGCGCACCCTGCGCGAGGCGCGCACCGCGGCCCGGCTCAACCACCCCGCCGTGGTCCGGCTCTACGACGTCGTCCAGGTCGAGGGCAGTCCGTGGATCGTGATGGAGTACGTCCCGTCGCGCACCCTGCAGGACGTCCTCGAAGCCGAAGGGCCCCTGGAGCCGGCCCGCGCCGCCCGCATCGGCCTGGCCCTGCTCGACGCCCTGGAGGCCGCGCACACGGCCGGGGTGCTGCACCGCGACATCAAGCCGCAGAACGTGCTCGTCGCCCACGACGGCCGGGTGATGCTCACCGACTTCGGACTGGCCACCTTCGACGGCGGGGACGGCGCGATGACCCGCCCCGGGATGGTGCTCGGCTCCCCGCAGTACGTCGCCCCGGAGCGGGCCGCGGAGGGGGTGTCCACGGTGGCCGCCGACCTGTGGTCGCTGGGCGCCACCCTGCACGCCGCTGTGGAGGGCCGCTCCCCGTACGCCCGCAGCAACGCGATGGCCACCCTCAGCGCGCTGGCCGCCGGCCCACCGGACCCGGCCCCGCATGCCGGTCCACTCGCGCCGGTGCTCGACGGGCTGCTGCGCCGCGACCCCCACGACCGTCTCGACCACGACGAGGCCCGCCGGCTGCTCGCCGCCGCCGCGGGCCCGACCGGCATCTCGTCCACTTCCGGGGAAGTCGCCCACTCCACCACCCCGCAGCCCGTGCCCGACCCGATCGGCTCCGGCGTCCACCCACCCGGAGACGCTCCCCTCGATGATCGCCCGAGCGTCGAACCGGACGTCCCGTACCCGCCGGACGCCGCCATCAGCACGACGGGGCGAGCGGCCCGCCGGCCAGCGGCCCGGCGGGCCGCTCTGGTCATCACGACACTGCTCGTGGCGGCGGCCGCCGGGGTGGGCACCGCGCTGGCCGTGGCCGGCGACGCCCCGACCGACACCGCCGGGCCGACCACCACCCCGACCGCCGGACAGGTGGACGACGGTCGAGGGCCGGACGGGGAGTACGGCGACGACCGGGGCGGCCCGCACCGCGGCGGCCCGGGTCGGCCGCCGCCCGGGGGTCGCGACGTGCCCCCGCCGCCGTTCCCCTGCGTCCGCCCGGACATCGTCGGCGCGCCGGTCACGGTCGGGTCGCCCGCCGCCGGCGAGCGGTTCCGGCCGCCACCGGGATGGGTGTGGCATGCCGACACCACCGGTTTCCGGGTCTCCGTCCCGGCGACCTGGTACTACTCCCGGGAGGGCACGGTGGCCTGCTTCCAGGACCCGGCCACCGGCCGGGCGTTGAGCGTCGCCGAGGGCGGCGCGGCCGACCCGATGACCCGACTACGCGCGGCCCGCGACGAGGCCGCTCGGGCCGGTGCGCTGCCCGGCTACGACGAGATCCGGCTCGCCACCGGCGACACCGGCGCGGAGTGGGAGTGTCGGTGGGACGCCCCGGACGGCCCGCGGATCCACGCCCGGCAGCAGATTGTGGGTGAGTCGCGCTGGACACTGGGTTGGATCACCGACGACCGCGACTGGAACACCGCCGACGGGGACTGGGCCACTGTGCGAAAGAGTTTCCGACCACCCCGCTGACCTGCGCCGTATGGCCCTGCCCGGCCCCCCGTCCGGCGTGGATCGAGGCCGCTCAGCGGATGAGAAAAACGGCGACGGTGGCTATCGTGTAACTCAGGGTGACCGAGGGGGAGCGACCGTGCAGCAGTTGCTGATCGCGGGTCGGTACCGGCTGCTCGACCTGGTCGGCACCGGCGGGATGGGCCGGGTGTGGCTGGCCCGCGACGAGATGCTGCACCGGGACGTGGCGGTGAAGGAGGTCGTGCCGCCGGCCTGGCTGGCCGAGGCCGAGCGGGCGGAGCTACGGCTGCGCACGCTACGCGAGGCGCGCACCGCCGCACGGCTCAACCACCCCAACGTCGTCCGGCTGTACGACGTGGTGCACGACGGCGAGAACCCGTGGATCGTGATGGAGTACGTGGCATCCCGGTCGGTGCAGCAGATCATCAACGCCGAGGGTCCGCTCAACCCCACCCGCACCGCCCAGATCGGGCTTGCGGTGCTCGCCGCGCTGCGGGCCGCGCACACCGCCGGTGTCCTGCACCGCGACGTGAAGCCGCACAACGTGCTGGTCGCCGACGACGGGCGGGTGGTGCTCACCGACTTCGGCCTGGCCACGTTCGACGGTGGCGACGGGGCGATGACCGGCCCGGGCCTGGTGCTCGGCTCTCCGCAGTTCGTCGCACCGGAGCGGGCGCGCGACGGCGTGTCGGACCCGCGTACCGACCTGTGGTCGCTGGGCGCGACGCTCTACGCGACGGTCGAGGGGCAGTCCCCGTACGCCCGGTCCAGCGCGATGGCGACGCTCAGCGCGCTGGCCACCGAGCCGCCGGATCCGATGCGCCGGGCCGGCCCCCTGCGTCCGGTGATCAGCGGCCTGTTGCAGCGCGATCCCTGGCGGCGCTTGACCGCCGCCGAGGCCGAGCCGCTGCTGCGCGCGGCGGCAGCGGCGGCCGACCACGACCAGCCCTCGCCGCGGTCCACGGCGGTCGCGGCGGTCCGCGGCGCGGCCCGGGCGGCCGCGTCCGCCCCGGTCCGCGCTCCCGATCCCGCGCCGGACGCGGCGACGTCGGCCCACCGCCCGGCGGACCGCGCCGTGGGCCGACGCGGACGGGTCATCGCATGGAGCGGCGCAGCGACCGCGGTGGCCCTGCTCGTCACCGGGGGCGTCACGGCGGCGCTGCTGCACCGCCCGGACGACCGCACGCCACCGTCCGGCTCCGGCGGCGGCGCGACCGCCACCCGACCGGCCGCGTTCGCCTGCGCCACGCCCCCGCCACCGACGGCCACGCCGGTGCCCTCGACCCCACCACCGAAGGACGCGCGGTACGGGCTACGGGACGGCTGGACCTGGCACACCGATCCGACCGGCTTCCGCATCGCGGCCCCGGTGGGCTGGGCACGCTGGACCGAAGGGGCGGTGACCTGCTTCCGGGAGCCCAGCGGGGCGCGCGTGCTCAGCGTCGAGGCGGGACCGCTGCGCACCGATCCGGTGGCGCACCTCGACGCCGAGGAGGAGCGGCTCGTCACCGCCGACGCGCTCCCCGGCTACCGCAAGGTGGACATCTCCGCACTGGACGTCTTCGACGGCGGGGCGCTCTGGGAGTGCAGTTGGGAGAACGCCGCCGGCGAACGGGTGCACAGCATCCGGCTGCTCGCCAACACCTCGGCCGGACACGCCTACACCGTCTCGTGGTTGACAAAGGAGTTCGACTGGCAGGTCAACGCGGCATACTTCGTGATGATCCGGCAGAGCTTCACGCCCACCCTCTGACACTGTCCGCTGTGGACACCTCAACTGACGCCCCTGCGACACCGGTGCTGGCTACAGTGGCGTAGTTTTGGCGCTCAAGATCCCTGGGGAGGGTGAGCCGAAGATGATGGGACCGTCGCACGCGCTGTCCGGCGCGGCGGTATGGCTGGCCGGGTCCTGGGCGCTGGACCAGTTCGCCGACTACCACCAGTCGCCTCTGGCGCTGGCGGTGGGCACGGCGGTGTGCGCGGGTGGGGCGCTCTTTCCCGACCTCGACCTGTCCGGCAAGGTGACCCGCAACCAGGGTGGCGCCACCGTCGCCCGCACGTTCGGGGTCTTCTCGCTCTTCGTGGCCGAGGTGATGGAGAAAATCTCACTCGGCGTCTACTACGCGACGAAGCTCAGCAAGGACCCGCGTCGCAACAACGGGCACCGGACGCTCACCCACACGCTCCCGTTCACGCTGCTGGTCGGCTGGGGCACCACCGCGCTCTGCGCCGCGTACGGCAAGTGGGCGGTGATCACGATCCTGTTCTTCATGTTCGGCCTGGCCCTGCGCGGGCTCTTCGACGAGTGGGCCGAACGGGCCGGCTGGGTGATCGTGACGCTCGCGTCGGCCGGAGCGGCCTGGTTCACCTTCGCCAACCTTCCGGGCGGACGGGGTTATCCGCTGATCGGCACGGCCGTCGGGGTGGGCTGCCTCGTGCACATCCTCGGCGACATGATCACCAGGGCCGGGGTGCCGATCCTCTGGCCGATACCGATCCGCCGCCGCATGTGGACGATGATCGGCCTCCCGAACAGCATCGCGCTGCGCACCGGCAGCAAGACCGAGGTCGTCGTCCTGCGCGCCGTGCTGACCGTGGTCGTGGTCCTCGCCACCGCGGGCCTGATCGCGCCCTCAGTCCTACAACGCCTCAACATAGACGTATAGCCCCCTCCGCCGCCCCGCCCCGGCCGCCCCGGCCCGGCCCCGCCCCGCCCCGGCCCCGCCCGGCCCGGCCGCGTCGATCTTGCACTTTCGGATGCCGATCCGCCCCGTTTCGCGACCTATGTCGCCGCAGAAAGTGCAAGATCGACGCGATGAGGGACGTCGCCGACGTCAAGATCGTGCTTGATCCAGGATCCAGTGGCCTCCCCGTCGCTCCGAGAGCACTAGATCCTGGATCGAGCGCGATCATGCCGGCCCGGAGGGCCGGGAAGGACCCGACCACTCACGCCGATCTTGCACTTGCGGTTGACGAAGTGTTGATGTTTGCGCAATTTGTCGGCGCAGAAGGTGCAAGATCGGCGCGCCCCGTGCCCCCTGCCCCGTGCCCCGCGCCCCGCGCCCCGCGCCCCGCGCCCAAGATCCGCACAACATCGGGGAAGGTGCTGCATCCGCCACGCCGGAAACAGCAACATCGGTGAAGTTGCTGCCGCGAGCACGCCGAGGCACGCCCAGGCACGCGCTCAGGACAGCGCGGGCACGCCCTGGCGGCATCTGCGGATCGCGGGTGCCAGCTCGCCTGACTTCTTTTCGACATCGGCTATTGACGGTGCCGTAACACGTGACCTAGCGTCTGTCGAAACGTTTCGTCGAAACGCTTCGACGATCATCCGGGAGCGGTTCCACTCCAGGCCGGAGGAGGTGCTTGGTGGCCACGATGCACGACGTCGCCCGCCTTGCGCAGGTCTCGGTGAGCACCGTGTCGTACGTGCTCACCGGCGCCCGGCCGATCTCCCAGGCCACCCGCGCCAAGGTGCTCGCGGCGATGGCCGAGCTGGACTACCAGCCCAACGCCATGGCCCGGGGGTTGGCCAGCCGGCGCAGCCGCATCCTGGGTCTGCTGATGCCGATGGACGAGCGTGGTCTGGGCGCGACCGAGACCGCTTTCGTCACCGGCGCCGCCGCCGCGGCCAGCGCGGTCGGCTACCACCTCGTGCTCTCGCCGGTCGGCGGGGGCGACCTCGACGACCTGCGCCGGCTCGCAACCCAGCGGATGCTCGACGGCGTGGTGCTGATGGAGGTGCAGCTCGCCGACGAGCGGGTCACCGTGCTCCAGGAGGCGGGGGTGCCGCTGGTGCTGATCGGGCGTACCGGCGACGCCACCGGGCTGTCCTTCGTCGACATCGACTTCGACCAGACCGTGCGGGAGGCCGTCGCGCACCTGGTCGGGCTGGGGCACCGCCGGATCGTCTACGTCAACCACTCGGCGGCGACGCTGGCCAGCGGTTACGGCCCGGCGTTGCGTACCCGGGACGCGTTTGTCACGGCCATGACCGGCCACGGCCTGGAACCGATCATGATCCCGGCCGAGGACAGCGCCGCCGGTGGGCGGGCGGCTCTGGCCGCCGCGCTCGCCCGGGCCCCGGAGCTGACCGCCCTGCTGGCGATGAACGAGACGGCGCTCTTCGGCATCCTCGGTGAGCTGACCGGGCGCGGACTGTCGGTGCCCGACGACGTGTCGGTGGTCTCGATGGTCACCTCGCCGCAGGTCGCCGAGTTGGCCACCCCGGCGTTGACCGCGATGACCTCGCCCGGGTCGGCCCTGGGCCGGATCGCGATCGAGGCGTTGGTACGCCATCTGGACGGCCCCGGCGACGAGCGCCACCAGCAACTGCTGCCGTGCTCACTGGAGGTGCGGGGATCGACCGCGGCACCACGAGCAGAGCAACCCCATGGGGGCTGACCAGTAGAAACGGCCCGCCGCCGCGCGGCAACGCGACGACGGGCCCAGTGAGATACCGGGCTCGATACTCAACGAGGAGGATAGCAATGCAGCGATTTCGCCGGATCGTCGCGGCGATCGCCCTGGCGGCGACCGCGACGACCACCGTGGCCGCCTGCGGCGGCGGCGAGAGCGAGGACGACAGCGGGGCCAAGACCCTCAAGCTCTGGCACTACGAGAGCGAGAACAGCGCGATGGGGGTCGGCTGGAACAAGGCGATCGAGATCTTCAAGGCCGAGCACCCGGGCGTCGAGGTGCGTTTCGAGCGCAAGGCGTTCGAGCAGATCCAGCAGAACGCCGGCATGATCATCAACTCGTCCGAGGGCCCGGACATCATGGAGTACAACAAGGGCAACGCGACGGCCGGCCTGCTGTCGTCGCAGGGCCTGCTCACCGATCTGAGCGCCGAGGCCGACAAGCGTGGCTGGGCCGGCAAGCTCAGCCCCAGCCTGCAGACCACCGCGCGGTACAGCGACAAGGGCGTGATGGGGTCGGGCAACTGGTTCGGCGTGCCGAACTACGGCGAGTACGTCACCGTCTACTACAACAAGGACCTGTTCGACCGCAACGGCGTCAAGGTGCCGACCACGCTGGCCGAGATGACCGCCGCGATGGACACCTTCGTCAGCAAGAAGATCACCCCGCTGGGCATGGCCGGCGCGGAGTACCCGGCCGGGCAGCTCTTCTACCAGTTGGCGCTCTCCAAGGCCGACCGGCAGTTCGTCGACAACTACCAGCTCTACAAGAACCCGGTCGACTTCAAGGCCGACCCGCTCAAGTACGGCGCGGACACGTTCGCGGAGTGGGTGCGCAAGGGCTACGTCGCCAAGAACTCGGCGAGCCTCAAGGCCGAGGACATGGGCACCGCGTTCATCGCCGGCAAGACCCCCATGATCGTCTCCGGTAGCTGGTGGTACGGCCGGTTCAAGACCGAGATGAAGGCCAACTGGGACACGTTCCTCTTCCCCGGCAACACCCTCAACGCCGGGTCGTCGGGCAACATCTGGGTGGTGCCGTCGAACAGCAAGGCCAAGAGCCTGGCGTACGACTTCATCGACATCACGCTGCGTCCGGAGATCCAGGACCTGATCGGCAACAACGGTGGCGTCCCGATCGCCGCCGACGCCTCGAAGATCAGCGACCCGAAGGACCGCAAGCTGATCGAGGACTTCAACACGGTCAGCAAGTCCGACGGCCTGGCCTTCTACCCGGACTGGCCGGTGCCCGGCTACTACGACGTGCTCGTCGGCGGCTTCCAGGGGCTGATCAACGGTTCGAAGTCCCCGGACCAGGTGCTCGACACGATCGCCAAGCCGTACGCCGATGGCGTCAAGGAGATCACCGGCAAGTGACACGGCGAGCGGCGGGCGCGGCCGGCACGACCGGAGCGCCCGCCCGCACCGCCGGGAAGGATCTCCCATGGCAGTCTCCGAGACCGTCGCCGTCACACCGTCGACGGCGACGCCCACCCCGCCGACACCCCGCCGCCGACCTCGCGGCCGTGACGCGGCGTACTGGCTCTACCTGCTCCCCGGGGCAGCGCTCTTCCTCCTGGTCATCGGCGCGCCGCTGGTCGGCACCGGCTACCTGTCGCTGACGAAGTGGTCCGGGATCGGCGACCCCACCTTCATCGGGTTCGACAACTACCAGCGGCTGCTGGACGACGAGGTGTTCTGGGCGTCGTTCCGCAACACCGTGGCGATGATCGTCGCGATGGTGGTGGTGCCCACCCTGCTGGGGCTGCTGCTCGCCTCGGTGCTCTTCGACGTCATCGGCCGCCGGTTCCAGCCGCGTACGGCCGCCGGCCTGCGGGCCGCCTTCTACCTCCCGCAGGTGCTGCCGGTGGTGGTCGCCGGCATCGTGTGGGGCTGGATCCTGCGCCCGGACGGCGCGTTCAACAGCCTGCTCGACGCGGTCGGCCTCGGCGCGCTGCGCCACGACTGGCTCGGCGACCCGGACACGGCGCTGCCGGCCGTGATGGCGGTGATGATCTGGGTGCAGATCGGCTACCCGGTGGTCGTGTTCATGGCCGCGTTGCAGCGGGTGGACCCGGAGCTGTACGAGGCGGCCGAGGTCGACGGCGCGAACTGGCTGCACCGGTTCCGGGCGATCACCCTGCCGCAGATCCGGCCGGAGACCTTCGTGGTCGCCCTGACCTGCACCATCGCGGCGTTGAAGGTGTTCGGGCCGATCTTCGCGCTCACCCGGGGTGGCCCGGAGAACGCCACGAACGTGCCGTCCTACTTCGCCTACTACACCTTCTTCAAGAAGCTCCAGGTCGGCTACGGCTCGGCGATCTCCACGGTGCTCACCCTGATCATCGTCGTGGTGGCCGGGATCTTCATCTGGTGGCAGGCGCGCACCGAGCGCCGGGACCGGGGGTTCTGACATGGCCGTGACTCTCACCCCGGCCCCGACGCCGGTCCGCCGGCCGGTCCGCGACCGGCACCACCGCGGCGTGAGCCGCTGGGTCGTGCTCGCCCTGGTCACCGTCGGCGCGCTCGTCATGCTGGTGCCGTTCGCGTTCATGCTGCTCAACGCGTTCAAGTCGCCCGGTGACTATTCGTCGGCCGGGCCGCTGAGCTGGCCCAGCGAGTTCTACACGAAGGGCCTGCGGACGTACTGGAACGAGGTCGACTTCCCGCTCAAGCTGTGGAACTCGGCGCTCATCGCCGGTTCCGTGGCGGTGCTCGGCGTCCTCGTGTCGCTGCTGAACGCGTACGCCCTCGGCATCGGTCGGGTCCGTGGCCGACTGTGGATCGTCGGGCTGTTCCTGTTGGCCAACATGCTGCCGCAGGAGGCGCTGATCTACCCGCTGTACTACGTGGCGAAGGAGGTCGGCCTCTACAACACCCGGCTCGCGGTGATCATCATCTTCACCGTGATCCAGAGCGCCTTCGGCACGTACCTGCTGGCCTCGGTCCTGGGCACCTTCCCGCGCTCGCTGCTGGAGGCCGCCGCCCTGGACGGCGCGGGCAAGTGGACGGTGCTGTGGCGGGTGGTCTTCCCCAACCTGCGACCCACCCTGGCCGTACTCCTCATCTTCTTCTTCATCTGGACCTGGAACGAGTTCCTCATCCCGCTGGTCATGCTGATCGACAACCAGACGCAGACCATCCCGGTCGCGCTCGCCTCGTTGCAGGGCGACCGTCTGATGGACGCCCCGACGACGAACGCCGGCGCTCTGATCAGCCTGGTGCCGGCCATCCTCTTCTTCCTCATCTTCCAGCGCACTCTGGCGCGCGGCATCACGGCAGGAGCCGAGAAGTGAAGTTCACCGACGGGTACTGGCAACTGCGCCCGGGGGTCAGCGTGCTGCGCCCCGGCGCGGTGGAATCGGTCGAGCCGGACCAGAGCGGCTTCACCGTCTTCGCGCCGGCCGGTCAGATCACCGGTCGGGGCGACACCCTGAACCGGCCCGTCGTCACCGTCCGGTTCTTCTCCCCCGCGCCGGGCGTCATCGGGGTGACCATCGGTCACCACAGCGGCGGGCTCCCCCGCGAGCCGCACTTCGAGTTGACCGCCGACAACGACCAGCCGGTCACCGTCGACATCACCGGCATCACCGCGTCGCTGACCAGCGGCGAACTGACCGCGCGGGTCGCGCTCGTCGACGGCTGGCGGGTCCAGTTCCGGCACGGCGACCGGTTGCTCACCGCGTCCACCGCGCGCAGCGTCGGGATCGTCACCGACGGCCGGGGCCGCCGGCACGTGCACGAGCGGCTCGCCCTCGGCGTCGGCGAGACGGTGTACGGGCTGGGCGAGCGCTTCGGCCCGTTCGTCAAGAACGGCCAGACTGTCGACATCTGGAACGCCGACGGTGGCACGGCCAGCGAGCAGGCGTACAAGAACGTGCCGTTCTATCTGAGCAGCGCCGGCTACGGGGTCTTCGTGGACCACCCGGAGCACGTGTCGTTCGAGGTCGGCTCGGAGGTCGTGGCGCAGAACCAGTTCAGCGTCGAGGGCCAGTCGCTCACCTACTACGTCATCGACGGGCCCACCCCGAAGGACGTGCTGCGCCGGTACACGGCGCTGACCGGGCGACCGGCCCGGGTCCCCGCCTGGTCGTACGGGCTGTGGCTCTCCACGTCGTTCACCACGTCGTACGACGAGAAGACCGTGACCGAGTTCGTCGACGGGATGGTCGAGCGGGACCTGCCGCTGTCGGTGTTCCACTTCGACTGCTTCTGGATGCGCCAGTTCCACTGGGTCGACTTCGTCTGGGACCCGGCGACCTTCCCCGATCCGGAGGGGATGCTGCGCCGCCTGCACGAACGCGACCTGAAGGTGTGCGTCTGGATCAACCCGTACATCGCGCAGCGCTCGTACCTCTTCGAGGAGGGCCGCCGGGCCGGCTACCTGGTCCGCAACCCGGACGGCTCGGTCTGGCAGTGGGACAAGTGGCAGGCCGGCATGGCGCTCGTCGACTTCACCAACCCGGACGCGGTCGCCTGGTTCACCGGCAAGCTCAAGGTCCTGCTGGACATGGGCGTCGACTGCTTCAAGACCGACTTCGGTGAGCGCATCCCCACCGACGTGGTGTGGCACGACGGCTCCGACCCGCAGCGGATGCACAACTACTACTCCTACCTCTACAACAAGGCCGTCTTCGAGTTGCTGGAGGCCGAGCGCGGCGAGGGCGAGGCGGTGGTGTTCGCCCGCTCCGCCACGACGGGTGGGCAGCAGTTCCCGGTGCACTGGGGTGGGGACTGCGAGGCGACGTTCGTCGCGATGGCGGAGTCGCTGCGCGGCGGGCTGTCCCTGGCGGCGTCCGGCTTCGGCTACTGGAGCCACGACATCGGCGGCTTCGAGGGCACCCCCGACCCGGCCGTGTTCAAGCGGTGGATCGCCTTCGGTCTGCTCTCGTCGCACTCGCGGCTGCACGGTTCCGGCTCGTACCGCGTGCCGTGGGCGTACGACGAGGAGGCCGTCGACGTGCTGCGGCACTTCACCCGGCTCAAGCTCAGCCTGATGCCGTACCTGGCGGCAGCGGCCGAGGAGGCACACCGCGACGGAATCCCCATGATGCGCCCGATGATCGTGGAGTTCCCGGACGATCCGGCCGCCGCGCACCTGGACCGGCAGTACATGCTCGGCTCCGACCTGCTGGTCGCGCCGGTGCTCAGCGCCGACGGTCAGGTCACCTTCTACGTCCCGGCCGGAACCTGGACGCACCTGCTGACCGGCGCCCAGCTCACCGGTCCGGCCTGGGTGACCGAGAAGCACGAGTTCGACAGCCTGCCGGTGCTCGCCCGTCCGGGCGCGGTCATCGCGTTCGGCGCGCGCTCCGACCGGCCCGACTACGACTGGGCGGACGGTGTCCGCCTGTGCCTCTACGCCCCGGCCGAGGGGCAGCGGCGTCGGGTACGGATTCCGTCGCCCGGTGAGGGGGCCGGCGCGGAGTTCGAGGTAGGTTTCCGCGACGGCGTGGCCAGGGCGGAACTGGTGGCGGGTGAATCGTCGGCGTACCACTGTGTGGTGGCCGGGACGGAGGTGGCAGGACAGTGACGGCACATGCCTTTCCGGAGAGTTTCCTGTGGGGTTCGGCGACGGCGGCCTACCAGATCGAGGGCGCGGCCAGCGAGGACGGCAGGGGCCCGTCCATCTGGGACACCTACAGCCACACCCCGGGGCGGACGCTGAACGGCGACACCGGTGACGTGGCCGCCGACCACTACCACCGCTGGGCGCAGGACCTCGACCACGTCGCCGAGCTGGGCCTGGCGGCGTACCGCTTCTCGATCTCCTGGCCCCGGGTGCAGCCGGGCGGCTCCGGCCGGCTCAACCAGGCCGGCGTGGACTTCTACTCCCGGCTGGTCGACGGCCTGTTGGAGCGCGGCATCCGCCCGGTGGCGACCATGTACCACTGGGACCTGCCGCAGGAGTTGGAGGACGCCGGCGGGTGGCCGGTACGGGACACGGCGCTGCGCTTCGAGGAGTACGCGGCGGGGATCGTCGCCGCGCTCGGCGACCGGGTGCACACCTGGACGACGCTCAACGAGCCGTGGTGCTCGGCGTACCTGGGTTACGGCTCCGGCGTACACGCGCCGGGTCGGACCGAGCCGGCGGCGGCGCTGGCCGCCGTACACCACCTGAACCTCGCGCACGGCCTGGCCGGTCGCGTGGTCCGGGAGACGGCGCCGACCGCCGAGCTGTCGGTGACGCTGAACCTGCACGTCATCCGCCCGGCCTCGGACGTGGCGGCGGACGTCGACGCGGCCCGCCGCATCGACGCGCTGGCCAACCGGGCGTTCCTCGGGCCGATGCTGAACGGGGCGTACCCGGCCGACCTGCTGGCCGACACGGCCGCTGTCACGGACTGGTCGTTCGTGCGCCACGGCGACGAGAAGGTGGCCGCCGTGCCGCTGGACGTGCTGGGCGTCAACTACTACTCCAGCACCCTGGTCCGCGCCTGGGACGGGCACTCGGCGCGCTCGGACGCCGACGGTCACGGCGCGTCGGCGCACTCGCCGTGGGTGGGCGCGGACGACGTCGACTTCCTGCCGCAGCCCGGTCCGTACACGGCGATGGGGTGGAACATCGACCCGCCGGCGCTGACCGAGCTGCTGCTGCGGCTCCAGCGCGAACATCCCGGCCAGCCCATGATGATCACCGAGAACGGCGCGGCGTTCGACGATGTGGTGTCGGCCGACGGCCGGATCCACGACGACCGGCGGATCGACTACCTGCGTCGGCACATCGGCGCGATGGCCGAGGCCCGTGCCCAGGGCGCCGACGTACGCGGCTACTTCGTCTGGTCGTTGCTGGACAACTTCGAGTGGGGTTACGGCTACGACCGCCGCTTCGGGATCATCCGGGTCGACTACGACACCCAGGAGCGCACCTGGAAGGACAGCGCGCACTGGTACCGACGCCTCGCCACCACCGGCCAGTTGGATCCGCCCTCGGAGTAGTCGGCCCGGCTCCACCGACCGGCAGCAAGGGTGTTCGGCCCCTTTGCTCTGCTTCAGCGGAGGCAACACCTGGTGTCCGGATAACGGACGCACGGTGTTGCGCGGGTTGAAGCAGAGCAAAGGGGCGACAGGTGGGTGCTGCCCCCGCCGATGTCAGGCGTGCGACTACACGCCGACGCGCTGCGGCGGGACGGTGAGGCCGTAGAGCTCCATCAACTCCGGGCTGTCGACCCGGCTGCCGTCGGCCACCGAGTCGCAGGCGATGTCGACGATCTGGTCCTTGTGCGCCAGCAGGTACGGCCGCGCGCCCACGTCGGCGCTGGCCAGGGTGGCGATGCCGGACCAGTGTCGGCGGCCGAACAGCATCGGGTAGCCGCGCAGCCCGTCGTAGGTGGCGCACACCAGCACGTCCGGGTACGGCAGCGCGGCCACCCGGCGTACGGCCGCCGCGGTCAGGCCCGGCATGTCGACCGGCACCACCACCACCGCCTCGATGCCCGCGTCGTCCATCGCGGCCAGACCGGCGCGAATGGACGAGCCGACCCCGGTGCCCCACGCCTTGTTGACCACCACGGTGGCCTTGCCCAGGTCGGCGGTCTCCCGGACCTGGTCGGCCGCGGCGCCCAGCACGATCACGATCTGCTCGCAGCCTGCCTCGGTCATCGTGTCGATCATCTGGTTGACCAGTGGCTTCTCGCCCTGGTGCAGCAGCGCCTCGGGACCGCCGATACGGCGTCCACCACCTGCGGCGATGATCATTCCTGCGATCCGGTTCAGCTGGGCCCCCTCAAGCACGGGACCGACCGTGACCGGCCGGCCCCTCCTACGGACACTGCAACGAGGAGAGCCGCGCACGGGTGGCGGGGCGAAAAGGGAAAATAGTGCAACCGTTACGCAACGGACGGCTACCGAACCCGGCGGCCAGGCCGGTCAGGCGGCGTCGGCGTAGCAGTCGACGATGGACAGATCGAGCGGGAAGCGCACCGGAGTCTCGCCGAAGAGCAGCGCGGTGGCCCGCTCGCCCGCCCGGCTCACCGCGGCCGCCACCGTCTCGGCCTGCTCGGCGGGCGCGTGCACGATGACCTCGTCGTGCTGGAAGAAGACCAGTTCGGCGTCGGCGCCGGCCAACTCGGCGCGCAGGGTGGCCAGCAGCGTCGAGGCCCACTCCGCGGCGGTCGCCTGGATGACGAAGTTGCGGGTGAACCGTCCCCGGGACCGCGCGGCACGCGCACGCGGGCTCTGCCGGTCGGCGGCGGCGTCCGGGTCGATCGGCCCCTCGTCCGGGTCGGCGGGCCCGACGCCACCCGGCGGGCACGTCCGACCCAGCCAGGACCGCACGAGGCCGCCCGCCTCGCCGGTACGCGCCGCCGCCTCCACGTAGCCGAACGCCGTCGGGTAACTGCTCTTCAACACCGCCAGCGCGGGCACCGCCGCCCCGCCGGTCTGCCCGTACATGGCGCCCAGCAACGCCACCTTGGCCCGGGGACGGTCACCACCGAACGACTCCCGCGCCAGGGCGGCATAGAGGTCGCCGGCCCCACCCGCCGCCGCCAACCGCGCGTCCCCGGAGACCGCGGCCAGGACGCGGGGCTCCAACTGGCCGGCGTCGGCCACCACGAGCCGCCAGCCCGGGTCGGCCACCACCGCCCGCCGGATCACCTTGGGGATCTGCAACGCGCCACCGCCACGGGTCGCCCAGCGGCCGGAGACGACCCCGCCCGGCACGTACTCCGGCTGGAACCGCCCGTCGCGCACCCACTGCTCACGCCAGGACCAGCCGTGCGCCGTCCAGATCCGGTACAGCTCCTTGTATTCCAGGACCAACGGCACCGCCGGGTGGTCGACGCCGCGCAACACCCAGGCCCGGGTGTTGGGTAAGTCCACGCCGGCCCGGGCAAACGCCTTGAGCAACTCGGCCGGGGAGTCGGCGTGCAGCCGCCGGACGCCGAACGCGTCGGCGATCCGGGCCGCCAACTCGGCCAACCGGCGCGGCGGCCCGCCGACCGGGGACGGCTCACCCAGCAGCTCGGCGAGGATCTCGTCGTGCACGTCGGCACGCCAGGGCAGCCCGGCGGCACCCATCTCGGCAGCGATCAGGGCGCCAGCCGACTCGGCGGCCACCAGCAACCGGAACCGGCCGGGGTGCTCGGTCCGCAAGGCCCGGGCGAGCTGATCGGCGTACACCTGGGTCAGTGCCTCGAGGCCCGGGCCCGGCGGGCCCGCCAGCGTGTCGAAGAGCGCGCCCTGGCCGTGCCCGGGCGGCGCGGCGGCACGCGGCGGTGGGTCGGCCGGCACCGGCCCGCCGGTCAGGCGGGCCCAGGCGGCGGCCAGCGCGCGGGGCTCGCCCCACCGGCCGGCGTGCCCGAGCAGCAACGCCTCGGTCAACTCCACGTCGTGGCACCGCTCGACCCGCACCCCGGCCCGCAGCAGCGCCGGGTAGATCGTGCCCGCGCTCGCCCAGACCCAGCGCGGGCGCGAGACCGCCTCCCGGGCGGCCACCGCAGACGCGAGGTCGGTGACGGACTCGGTCGGGCCGGCGGGGCGGCCGGCGGCGTCGAGCGGGCACAGCTCTCCCCCGCCCTGCTCATCTGCCACCACCGCCACCAGCACGAATGTGATTCTGCCTTCCCCCTCCGACAGGAAAACGGGTCGGTGGGTCGGCCCACCGCTCGGTAGCGTTACCGGGTGCCCGTCCAGATCCCGCACCCCGACCCTGGCACCCCCGACACCCGTGGTCCGATGCGGTACCTGTGGTGGCTGGTGCGTCGCCAGCCCGGCCGGGTTTTGCGCGGCAGCCTGCTCGGCACGGCCTGGATGGTCGGGTTGTCGGTCCGGCCCTACCTCATCGCCCGGGCCGTCGACGACGGGCTGCGCGGCCGCGACTCCCGTGCCCTGATCCTGTGGGTCGCGGCGATCGTCGTGGCGGGAGTGGGGTTGTCGTACCTGGGCATCATGCGGCACCGCACGATGACCTTCATCCGCGAGGACGCCAAGGCCCGCTCCGCCGAGGTGCTGCTGCGTCACCTGTCCCGGGTCGGCGCGGCGCTGCCACGCCGCTCCGCCGCCGGTGAGGTGGCCACCGTCGGCGGGTCCGACATCGAGTGGACGGCGCAGGTGCTGACGCTGACCGGTCCCGGGGTCGGGGCGGTCGTCGCGTACGCGGTCATCGCCGTGGTGCTCTGGTCGATCTCCCCGGTGCTGGCGCTCTGTGTGCTGGTGGGCATGCCGGCGGTCGGGCTCGTCGTCGGGCCGCTGCTGCGCCGGCTCGAACGGGTGGAGTCGGTCTACCGCGGGCAGCAGGGCGCGCTGACCGCCCGGTCCGGCGACATCGTGGCCGGGCTCCGGGTGCTCGCCGGGGTGGGTGGCCGGGACCTCTTCGCCCGCCGGTACGCGGCCCGATCGCAGGCCCTGCGGGCCGAGGGCTACCGCGTCGGAGCGGTGATCAGTTGGATCGACGCGGCGACGGTCGCCATCCCCAGCCTCTTCCTGGCGGCGGTGGTGTGGCTGGCCGCGCGGATGGCCGTCACCGGCGACGTCACGGTCGGCGAGCTCGTCGCCGTCTACGGCTACGTGGCGACGCTGATCGTGCCGGTCTGGTTCCTGTTGGAGGGCAGTCACCAGCTCATCCGGGGTCGGGTCGCCGCCCGGCGGATCGCCGGCCTGCTCCGGCTCGCCCCGGACGACGTCGGTGGGCCGGGCCGCCGGTGGCCGGCCGGTGTCCCCGGCGCCCGCGACCCGCACGCCGTCCCCGCGCCGACCGGCCCGGCCAACCTGCACGACCCGTCGACCGGGCTCAGGGTACGCGCCGGCCGGCTGACCGCGGTGGCCGCCGACGACCCGGCCGACGCCGTGGCGCTGGCCGACCGGCTCGGCCGGTACGTCACCAGCGACGTCACCTGGGGCGGCGTGCCGCTGACCGCAGTCGCCCTGGACGAGGTCCGGGCCCGGATCCTGGTCGCCGACCACGACTCGTACCTCTTCGCCGGCACGCTGCGCGACGTGCTGAGTCCCGGGGCCGACGACGACGAGATCCGCGCCGCCCTGCGGACCTCGTCGGCCGACGACATCGTCGACGCCCTGCCGGCCGGGCTGGACACCCCGCTGGACGCCCGGGCCCGGACGCTGTCCGGCGGTCAACGCCAACGGGTACGGCTGGCCCGGGCGCTGCTCGCCGAGCCGGAGGTGCTGATTCTCGTCGATCCCACCTCGGCCGTGGACGCGCACACCGAGGCCCGGATCGCCGAGCGGCTACGGACCGCGCGGGCCGGGCTGACCACGGTTGTGCTCGCCACCTCGCCCCTGCTGCTCGGCCGCGCCGACGAGGTCGCGCACCTGAGCGCGGGTCGGATCACCGCCACCGGCACCCACGACGGCCTGCTCGAATACGTCCCCGGTTACCGGCACCTGGTGGCCCGGGGCAGCGACGACGAGCAGCACTCCGACGCCGAGGAGGCGCACCGGTGAGCCGCCTGCCGGTCGCGGATCGCGGCACCGTACGCCGCGCCCTGCGAGACATGATCAGCAGACATCGTCGGGCGGTCGGCGTCGTGCTGGCCCTGCACAGCGCCGCCGCGCTCGCCGGGCTCGCCCCGCCGTGGCTGCTGGGCACCATCGTCGACCGGGTCACGGCCGGCGCGGGCGTGGCGACGGTCGACCGGCTGGCCCTGGCGATCGCCGGCTGCGTCGTGGTGAGCGCGCTACTCGCCCGGTACGCCCAGTACGCCGGTCACCGCTTCGGCGAACGCGCCGTCGCCGAACTGCGCGAACAGTTCGTCGACCGGACGCTCGCCCTGCCCGTGTCGGTCGTGGAGCGGGCCGGCGCGGGGGATCTGGCGACCCGCAGCTCGGTGGACGTGGCGACCGTCGGCACCACGGTCCGGGACGTGGCGCCCACCATCGTCATCGCCTCGGTGCAGTTGACGTTGCTGTTCGGCGCGGTGTTCCTGCTGCACCCGCTGCTCGGGCTCGCGGCGCTGGCCGGTCTGCCGTCGATCGTGGCGGCGACCCGGTGGTACCTACGGCGGGCCAGCTCCGCGTACCTCACCGAGGGCGCGGAGGCGGCCGAGCTGACCGAGGCGTTGACGACCACCGCCGAGGGCGCCCGCACGGTCGAGGCGCTGCGGTTGGCCGACGACCGCGTCCGGTACGGCACCACCCGCGTCGCCCGGCTGTGGCAGGCCCGCCGGGCGACACTCGCGCTGCGTACCGTGTTCTTCTCGGTGGTCGAGGCCAGCTATCCCCTGCCGATCGCCCTGGTGCTCCTGGTCGGCGGCTATCTGCTCTCCGCCGACCTGGTGTCCCTCGGGTCGGTGGTCGCCGCCGCGCTCTACCTGCAACAGGCCATCGACCCGATGGACCGCCTGTTGCAGTGGACCGAGCAGGCGCAACGTGGGTTCGCGTCGTACGCCCGGGTGCTCGGGGTCGGGCTGGTCCCACCCGAGTCGCCAGGCGGCACGGCCACGTCACGGGGCGAGCGGCTCGTCGTGGCCGAGGCGCGGTTCTCGTACGCCGACGGCCCCGACGTGCTGCACGGCATCGACCTGGAGGTGCGGCCCGGCGAACGGTTGGCGATCGTCGGCCCGTCGGGCGCGGGCAAGTCCACGCTGGCCCGGCTGCTCGCCGGGATCGACGCGCCCCGGCAGGGCGTCGTCAGCATCGGCGGTTGCCCGGTCACCGACCTGGACCCGGCCGAACGGCGACGGCGGATCGCCCTGGTCACCCAGGAACACCACGTCTTCATCGGCTCGGTCCGCGACAACCTCGCGTTCGCCGCCCCGGACGCCACCGACGACCAGATGCGCGCCGCGCTCGCCATGGTGGGCGCCGACTGGTTCGACGCGCTGCCCGACGGTCTGGACACGGCGCTCGGCGACGGCGCCCGGCAGCTCGGCGCGGCCGAGGCCCAGCAGGTGGCGCTGGCCCGGTTGGTGCTCGCCGACCCGCACACGCTGATCCTGGACGAGGCGACCGCGGCCCTCGACCCGAGCACCGCCCGGCGGACCGAGCGGGCCCTCGCGGCGGTGCTCGTCGGACGGACGGTCATCGCCATCGCGCACCGGCTGAACACCGCGCACGACGCCGACCGGGTGGCCGTCCTGGCGGACGGCCGGATCACCGAGATCGGTAGCCACGACGACCTGGTGGCGGCCGGCGGGGCGTACGCGGCGCTCTGGCGCTCGTGGCACGCCCGCGCCGACGCGCGGTGACCGGAGTTACTTGACCGCGCCGGAGGTGAGGCCCGCCTGGATCTGCCGCTGGAACACCGCGTACACGATGATCATCGGCAGGATGGCGATGGTCAGCGCGGCGAACAGCCCGGACCAGTCGGCCTCGTAGCCGGCGTTGACCGAGATGTCGGCGATGCCCTGGGTGAGCACCCACTTGTCCTTGGCGTTGGAGAGCAGCACCAACGGAAGCTGGTACTGCGCCCACTGTCCGATGATGTTGAAGATCGCCACGCTGATCAGGCCCGGCTTCGCCATCGGCATCATGACCTGGAAGAACAGCCGGGTGTGCCCCGCGCCGTCGATCATCCCCGCCTCGGCGACCGAAGTCGGCAGCGTCTTGAAGAACGCGGCCAGGAAGAAGATCGTGAACGGCAGCGAGTAGGCGATGTAGACCAGGATGACGCCCTGGTAGGTGTCCAGCATGCCGAGCTGCTTCACCACGAAGAAGAGCGGCACCAGGGCCAGGAACACCGGGAACGCCAGCCCCGAGACGAACAGGTAGTAGATCGCCCGGTTGCCCCAGAACTTGTAACGCGCCAGCACGTACGCGGCCATCGAGCCGAGCAGCATGGTGCCGAAGGTGCTGCACGCGACCACGAAGACGCTGTTGAGGAAGTACCGGCCGACGTTCGCCTTGGTCCACGCCCGGCCGAAGTTCTCCCAGCGCAGCTCGGCCGGCAGGGTCCATGGACTGCTGAAGATCTCGCTGGTGTTCTTGAACGCGGCGAGGAACGTCCACAGGATCGGGACGATCACGATCACCGCCCACACGGCGAGCGCGATGTGCCCGAGGCTGGCGAAGAGCCGTACCTCCGAACGAGGGCCCTTGCCCCGCCGGCCGCCGGTCGCGGACGGATCGCCGGTCTTCGGCGGTAGCGCCGCCGGCGTCGGCGGCAGCGTCGACTGCGGGTTCATCAGTACTCCACGCTTTCCCGCTTGGTGAGCCGCAGCGTCAGCGCCGCGAACGTGAGGGTGAGGAAGAACAGCGCCACGCCCATCGCGGAGGCGTAGCCGTACTTCGAGTAGACGAACGCGTTGCGGTAGATCTCCATGGCCAGGACGGTGGTGGCGCCGTCCGGGCCACCACCGTCCACCGAGAGCACGGCCACGATGGCGAACGCGTCGAACGCCGCGATGCCCAGGTAGACCCACGCGACCTGGAGCGTGTCCCAGAGCAGCGGCAGGGTGACCCGGAAGAACAGCGTCACCTTCGTCGCCCCGTCCATCTCCGCGGCCTCGTAGATCTCACCCGGGATGGAGGCCATCCCGGCCGAGAAGAGCACCACGTAGAAGCCGACGGCCTGCCAGACCAGCACCGCGAGGATCGACCAGAGGGCCAGGTTCGGCTTGATGAGGAAGAGGATCGGCTCCAGGCCGAACTTCATCAGCACACCGTTGATCAGACCCGACTCGTTCGGCCGGTAGACCATCTGGAACAGCACCGCGATGATCGCCACCGCCAGGACCTGGGGGAAGAAGAACACCACCCGGTAGAACTTCGCCCCCCAGACCCCCTGGCGTTGACCGCCGCTGCTCTTGCCACCCACGTTGAGCAGGAAGGCGAAGAACAGCGCGATGGCGATCGTGATCAGCGGCAGGGCAAGCAGCAGTACGCCGTGGTGCTGGACCGCCTTCCAGAAGGCCCCGTCGTCGAGCAGCTTCCGGTAGTTGTCGAAGCCCACCCACTGCGGGGCGGAGAGCCCCCGCCAGTTGGTCATCGAGATCTGGAACGCCTGCGCGTACGGCCAGATCACGAATGTCACGTACAGCGTGACCGGGAGGAACAGGAACCCGACCACGAAGGGATACTTGCCGTGCCGCATGACCCTAGCTCCGATCGATCAGCGCTTGAACTTGGCGACCGAGCTGTCCTTCTTGATCGCGTCGGCGCGCTTCTGGATCCGCTCCACGAAGGCGTCCGCGTTGATCCGGCCGAACATCAGCTCGTTGGTGGCGCTGCGCGCCTCCGTGTCGAGCTCCTTGTACCAGCCGTCGAAGTACAGGTTGAACACGTCCTGGCCGGCCGCCTTGAGCGCGGCCTGCGAGCTGGCCACACCGGGCGGGAAGGCGAAGCCCTCCGAACCGGCGGTGACCACGGTCGGGGCCTTGACCACCTCGGTGAAGCCCTTCGCACCCTCCTTGGACAGCATCTGGCGCATGTACTCCAGACCGCCCTTGGGGTTCTTGCTCTTGGCCGAGACGAAGTAGCCCTCGCCCGCGGTGGCCCGCAGCGCGGTGGCCGGCAGCTTGTCCGACGCGGTGAGGCTCGGCACCGGCATGAGCTGGTAGTCGAAGCCGGCCGGGGTGTCCTGCTTCTGCTCGCCCTCCAGCCAGTCACCACTGGGGTACAGGGCCACCTTGTACTGGTTCTGCCGCAGCTGCACGTCGGTGTGCTTGAGCCCCTCGAAGCTCTTGTCGCTGAACTTCGCCCCGACCTCGGCCCACGCCGCGGCGGCCTGCTTGACCGCGTCCTGCTTCCAGGCGCCGTCCTCCAGGTTGTCGATGTTCTTCAGCACGTCCGTGCCACCGATCTTGGCGGCCTGGGTGAGGATCACGTTCCACTGGTAGTAGGCCGCGTTCGCGCCCGCGTACCCGTACGGCGTGATGCCCTTGGCCTTGATGGCGGTGAGCAGCTTGATGAAGTCGTCCCAGGTCTTCGCCGGCGCCCAGCCGTTGTCCTTGAACAGCTTGGCCGAGTACCAGATGCCGAAGACGGTGGAGACGTAGTACAGCACGTACGGCTTGCCGTTGAACGAGCCCGCCTCGACGGTGCCCGGCACCACGGTGTCGCGGACCTTCTTGGCCGGGTCGTCGACCGACGGGGCGTCCCACAGCTCGGTGAGGTCCTGGAGCTGACCGTCGGCGACCAGCGAGCCGAAGTCGATCAGCTTCTCGCCCGAGTTGTTGACGAACTCCGGCGGGTTGCCGGACGCGAACCGCGGCTGAAGCACCGTGGAGACGGCCTGCGTGGACTGGTGCTTGATCTCCGCCTTGGGAAACGCCTTCTTGTACAGCGGCTCGTGCACGTCGGTCGCGTACTTCTCGCCGTAACCGCCGTTGAAGATGATCACCTCGATGGGAGCGTCCTCCTTGACGCCCAGCGGGTTCTTCTCGCTCTTGGTGCCTTCGGCGGCCTTCTCATTGTCCTTGTCACCGCCGCTGCTCGTCGCGCAGGCGCTGAGCAGGCCGATGGCCGGGGTGGCGAGCATGCCCACGGCGGCGGCGCGACGCAGCACCGTGCGGCGGTCGAGCGCGGCCGGGTGCTCGGGGGTAATCGACATCGTCGTCTCTCCTTGTGGAATTCGGGTCAGGCCGTACGCCGGAGACGTCCGGCGTACCGCGACTCGAGGGCGATGTTGTGCTCGTCCCCACCGGGGACGTTGGCGGAGAGGTAGATAGGGGGTACCTCCCCGGCCTGGTGGAACCGTCGTACGACCTCAGCGGTCAGCAACTGCGCCAGCAGCGCCGTGGTGACCGAGGAGACCGCACAGACCGCGCCGCCGCCCTCGAGCGGCAGCAGTGCGTCACCGTACGGCGCGCCGTTGTCCAGCACGACGTCGGCGAGGTCGGCGAGCCGTTGACCGGACGGGTGCCGTGGCGCCACCCGCGCGGTGTGCTCGACCGAGGTGACCGCGATCAACGGGTGACCGCGCTCGGTGACCAGCGCCGCCAGCTCGACCACCGAGCCGTTGATGCCGGACTGGGACGCCACCACGAACACGTCGCGCGGCTGGGGCGCCGCGAGCGCGTAGATCTGGTGGGCGATGGAGGGATCACGTTCCAGCTTCGGGTCGGCGAGCACGTCGCGTGGGGCGTCGCCGTGCACCACCAGGTCCCGTACCGAGAGCCGGTTCGTGGGGACCAGCCCGCCGGCGCGCGCGACCAGCTCGGCGGCGAACGCCTCGGAGTGCCCGGCCCCGAACGCCTGGAGCACGCCGCCGGCGCGCAGGCTGTCGGTGATCAGGTCGGCGGCCCGGGTGATCCCGTCGGCCTCCGAGTCGAGCAGGCGGTCGAGCACCGGACGGACCGCGTCCGCGTACCCCTGTGCGCTGATCATGAGAGGACCCCCTTGGCGGCCTTGTGCCCGTCGACGGCCTGCGCGGTACGCCGGAAGGCCGCGTGGGCGCGGTCGTGGGTGCGCTGTGCGACGGCGATGTAGAGCAGGTCGAGCACCACCAGTTGCGGGTGGCGGGCGGAGAGCGCGTCCGGCCGGAAGGTGGTCGCCTGGCTGGCCGTGAGTAGCACGATGTCGGCCAGCTCGGCCAACGGCGAGCGGGGGAAGCCGGTCAGGGCGAGGGTCGTGGCGCCCCGACTGCCCGCCTCGGCGAGCATCTCGATGGTCTCCCGGGTCTGGCCGGTGTGGGAGATGCCGAGCGCCACGTCGCCGGCGCCGAGCAGCGCGGCGCTGGCCAGCCCCTCGTGCACGTCGCTCCACGCCCAGGCGGCCACCCCGATCCGGTGCAGGCTGAACTGCATCTCCTCGCCCACCAGGGCGCTGCCGCTGGCCCCGAAGATGTTCACCCGGGTGGCGCCGGCGATCGCCACGGCGGCGCGTTCCACCTCGCCGAGGTCGAGCAGCGCGGCGGTGTCGTGCATGGCCCGGGTGTCGGCGGCCATGATCTGGTCGAGGACCCGACCGAGGGGGTCGTTCGGCTGGATCTCACGGCCGATGTCGACGGTCCAGCCGGCCGAGCGGGCCCGGCCGGTCTCGGCGGCGATGCCGAGGCGCAGGTCGGCGTACCCCTCGAAGCCCATGGCCCGGCAGAAACGGGTGATGGTGGCCGGTGAGGTGCCGCTGCGCTCGGCCAGTTCCACGATGGTCGAGCGCGCCGCGGCCTCGGGGTCGCTGAGCACGTGCTCGGCGACCCGGCGTAGCGCGCCGGTCAGCTCGCCGAGCCCGTTGCGCACCCGGGCCAGCACCCCGTCGGAGGCCGCGCTCCTTCGGTCGATCGCGTGGGCGTCGACCACCGCGGTCCCCGCGGCGGTGTCCACCTCGTGATCAACCATGGGACGCCTCACCTTTCCGAAAAGACTGTTAACTGTTAGTGGTAAAAGTTCTTACTGAACGGCCCTCCGTGTCAAGACTGTGGGCGAAGTTTTCAAACTGTTACCTGGCGCACAAGCCTCGCGGTCCCTCCGGAGTTGCCCCACGCGGCCGTGCCGACCAGCATGAACAGGCCCGTGACCACGCAGCGCAAGGAGGCCCGTGCCGATGTCCGACACCGTCGTGGTCGGTCTCGACGTCGGGGGTACGTCCACCCGGGCGACCGCCCTGACCCTCGCCGGCGAACGCCTCGGCACCGGCAAGGCCGGCGGTGGCAACCCCACCAGCCACGGTGCAGAACGGGCCGCCGCCGAGGTGCTGACCGCGCTGCGCGCCGCGCTCGCCGACGTCGACCCGAACCGGGTGGCCGCCGGCACCATCGGGCTGGCCGGAGCGGCCCGGCTGCTCGCGGACCCCGCCGGACGCGCCGCCTTCGACTCCGCCTGGCACGACGCCGGCCTGCGCTGCCCGTACGCCGTGCACGGCGACGCCCTCGTCGCCTACGCCTCCGGCACCGCCGAGCCCGACGGGACGATCCTCATCGCCGGCACCGGCGCGATCACCGCGCAGGTCGTCGACCTGCGGCTCGACCGGGTCGCCGACGGGCACGGCTGGCTGCTCGGCGACGCCGGATCGGGCTTCTGGCTCGGCCGCGAAGCGGTCCGCCGACTCCTCGCCGACCTGGACGCCGGCCACGCTCCGGGCAGGCTGGGCGCGGCCGTGCTCACCGAACTCGTGGGCAGCGCCGACGTGGCCCGCCGCAGCCGCGACACGGTGGACGCCACGATCCAGGCGGTCACCCGGCGACCACCGATCGACCTCGCCCGGCTGGCGCCGCTCGTCGTCACCGCGGCGACCGACGGCGAACCGGTCGCCACCGCCCTGATCGCCGAGGCCGCCGCGCACCTGGCCGAGAGCGTCACCCGCATCCGCCCGGCGGAGTCGACGACGCCGGTCGTGCTCGGCGGTGGACTGCTCATCGCGGACACCCCGCTCGCCAGCGCCGTCCGCGCCGAGATCGGTCGACGCTGGCCGACGGCGCCCCTGCGTACCGCCGGCGACGGCGCGGCCGCAGCCGCCTGGCTCGCCGCCCGCGACCTCCCCGAGGTCACCGACCCGGCAGCCCTGCACACCCTCCTCTTCCCCACCCCCTGACCCGGGCCCCACCCGCTGACCGGACTGCAGCCGGTCATGATCGTGCTCGAACCAGGATGTAGTGGTCTCACGCGACGAGGAGGGGACTACATCCAGGATCGAGCGCGATCAAGGCGGCGCCCGACCCTCCCCATGCGCCCAGACCCGCCCCACCCGCCGTCTAGCGACCAAGATCCGCGCACGTTCGGTGAAACTGCTGCCTCAGAACGCGCCGAGCCAACAGTTTCACCGAAGTTGCGCGGATCTTGGTCAGCATGGCGTGCGCCGGACCCCCCAAAACCCACCTCCCCCACCCAAGCCCTCACCCCGGTGATCAAGAGGTTCGCGTCAGCGAGAGCGCGATCAGTGACGCAAACCTCTTGATCACCGCGACCGGGTGGGCCGGGTGGGGTGGGTGGGGTGGGTGGGGTGGGTGGGGTGGGTGGGTGATCGGTATCGGTCAGGTGGTGGGCTTCGTTCGGGGGCCGGGCGGGGTCGCACCGTTCTCGACGGTGTGGCCGGTCAGGTTTGGGTGGGGAAGCCGAGGTTGACGCCACCGTGGCGCGGGTCCAGCCAGCGGCTGGTGACCACCTTGCTCCGGGTGAAGAAGCGCACCCCGTCCTCGCCGTGGGCGTGCAGGTCGCCGAAGAGGGACGACTTCCAGCCGCCGAACGAGTGGTACGCCATGGGCACCGGGATCGGCACGTTGATGCCGACCATGCCCACCTCCACCTCGTGCTGGTAGCGGCGGGCCGCCCCGCCGTCGTTGGTGAAGATCGCCGTGCCGTTGCCGTACGGGCTGGCGTTGACAAGTGCCACGGCCTCGTCGTACGAGCCCACCCGCACGACGCTGAGCACCGGCCCGAAGATCTCGTCGGTGTAGATCGACAGGTCCGGGGTCACCCGATCAAAAAGGGTCGGGCCGAGCCAGAAGCCGTCGGGGTCACCGTCGGGCGTCACCGTCCGCCCGTCGACGACCGGCACCGCCCCGGCGGCCACGCCCGCGTCCACGTAGGACCGGACCCGCTCGGCGTGCGCGGCGGTGACCAGCGGTCCCATGTCGCAGCCCCGCCGGCCGTCACCGGTGCGCAGCCCGGCCATCCGGGCGGCGATCCGCTCCACGAGGGCGTCCGCGACCGGCTCCACCGCCACCAGCACGGAGATGGCCATGCACCGCTCCCCCGCCGAGCCGAACCCGGCGTTGACCGCCGCGTCCGCCGCCAGGTCCAGGTCGGCGTCGGGGAGCACCACCATGTGGTTCTTCGCCCCACCGAGCGCCTGCACCCGCTTACCGGCGGCGGTGCCGCGTTGGTAGACGTGCCGGGCGATCGGGGTGGAGCCGACGAACGACACCGCGCGCACCTCGGGGTGGTCCAGCAGCGCGTCGACCGCCTCGGCGTCGCCGTTCACCACGTTGAACACCCCGTCGGGCAGGCCTGCCTCGGCGAACCACTCGGCCAGCAGCAGCGCCGCGCTCGGGTCCTTCTCGCTCGGCTTGAGCACCACCGCGTTCCCGCAGGCCACCGCCACCGGCACGAACCACAGCGGCACCATCACCGGGAAGTTGAACGGCGAGATCACCGCCACCACGCCGAGCGGCTGCCGGATCGTGTACGAGTCGACCTCGGTGGAGACGTTCTCGCTGAACGCGCCGCGCAGCGCCGAGGGCATTCCGCACGCGTACTCGATGACCTCCAGGCCGCGCTGCACCTCACCGGCGGCGTCGGCGAGCACCTTGCCGTGCTCGGCGGTGATCACCTCGGCGAGCCGGTCCCGGCGGGCGTGCACCAACTCCCGGAACGCGAACAGCACGGCGGACCGCCGGGCCAGCGACGCGTCGCGCCAGGTCCGGGCCGCTTGGGCGGCGGCCCGCACCGCGACGTCCACGTCCGCGGTCGAGGCCAGCTCGACCTCGGCGGTACGACGACCAGTGGCCGGATCGAACACGTCACCCCGCCGCTCGGACGTGCCGCCGACCCGCTTGCCGTCGACGAAGTGGCCGATGCTCACGCCGCCCGGACCGCCGATGCTGGTGCCGCCCAGACCGCCCGTGCTCACGCCGCCCAGACCGCCGGTGCTCATGCCGTCACCTCCGCGGACGAGCGGATCGCGTCGACCAGGATCGCCAGGCCCTCGCGGGCCTCGTCCTCGGTGAGCGTCAACGGTGGACCCATCCGCAGCACGTTGCCGTAGAGCCCGCCCTTGCCGGTGAGCAGACCGCCGTCGCGGCACGCCTCGAAGACCCGGTTGGTCAACGCCGGATCCGGCTCGCCGCTGCCCGGCCGGACGAACTCGACGCCGAGCATGAGCCCCTTTCCCCGTACCTCGGCGACGCAGTCCAGACCGCCCACGGCGGACCGCAGGCCGTCGGCGAGGATCGCGCCGACGCGGGCCGCGTTCGCCTGGAGGTCGTGCGCGACCAGGTAGTCGAGCACCGCGTTGCCGGCCGCCGTCGAGATCGGATTGCCGCCGAAGGTGGAGAAGCTGATCCCCGGCACCGCCTGGAGCACCTCGGCCCGGCCGACCACCCCGGCCAGGGCGAACCCGTTACCGATGCCCTTGGCGAAGGTGAGCAGATCCGGGGTCACGCCGTGCGCCTGGTAGCCCCAGAAGTGCTCCCCGGTACGCCCCCAGCCGGTCTGCACCTCGTCGGCGATGAACAGGATGCCGTGCTCGTCGAGGACCTTCTTCCAGGCCGCGAAGAGCCCGTCCGGTGGGTGCACGAACCCGCCCACGCCCTGGATCGGCTCGGCGATCAACGCGGCCACGTCGCCGGACGTCTGGGTGGCCAGCACCTCGCGCAGGTCCTCCACGGCCGCGTCGACCTGCTCGTCGGCGCTCAACCGGGCCAGCAGGCCGCGTACCCGGTCACCGGAGTGCAGCCAGGCCACCTGCAACGGATTGAGCGCGCTGGCCGACCAGGTGCGGTTGCCGGTGACGCCCATCGCCGCGTACGACCGGCCGTGGTAGCTGTTGCGCACGGCCAAGACCTGGTGCGAGCGGCGGTGGTTGGTGGCGACCAGCAGCGCCGCCTCGTTCGCCTCGGTGCCCGAGTTGGTGAAGAAGACCCGGGCATCCGGGATACCGGAGCGCTCGGCGATCTTCTCGGCCAGCTCGACCTGCTGGCGGATCAGGTAGAGCGTCGAGGTGTGCACGATGCCGGTGGCGAGCTGCCGCTCGACGGCCTCCCGGATCTCCGGGATGTCGTACCCGAGCATGTTGGTCAGCACGCCGCCGAAGAAGTCCAGGTAACTGCGGCCCTGCGCGTCGGTGACCCGGCGGCCGGAGCCGGAGACCAGCTCGATCGGCTCGGCGTAGTACAGCGGCATCCAGGGTGGGAGAACGGCCCGGTGCCGGGCCAGCAGGTCGTCGGTCATCGTGGCACCCTTCAGCGGCGTTCGTGGATACCGCACGCTCCCACCGGCGGCCGGTGTGGACAACTGTCAGGGTGTAGCGCAGAGCGGGTAGGACCTGACACTCAGGCGGCGGGCGGACGCCACGGCAGGTGCAGGACGGCGGCGACCACCGCGAAGGCAGCCCAGCCGGCCCCCAGCGCGCCGGCCGTCGAGACGTCCTGGACGTAGTGGTACGCGGTGAGGAAGGCGACCAGCGCGAGACTGTTGCGGGCGAAGTGCACGGTGAACTCGGACAACTGGTGTCGCGCCTCGACGGCCACCAGCACCCCCGAGTACGGGAACGTCACCACCATTCCCCGCAACACGGCCCCGAGCAGCGCGGTGAGGATCGCCCCCACGAAGATCACCGCCAGCTTGAGCGGTACGGGCAGCCCTGCTGCGGCTGACCCGTCAGCGGTGACGGTGACCGGTCGGGCGCGATGGCGGCGCAGCAGCATGGCCGTCGCCCAGAGCACGAGCGTGCCGGCGAGGGCCGCCTCGAACGGAACGTCGACGGCCATCAGGCCGGCGCTCAGCGCCACGTAGACGCCGATCCCCGCGCCGTCGGCGAGCAGGATGGGCCAGCGCAGCCGCCGGTGGGTGACCGCCACGGTGACGAAGAAGAGGTTGAGCCCGAGCACGCCGAGCACCTGCGCGCCGTCGACGTCGTACCCGGTGGTCACCAGGGCCAGCGTCATCGGCAACGGAAGGCTGTAGACCAGCGCCCGGAGCCGTACCGAGCGGATCACGCTCACCGCCCCGACCACGGCCGTCACCAGCAGGACGGCGCTCCACGTCATGGCGTCGGCGTCGGGTCCTCGAACGTCGCCGCGCTCGCGCAGGCGTCGAACACCCGGGTCAGTCGCTCGACGTCGGCGCGGTTGACGGAGAACTGGTTCTCGCCGATCTCGCCGTGGGCGGTCATCCGGGCCTCCCAGCAGCTCGACGAGTCCCAGAGCGTCAGGTTGACGAGCAGGTGCGGGCCCACCGCGCCGAAGGGCAGCAGCCCCACCCGGGCCCCGGCCGCACGTTGCCGACCGGCCAGGTCGGACAGTTCGTCGGTCAACGTGGCGTAGACGAAGACCCGGGTGATCCGTACGCCCCGCCGCAGGGCCTCGACGTTCGCCTCCCAGTAGCGGCGGCCGATCTCGCTACGCCACCAGCTCAGCTCCCCGCTCGCCCGGGGCATCACGTTTGTCAACGCGTCCAGCCGGTGTACGCAGGCGCGGGTCGCGCCGAGCAGGTCCTCGGCCTCGTCGCCCCGCCGGATGACGCGCCCCTGCGCGAACTGCTCGGCCTCCAGCCGGAACTGCTCGTAGCGTCGCCGCGCCTCCACCGCGACCCGCGTGCCGGCGTGCTGCTCCGTCGCCTCCCGCATCGCGACGACCACCTCGGTGGCGGTGTGCGCGAGCCACGGTGGACCCTCCAGCAGCGTCCGCAGGTGGAACCGGCGTTCCGCGCGGGCCAGCGAGTCCACCAGCAGCGAGATGGTGATGCCCATCAGGCCGGCCAGCAGCGACTCCACGCCCGAGGCCGCGCCGGTGAGGTCGAGCAGGACGCTGAGGGTGATCGACAACGTGATGCCGACCAGCGCCACCGGGTCGGTGTGCGCCACCAGCCGGAGGAAGCCGCTCGCGGAGGGGCCGCCCCCGCGCCGTGGGCGCGCACCGTCACGGGTCATCGAAGTCCCCCCATCAGCCGCTGCGGCCAGCGTAAACATCAGCCACAACAGCCGGCCGGTAGCATCCGGCAGGTGCAGGAGACGCAGACAGGTACGGTCACCCAGCGGATCGAGGCCTGGGTGTGCTCCACCGCGCTGCGCGGCCTGGTCGGGCACTTCGGCGGCGACTGGCCGGCCGGCGACCTCGCCGAGGCGCTGCGGTACCTGGACGACTTCTCCGCCCGCCACTGGGACTTCCGGGGCGGGCGGGAACGACCCGACGCGCGCGAACCGGACCTCGATCCGGCCACCGCGATGCGGGTCATCGACACGGCCGCCGCGCTCGGGCTCGTCCACCCGGTATTGCCGGCCCGGTCGGCGTACGCCCATCTGGTCGTACTGGGCGGGCTGGCGCACGCGTGCGTGCGGCGCGTCGGGTACGCGGCGCACCTGCTTCGCGCCGGCCTGACGGTACGGGGTGAGGTTGCCGTGCTGGGCAGCTTCCGACCGCTGTCCGAGTGGGAACGGGCCACCCTCGCCGACGCTGGTCTTCCGGCCGACGAGACCGAGGTGGACGTGCTGGACACCGCCGTCCGGCGGGTGTTCGAGGTAGCCGCGCCGGCGGAGCAGGCCGGCGTGGACGCCGGACACCCGCACCACTCCTGGTCGTCGCGGACCTACCTACCGGCGGGACTGCCACCGGTACGGGTGCTGGCCGCGCCGTCCAGCGAACCGGACCGGCGGCGGGCACACACCGCCGACACCCAACGGTTCTGGGCCGGGCACGCGCGACTCGCCCCGGGTGACGAGGTGCTGATGGTCACCGCGCCCATCTACGTGCCGTTCCAGCACTGCGACGCGCTGCGCACCCTGGCCGTGCCCTACGGCTGCCACATCGACACGGTCGGGGTGGATCCGGCGGTGGCCGATCCGGCGGTGCTGCCCGAGCAGACCCTCACACCGGGCCGCTACCTCCAGGAGATCCGCTCGGCGATCCGCTCGATGCGCGCCCTGCACGAAACCCTGGGCTGAGCTGTGCTCAGCCGGCGGTGTCGCGGACGGCCTGGGCGAAGACCTCGGAGCGGTGCTCGAAGTTGCGGAACCGGCCGTAGCTCGGGGCGGCCGGCGACAGCAGCACCACTCCGCCGGCCGGGGTGACCTCCCGGGACAGCCGCACCGCGTCCACCAGGTCGTCGACCAGTTCCGTGCGCACCTTCGGCAGGTTGGCCAGCGCCTCGACGATCCGCGCGCCGCTGTCCGGGATACCGATGACGGTCAGCTCGCGCTCGGCCAGGTGCTCGGCCAACGGGGTGTAGTCCAGCCCCCGGTCGTTGCCGCCGACGATCACCGTCAAGGGGCGCCCGTCGTACGCGTCGATGGCGTGCATGGCCGCGTACGGGCTGGTGGCCAGCGTGTCGTCGACGAAGGTCAACCCGGACGGGTCGGTGATCTCGGTGAGCCGGTGGGCCAGCCCCTGGAACTCGGCGACGGCGACGGCGAGGTGGTCCTTGGCGGCCACCACGTCGACACCGAGCGCGTCGAGCACGGCGAGCGCGACGCAGAGGTTGCCCTCGTTGTGCCGGCCCACCAGCGGCAGCACGGCACGCGGGAAGAGTGGGTGGTCACCGAGGTGGAACCAGGGCGTACCGTCCGCGCCGGTGGCGACGTGGGTGGTGTCCGGCCGGCCGGCCCGGGTCGCGGGCAGGTCACCCAGCTCGGTGGCGAGCCGCGGGTCTCCGCCGTTGACCACGATCGTCTCCGGGTCGTGGGCGAGCAGGTTGAGCTTGTCGCGGTAGTACTCCCGCTCGCCGCCGTGCGCGTCCAGGTGCTCGGGGAACAGCGCGGTGACCACGGCGACCCGGGGCGAGTCGGTGAGGTCGCTGCACTGGTAGCTGGACAGCTCCAACACGTACAGCTCGGCGTCCGGCAGGTCGAGCGTGGGCACCCCGATGTTGCCGCCGAAGACGTTGGGTCGGCCCATCGCGGTGAGCAGGTGGCTGATCAGGCTGGAGGTGGTGCTCTTGCCCTTGCTGCCGGTGACCCCGACGGTGCGGGCGGCGTGGTCGGCCATCCACAGGGCGGTGCCCTGGGTCACCGGGACGCCACGTCGCCGCAGCTCGACCAGCCACGGATGGGTCTGCGGCACCCCGGGCGAGCGGACCACCACGTCGGCGGCGGTCAGCCGGGCGAACCCCGCCTCGCCGGTCACCAGGGGAGCCGCCTCGGCCAGCGGACCGTCCCACGGCAGCGACAGGAAGTTGGCGCTGTCGTCGACGGCGACCAGCTCGGCGGGGCCGTGCGCCGCGATGGCGGTCACAGCGGCCCGGCCCTCCCGACCGGTGCCCCAGACGGCGACGGTACGTCCGCGCAGGTCAGACAGGCGCACGGGGCTCTCCTCGGGGTCACGGCGGCGGCTGGCGGGGCCCGGTCCGGACACGGCCGGACGAACCAGGGCCTAGTATGGCGTGTGCCCAACGAGCAGCTCCGGCGGATGGACGCCTTCACCTTCCCGTCCTACTCGATCGACTTCGCCACCGGCGAGGTGTTGTTCGACTACGCGCTGACCGGCCCGGACGGTGACCAGCGGTTCACCGAGGTGATCACCCTCCCGCTGCCGGCGGAGCCGCCGTCCGACGAGACGGTGGCGGCCCTCAACCGGGTGCTGGAGGTGCTGCACCTCGTCGCCGGGGTCAGCTACTACAAGGCCGCCGCGCCGCCCCGACTGGTGCTACCGGCGCCGCTGGGCGCGGCCACCGTCGACTACGTCACGGCCGTCTACACCAAGGGCCTCGCCGAGTACGCGTACCGCAACGAGTTGCCGTACGTGCTGGAACTGCGTCCGGAGGTGCCGTCCGGTGACGTGACGCCCGCCCGGGTGTACGACAACTCCGACCGTCGCCCGCTCTCGGCCGTCGGCGGCGGCAAGGACTCGATAGTGAGCTTGGAGGCGCTGCGCCGCGCCGAGTTGGACCCGGTGCCGTTCTCGGTGAACCCGAACCACGTGATCGTCGCGGTGAACGAGGCGTCCGGGCTGACCCCGCTCGCCGCCCGCCGCCGGATCGACCCGGTGCTGTTCGACCTGAACGCCAGCGGGGCGTTGAACGGCCACATCCCGGTCACCGCCATCAACTCCCTGATCGCGGTGGCGACGGCCGTCCTGCACGGACTGGGCCCGGTGGTGATGTCCAACGAGCGCTCCGCGTCCGATCCGAACCTGATCTGGAACGGTCACGAGATCAACCACCAGTGGTCCAAGGGCGTGGAGGCCGAAGGGCTGCTGCGGGGCGCGCTGGCCGAGCACGCCGGGCTCACCGAGCCGTACTTCTCCCTGCTGCGATCGCTGTCCGAGCTGCACATCGCCCGGCTGTTCGCCGAGTTCACCCGGTACGACGACGTGGTGACCAGCTGCAACGCCGCCTTCAAGCTGCGCGACGCCTCCGAGCGCTGGTGCCGGAACTGCCCGAAGTGCCGGTTCGTCTTCCTGGCCATGGCGCCGTTCATGCCCCGGGAGCGGGTCACCCACATCTTCGGCGGGGACATGCTCGCCGACCCGGACCAGATCCCCGGCTACCGGGAGCTGCTGGGCGTGGACGGGCACAAGCCGTTCGAGTGCGTGGGCGAGGTCGAGGAGTCGGTGGTGGCCCTCGGCCTGCTCGCCGAGCAGGACCAGTGGCGCGACGCCCCGGTGATCCGAGCCCTGGTGGACGCCGTCCCCACCACCGCCTGGTCGGCCGTGGCGACGACTGACGTCTTCACCCCCGGCGGCCCCAACCACATCCCCCCGACCTACGCCAAAGCCCTAACCTCCCTCGCCTGACCGCCGCGGTAATGACGACGTGGGCGTCGCCGGAGGCGATGTCCAGGACGGGTGACCCGGCGGCGAGCGTGGCGTGGTTCACGCTCGCGGAGACCTACGGTTGTCTGGTGCCCGCGAGTAGGCGATGGGTGGCGGGTTCCCGCTGTTGTCATAGCCGCCACCAGGGGCCGGGCCAGCCGCCGTGGTCAGGTGGGCGGCGTTCGCATCGAATGGCTGGAACGTCTCGAAATCGGTGCCCGCGTACTGCACATGACCCATCCGACCAGGATCCTGCCCCTCATACCCACCCGAGTACGCACCGACCTGGTAATCCTCCTGCAGCGCGGCATAACCCGCGTAGGAATACACCCCACCGGCCGACGGCTGCACCGAACCCATCACCGCCTGCGGGACCGACTCCCACCCGGCGCCCCCGTACTGCCCCCCACAACCAGGCTCATACCCCATCCCACCCGGCGCCTGCGCCCTATACTGCCCCGGAACGACGCCCGCACCATCAGAGAACTGCGCCGACGACCCACCACCCCCACCCGTGTCGGCAGGACGGTGAGTTGCTTGACTCGCCGCGACCGCCTTCCCCCAGGCCCCGACCGCGCCGTACTCCTCCAACAGGGCCCGGACATATTCGGGACACCCCTTGGGAACACCACGTCGACGGAAGTCTTTGAGGTCACGACCGAGGTGGACGGTCGTGCTACCGGCTTCGAAGATGTGCCTAGTCGGAGGGACCGCCACGAGCCTTTTTTTCGAATCTGCGTAAAAGTCTTCCAATGCTTGCGCAAATGCGCGCCATTCATTGTCACTCTTCTTCTTTGGACCGCTCTTCGCCATCGCTTTCGCCGAGCTTCCGATTGCCCCGCACTCCCGCAAGAACTTCCTAGTGTCCGCGGGCATGCTTTTGGGAACATCCGCACCCTCCCGCCTCCAGTGAGCAAGGTCTCGTCCGAGGTGCACCATGATTCCGTTACTGGCTTGCGCTTCGAACTTTGTCGAGGGGAGTTCGGACATCTTCTTGCCGGCATCCGCATAGTATTTTCGGGCCACCTCGTCGAATGCCGCCCATTCAGCAGCACCCTTCCTTTGGCGGGAGGGCACGATCGCTCTCGCCAAACTTCCGATCGCTCCGCACTCCTCCAGGAACTTCTTGGTGGCTGCGGGCATCCCCTTGGGGACCGTCCCCGGCCCGCGCATCCAATTTTGGAGGTCTCGTCCGAGGTGTACCACAACCCCGTTACTGGCCTGGCGCTCGTACATCTGGGTGGGGATTTCTAGCACATTTTCGGTGCCATCTGCGTAGAACTCTCGCGCCACCTCGTCGAACGCCGCCCACTCCTCTGCGGTCTTCCTCATACGCTGCGGCACGAGACGCCCTCTCTTCTTCAATAGGTTTGCACTGATATAACTGAAGTGTGCGGCAAGGGTAGGTCAACGTGGTCGTTGCCAATCAGGCCGTCATTCCTCGTCCGGAGTTGGCCAGCGGGCGGATTCAACGTCGACTCGCCCGGACGGGTAACCCGGCGGTCGGTTCCTGGCCGTGGCGGGCCGCGCCGGCCACCGCCTGGTCCGCAGTGGCAATGTCGGGGGTCTTCACCCCCAGCGGCCCCAACCACATTCCCCCGACCTACGCCGAAGCCCTGATCTCCCTCACCTGAAGACGACGTTTGCAACGAAGGCGGATTTCCTCCTATGGCCAAGCCACTGCCGGGCGATTATGGTCGCGGCGGTCTGCGAGTTCCCGGCCGCCAGGAATAGTTGGTGGGCGGCGGGTTGCCGCCATTGTCGTAGGCGTCAGGCCCGGGTGGGTTGGTGGTGGTGAGGTAGGCGACTCCCATGTCGATTGGCTGGAAGTTCTCCCACTGAGTGCCCGGATATTGTCTCGTATAACCGATCGGAGTAGCGGACCGGGCAGGAAGTTCCGCCGGGTTCTGGGTCGAATAGGTGCCGCCGTCGTAGTAGCTCTCGGATTGCGCGGATCCCTCGCCGTAGGAGTGCGTGTACATGGCGGCGTTGCCGGTCGGTTCGCATGGAGGGTTGGTGGTGGTGAGGGTGGTCGCATCCATGCTAATTGGCTGGAAGTTCTCCCACTGAGTGCCCGGATATTGTCTCGTATAACCGATCGGAGTAGCGGACCGGGCAGGAAGTTCCGCCGGGTTCTGGGTCGAATAGGTGCCATCGCCGTAGTAGTTCTCGGGGGGCGCCGGGTCGCTGCCGTAGGAGGAGCGCATATGCATGCCCGCCACGCTGGAGAGATGCTCTGAAGGCTCGGCTAGGGCCCCGCCAGATGCGGCCATTCGAACACGCTCCCGCGCCTGGTACACGGCACCGGGATGCTGGCTGGCAGCGATCGCTCTCCCCCAGTCGCCGATCGCCCCGTACTCCTCCATGAGCTTCATGATGTCCTCGGGACAATCCCTGGGAACACCACAACGAGGGTCACGATAGTCAGACAGGTTCCGTCCGAGACGGACTTCGATGCCGTCAACCACCTGGGTGTACGACTTTGCAGGTACGACCGTGAACCTCTTACCCTCATCTTCGTAGAACCTTGTCAACGCAATCTTGAATGCCCTCCACTCTGCACTGGTCTTCGATCTACCCCGGCCAATTTGGCTGGCGGCCACCGCAATTGACCAATCGCCGATCGCTCCGTATTCCTCCATGAGCTTCTTGATGTCCTCAGGACAACCCCGGGGAACGCCCTCCCTCCGCCAACGCCTGAGATCATCTCCGAGATTCACCTGGATCCCGTTGGAGTAGGCCACGTGAGTCTGCTTGGGTACGACCGTCAGCCTCTTGGTCTCATCTTCGTAAAATTTGTTCAAAACATCCTTGAACGCTTCCCATTCTTCCCTGGTCCTCTTTTTCCTCTTCCCCATTTGTGCCGCCTCTCGCTGCGCTTTCACCGATTGGAACCTGTTGGACTCGGTGCGACTTCGGCTGCTGCACACCGGTCCGGGTTGCCGGTCACCCGGGGCGTGCACCCCCCTCAGCCGTGGTGACCGGCTGATCGTCCCTACGGGTCGCGGGTGTCTCCGGTTCGAGCTCGCCGCGGATAAAGTGCGACGTCGATGTCGGAAGGTGATGAAAACTTCGTCAGGGGGTGCGGACCGCTTCCAGGGCCAGCAGGGCCACGTGCAGGGAGAGGCTGGCCTCTACCGAGTCGAGGTCCACGTCGAGGATGCGGGCTATCCGGGCCAGGCGTTCGTAGAAGGCCGGCCGGGACAGGTGCGCGGCGGCCGCGCCGGCGGACTTGTTGCGCCCCTGCTCCAGGTACGCGCGCAGGGTGTCGAGGAGCCGCTCCCGGGGGTGCTGGGCGTCGTACTCCAGGAGCGGGCCGAGTTCCCGCTCGACGAAGGTCTGGAGTCGGGGCTCGTCGCGCAGCAGGTGCAGCAGGCCGGCCAGACCCACGTGCGGCAGCCGGAATACCGGCAGGTCACGCCGGTCCCGCCGGGCGGCCTCGGCGATCTGCCGCGCCTCGACGAGCGACCGCCGGGCCTCGCGCAGACTGTTCACCCCGGATCCGGCGGCCACGATCACCCCGGCGGAGGCGTTCGACGCGGTCCGGCCCGTGGCGGCGTCGAGGCGTACCCGACGAAGGGCCTCGGCGAACGCGGACAGTGCGCGGTCCTCGGCGGCCGGGTCGGTCAGGGCCAGCAGCGCGCCCACCGAGTTGTCGTCGACGGCGCTGGTCAGTGCCGTCAGTTTGGCCTCCCGCAGCGCCTGGCCGACGGCCTCGGAGAGGTCGCGTAGCCGGGCCTGGCCGGCTTCGGGGCCGCCGTCGACGGCGGAATCGTCGGCTCGGTGGCGGACCAGCACGCCGACGAGGTGCCGACGGTCCAGCGTCACGCCGAGCGCCTTGGCGCGCAGCGCCACCTCGTCGACCGGCCGGGAGTGGTCGAGCAGGGCGGTGAGCAGGGTGCGGTGGAGCTGTCGTTCCAGCCCTTCGGCGTCGCGGCGGATCAACCGGCCCAGCGCGAGGGTGGACGCGGCCCGCTCGACGAGGATGTTCAGCCGATTGGGGGGAGCGTCGGTGGGCGCGTCGCCGCTCGCCGGCCAGCGCAGCAGCAGCCGTCCCCAGTCCTGGCCCCGCGCGCCGACGACGGTCACCAGCCAGCCGCTGTCCGGGTCGTACGCGGTCCGCCCGACCGGACGGACGCGCCGGGAGTGCTGCTCCCAGCCGTCCAGCAGCAGCTCCGCGCTCTCCCCCGCCGGGTCGTACCCGAGAACCTGCCGGGACAGGTTCTCCAGCACGACCGGGCACCCGGACAACTCGGCGGCCTGTCGGATCACCTCGGCGGCGTCGGCGCCCTCGACGGAGAGGTCGGTGAACCGCTGGTGGATCTCCTCGGCGGCACGCAGCTCGGTGAGCTGCGCGTCGACGATCAGCGCGTGCACCGCCTCGGTGATCCGCACGAACGGGGTGGCCCGGCGCAGCTCGACCAGGGGTAGGCCGCGTCGTTCGGCGGCGGCGGTCATCACCCGGGGTACGCCGGTGACGTAGCGGCGGCCCAGTTCGACGACGAGTCCGGAGACACCCACGTCGGCGAGGTCGCCGATGAATGCGCGCAGTCCCGCGTCGTCGGCCGGCAGGCCGATGCCGGTGGTCAACACCAGCTCGCCGCCGCCGAGGAGGGTGGCGATGTCCGGGACCTCGGCGACGTGCACCCAGCGGACCGGCCGGTCCAGCCCGGCGTCCCCGGCGACCACGCGCGGGGCGCCGTGGCGGACCGGGTCCAGGGTCAGGATCTCACGGACGGTAGGGAACACGGCCGACACGCTACCGTCCGTGACCCCGGGCTTCGACCGGCCGGGTACCGGATCAGTCCGTGCCGAACTCCATGGCCGCCCGGTCGAGCGCCTCGTCCGCGGCGGTGGCGACGCCTCGGGAGGCGATGGCTTCCGCGCCGCCCTCCGGCATCGCGCCGATCAGTCCGGTGGAGGCTGCCTGCGCGGCCCCGATCATCCGCTCGCTTCCCGCGCCACCGACCATGCCGAGGGAGGCGTACTGCTCCAGCTTCGCCCGGGAGTCGGCGATGTCGAGGTTGCGCATGGTGAGCTGGCCGATGCGGTCCGACGGGCCGAAGGCCGAGTCCTCGGTGCGCTCCATCGACAGCTTGTCCGGGTGGTAGCTGAACGCGGGGCCGGTGGTGTCGAGGATCGAGTAGTCCTCGCCCCGGCGCAGCCGCAACGTCACCTCACCGCTGACCGCCGTGCCGACCCAGCGCTGCAACGACTCGCGCAGCATCAGCGCCTGCGGGTCCAGCCAGCGACCCTCGTACATCAGGCGGCCGAGGCGACGACCCTCGCTGTGGTAGTTGGCCAGGGTGTCCTCGTTGTGGATGGCGTTGACCAGCCGCTCGTACGCGATGTGCAGCAGCGCCATCCCGGGCGCCTCGTAGATGCCCCGGCTCTTGGCCTCGATGATCCGGTTCTCGATCTGGTCGGACATGCCCAGGCCGTGCCGGCCGCCGATGGCGTTGGCCTCCAGCACCAGGTCGACGGCGCTGCCGAACTCCTTGCCGTTGATCGTCACGGGACGGCCCTGGTCGAAGCCGATCGTGACGTCCTCGGTCGGGATCTCCACCGACGGGTCCCAGAACTTCACGCCCATGATCGGGCTGACCGTCTCGATGCCGGTGTCGAGGTGCTCCAGGGTCTTCGCCTCGTGCGTGGCGCCCCAGATGTTGGCGTCGGTGGAGTACGCCTTCTCGGTGCTGTCCCGGTAGGGCAGGCCGCGCTCGAGCAGCCACTCGGACATCTCCTTGCGCCCACCCAGCTCGGTGACGAAGTCGGTGTCCAGCCACGGCTTGTAGATGCGCAGCATCGGGTTGGCCAGCAGGCCGTAGCGGTAGAACCGCTCGATGTCGTTGCCCTTGAAGGTCGAGCCGTCGCCCCAGATCTGGACGTCGTCGGCGATCATCGCGCGGACCAGCAGGGTGCCGGTCACCGCCCGACCCAGCGGGGTGGTGTTGAAGTACGAGCGTCCGCCCGAGCGGATGTGGAAGGCGCCGCAGGTCAGCGCGGCGAGGCCCTCCTCGACCAGGGCGGCGCGGCAGTCGACGAGTCGGGCGACCTCGGCGCCGTAGCTGAGCGCACGGCCGGGGACCGAGCCGATGTCGGGCTCGTCGTACTGGCCGATGTCGGCGGTGTACGCGCAGGGGACGGCGCCCTTGTCGCGCATCCACGCGACCGCGACCGAGGTGTCGAGGCCGCCGGAGAAGGCGATGCCGACACGTTCGCCGATGGGCAGGGAGGTGAGAACCTTGGACACGGGGAAGATTATTCAACAAGACGCATGGTCATGCAAGCGGATCGCCGCGTCCCAGTTCCCAGAAGGCCACCGCCGCCGCCGCGGCGACGTTCAACGAGTCCACTCCGCGCCGCATCGGCAGGACCACCCGCACGTCGCTGGCCGCCTGCGCCGCCGCCGTCAGGCCGGGCCCCTCGGCGCCCAGCAGCAGCGCCGCCCGCTCGCGCTGCGCCGGCGTCAACCGCTGCATGGGTACGGCGTCCGGCGCGGGCGTCATGGCGAGGACGGTGAACCCCGCCGCGCGTGCCTCGTCGAGGCCGGCCGGCCAGCGGTCGAGCTTGGCGTACGGCAGCGCGAAGACCTCCCCCATGCTCACCCGCACGCTGCGCCGGTAGAGCGGGTCGGCGCAGGACGGCGACAGCAGCACCGCGTCGACGCCCAACGCGGCGGCCCCCCGGAAGATCGCGCCCAGGTTCGTGTGGTTGTTGACGTCCTCGAGGATCACCACCCGGCGCGCGCCGGCGAGCACCTCGGCCGCCGTCGGCAACGGACGGCGGTGGAAGGACGCCAGCACTCCCCGGTGTACGTGGAAGCCGGTGGCCTTCTCCAGCACGTCCTGGGTGGCGGCGTAGACGGGCGCGTCGCCGGTGTCCAGGTCGGCCAGCTGGTCGACGCGCTTGGCGTCGATCAGGTACGACCGGGCCGGATAGCCGGCACGTAGCGCCCGGCGCAGCACCAGCTCGCCCTCGGCGATGAACAGGCCGTGCGGAGGCTCCCAGCGGGTGCGCAGCTCGACGTCGGTAAGCGCGCGGTAGTCGGCGATCCGGTCGTCGTCGGGGTCGGTGATCTGGTGGACGGGCACCCGACGATTCTGCCGGACGCCCGGCTGCCACCCCGACGTCCGCCCGGCGGGGGGTGTTTTGCCCGGTCGAGAAGGGGAACGACCGGTGGGATACCGGACGCCACGGGAAGGACCAGCCAGGTGAGCGCAGAGCACACGGCACCGGCCGAAGGGGGCACCCTGCCCCGCCGTCCGACCGTCGCGGACCACATCGTCTCCCGTTTGTTCAGTTGGGGCGTACGCCGGTACTTCGGCTATCCGGGAGACGGCATCAACGGCATCACCTCCGCCCTGCAACGCACCAACGAGCGCGCGCAGTTCATCCAGGTACGGCACGAGGAGACCGCCGGGTTCGCCGCGTCCGCCCACGTCAAGTACGGCGGCGGGCCGCTGGGCTGCGCGCTGGTGACCAGCGGCCCCGGTGCCATCCACCTGCTCAACGGCCTGTACGACGCCAAGCTCGACCACCAACCCGTGGTCGCCCTGCTCGGGCACACGGCGGTCACCGCCGAGGGCGGCGGCTACTACCAGGAGGTCGACCTGCTGGCCCTGTACAAGGACGTGGCGGCGGCCTTCCTGGCCCAGCTCGACCACCCCGCGCAGGTACGCCACCTCGTCGACCGGGCGTGCCGCACGGCGCTGTCCCGGCGCACCGTCACCGCGCTGGTGCTCCCCTCGGACATTCAGGACGAGCCGGCCGTCGTGGATCCCCCGCACGCGCACGGCTACTACCACACCAGCAACGTGCCGAGCAGTACGCCGACCGTCCCGCCGACGGCCGACCTGCGCCGCGCCGCCGAGGTGCTGCGCGGTGGCGAGCGGGTGGCCATGCTGGTCGGTCAGGGCGCGCTCGGGGCCGAGGCCGAGGTACGCGAGATCGCCCATCGGCTCGGCGCGGGGGTGGCCACCGCGCTGCTCGGCTTCGCCACCGTCGATCATCGCGAGCCGTGGGTGACCGGCGCGATCGGGCTGCTCGGGACCCGGCCGAGTTGGCAGCTCATGACCGGCTGCGACCGGCTGCTGATCGTGGGCAGCAACATGCCGTACTCGGAGTTCTACCCGCCGCCCGGCCAGGCCCGCGCGGTGCAGATCGACCTGGACGGCACCCAGCTCGGCCTGCGGTACCCGACCGAGGTGAACCTGACCGGCGACGCCCGCCCCACCCTGCGGGCGCTGCTGGACGAGCTGGGCCCCGGCCCCGGGCCGACCGCCTGGCGGGCGGAGATCGCCGAGGCCACCTCGGCGTGGCGACGCGCCCAGCGCGACCTGGCCGGGCAGAGCGCCGACCCGGTCAACCCGCAACTGCTGTTCAGCACTCTCAGCGATCGGCTGCCCGACGACGCGATGCTCGCCGTGGACTGCGGCACGGCGACCGCCTGGTACGCCCGGCACGTGCAGGTCCGGCCCGGGATGCTGGCCAGCCTCTCCGGCACGCTGCTGTCCATGGGCGGCGCGATGCCGTACGCGCTGAGCGCCAAGTTCGCCCACCCGGACCGGCCGCTGATCGCGATGATCGGCGACGGGGCCATGCAGATGAACGGCGTCAACGAGCTGATCACGGTGGCGAAGTACTGGCGCGGCTGGACCGACCCACGGTTCGTGGTGCTGGTGCTCAACAACCGGGACCTGGCGTTCGTCAGCTGGGAGCAGCGCTCCAGCGAGGGCACGCCGATGTTCCCGGACAGCCAACAGCTCCCGGACATCGGCTACCACCAGTGGGCCGAGGTGCTCGGGTTGCGCGGTGAGCTGGTCGACTCGCCGGATCAGGTCCCGGGTGTCTGGGACCGGGCGCTCGCCGCCGACCGTCCGGTGGTCATCAACGCGCTGGTCGACCCGGCCGAACTGATGCTGCCGCCGCACTTCACCGCCGAGCAGGCCCGCAAGACCGCGGCGGCGGTCCTGCGCGGCGACACCGACTGGGCCGGCATCATCCGGCGCGGCCTACCCGCGACGATCGCCAGCTACCGCCCCCGCCGCCGCGAACGCTGACGGCGCGACACCGCTTGACACCGGGGCTCCACAGTTGTCCAATTCATGTCGCGACATGCATGTCGCGACATGAAAAGGAGTACCCCGATGAACCCGATCAAGCGCGTCGCCGTCGTCAGCACGGGCACCGTCCGGATCCGTCCGGAGCACGTCGAGACGAACGGCACTCCACTGCTGTGGTGGCTCAACACGTCACGCCGGTGGACCGACCCCCTCCCGATCAACGTGTACGTGATCGAGCACGACAAAGGGCTGGTGCTGTTCGACACCGGCCAGGACCGGCGCTCGGTCACCGACCCGGGATACTTCCCCGGCGGCCCGGCCGGACACATCTACCGCCGACTCGCCACCTTCGACGTGCCTGCGGGCGCGACCCTGACCGACCGCCTCCGCGAGCAGGGCTACGACATCGCCGACGTGCGCGTGGCCGTCCTCTCGCACCTGCACCAGGACCACATCGGCGGCCTTCGGGAACTGCCCGGATCGGCGCGGATCCTCGTCCACGCCGCCGAATTGGCCGAGGTCGACAGGAGGTTCGCGGCCTTCGCCGGTCTGCTGCGGGAGCACATCCACGTGCCGGGCGTCAGCTTCACGGCCGTCACGCCGCAGCGGCTCGACGATCCGTCGATCGCGCCGTTCACCCACGTCCACGACGTCATGGGTGACGGTTCCCTGCTCCTGCTGCCCACCCCCGGGCACACGCCCGGATCGATGTCGCTGCTGCTGCGCGGCCAGGGGATGCCGCCCATGTTGTTCGTCGGCGACGTCACCTACGACGTGCGGCGGCTCGCTGCCGACCGCGTCCCCGGAGTCGGCGACGCCGCCCGGCTGCACGAGGTCACCAGGCGGGTCAACGCGCTGGCCGCCCGCTACCCGGGCATGCCGATTCTCGCCGCACACGATCCCGCGGCGGCCGGGCTTCTGGCCGGCGCGCTGGCGGAACACGGCACCATACCGGTGTGAGAACAGCCGAACAGCTCCGCTACCTCATCCTCGCGGCACAACGAGAAGGCAATCGTCAGCTCACAGTGCTGCTGTCCGCGATCGGCCTCACGCCGGCGCAGTCCGAGGCACTGCGCATCATCGCGGACCACGAACCGCTGGCACTCCGGGAACTCGGCGACATGCTCGTCTGCGACACCGGCACCAGTCCCAGCCGCATCGTCGACCGACTCGTCGCCGCCGGCCTCGTGGAGAGAACCAGTAGTCAACACGACCGGCGGCAGGTCACGCTCACGCTCACCGCGGCGGGCCAGGACAAGGCCCTGCGCGTCGTAGAGATCGAGAACCAGCTGTACGACCTGCTCGACCATGCCACCGCGGGCACGGACGTGGGCGCCTTCATCGCGTTCCTGGACGGGTTCACCCGACAGTCCCCCGCCGGAACCGCCCTCGCGAACCGCCTCGCCGCCGAGAAGAAACAACCCGACTGAACCGTCGCCGAGTGCGACACGCCCGAAGGAAACAGCATGAGCTTCCAGCTAGCCCTCGACATCAAGGCCCCCGCAGCGCAGGTGTTCGACTTCGTCGCCGACCTCACCACCATGCCGAGGTGGTATTCGGCGGTGCGACGCGTGGAGCGTGTCGAGGGCACCCACGGCCTCGGGATCCGCTACCACGTGTATCGGGACCTCCCCGGCGGGCCGGCCCGCAACGACGTCTCGATCACCACGTACGCGGCGGGTGACGAGGTCACCTTCACCTCGGTGAGCGGGCCGACCCCGTTCACCTACCGCTACCTCGTCCGACCGTCGGGCGGCATGACGACACTCGTCCTCGAGGGCACGATCAGCGCCTCCGGGCTCAGCGGACCGGCGGCACTCCTCGGACCGTTCGCCGAGAAACTCTTCAGCGGCGGGATGCGCGACAACCTCGGCACGCTCAAGCTGATCCTGGAGGCGGCCGGCTGAACGCCGTACCGACGTGAGGTTCCCTGCCGCCATAAGGGCCTGTCAGCCGCGGCGGTCGAGCCAGCGTTGCAGGGCCGAACGCGGGTCCTGGGTGGGCTGCTGCGGGCGGTCGGGGACGGCGGGGCGCTCTACCGGGCGGCGGGGGTCGCCGGCCAACTCCTTGCTGGGGGCGGTGAACGCCTTCTCCGGCTGGCCCTTCACAGCGGTGGCGATGACCCGCGCGACCGCGTCGATCACCTTGCTCTGCACCGCCGAACCCACCGAGTCGGCCGGGTCGTCGGGGTTGGCCGCAATGCCCGCGACGGCCACCTGCGGGGTGAAGCCGACGAACGTCTCGGTGGCGTTCTCCTCCGAGCTACCCGTCTTACCGGCCACCGACCGGCCGTCGAGGATGTCGTTCACACCGGTGGCGGTGCCGCCGTTGCACTGCCCGAGCGCCGACTGCTGGCCCACGGGGCAGCGGGCCGCGTCGGTCGCGGCGCGCGCCACGTCGGCGTCGAGGACCTTTTTGCAGGACGGCTCGCCGACCGGCACCTTCGTGCCCTTCGCGTCCGTCACCGAGACCACCGGCACCGGCGTGCAGTAGGTGCCCTCGGCGGCCACCGTGGCGTACGCGTTGGCCAGGTCGAGGGGGGTGGTGGCGGCCACACCGAGGGTGAACGATCCCCAGTTCGCGGCGTTGTTCTTGGCGAAGGCGGCGTCGGTGTCGGCGCGGAACGTGATGCCGAGCCGCTGCGCCATCTCGACCACCTTGTCCTGGCCCACCTGCTCGGCCAGCCACACGAAGTAGGTGTTCACCGAACGGCCGAAGCCGTCCCACATCATCCGGTACCCGTCCATCCACGCCGGGTTGGCGTTCGCCGGGCACCACTTGCCGTCACAACTGCCCGGCCCCTCGGCCGGGTACCGGGTGGGCAGCTTGGCCGGGGCGTCGAACCCGGTGGAGAGGGTACGGCCCGACTCCAGCGCGGCGAGCATGGTGAACAGCTTGAACGTCGAACCCGCCTGGTACCCGTCGACGCTGGCCCCACCGGAGATCAGCGGGTTGACCGTGTTGGGGTAGTTGGCCTGCCCGGCCGGATTGTCGGCGAGGCTGTAGTGCCGGTTGACCGCCATGGCGAGCACCCGACCCGTGCCGGGCTGGACGGCCGCGATCGGCAGGGCCCGCTTGTTGTCGTACCCGTAGACCTTGGTGGCCTGCTGCTGCGCGGTGGCCTGGATCTTCGGGTCGAGCGACGAGACGACGGTGTAGCCGCCCGCGCGCAGGGCCTGCTCGCGCTCGGCGGGGGTGGCCCCGAAGGCCGGCTGGGTCAGCCACCACTGGCGCAGGTAGTCGCAGAAGTAGCCCCAGTCGTCGTGTCCCTGGGCGACGGCGGTGCAGCCGTTGGGCTGCGCGGTGGGGTGCAGCGCCAGCGGCTCGGCCTTGGCCTGCGCCGCCTGCGCGGCGGTGATCGCCCCGGTGGCGACCATCGAGTCCAGCACGTACGACCGGCGGGCGAGGGCCTGGTCCTTGTCGCCGCTGATCGGGCTGTACGCGTCCGGGGACTGCACCAGACCGGCGAGCAGCGCCGACTCGGCGAGGGTCAACTGCGCCGGGGGCTTGCCGAAGTAGCGCTGGCTGGCCGCCGCGATCCCGTACGCGCCGGAGCCGAAGTAGGCGATGTTCAGGTACCGGCCCAGGATCTCGTCCTTGCCGAGGCTCTTGTCCAGCGCGCCCGCGTACCGGATCTCCTGGATCTTCCGACCGACGGTGGGGTCGGTGGCGGCGGCCCGCTCCTCGGCGGTGCGGGTGGGGTCGGTCTTGAGGACGTTACGGACGTACTGCATGGTCAGCGTCGAGCCGCCCTGCTCGGTGCCGCCGCCCTTGACGTTGGCGACCAGCGCCCGGGCCAGGCCCCGCAGGTCCGCGCCACCGTGGTCGTAGAACCGCCGGTCCTCGGCCGCCACGATCGCCTGCCGCATCACCGGGGCGACGTCCGCCAACGCCACGTCCGTCCGGTTGACGTCGTAGAACGTGGTGAGCAGCGTCTTGCCGTCGTTGGCGTAGAGGTAGGAGCGCTGCGGCGTCGCCGGGGTGCGCAGCGCGTCGGGCAGCGCGGCGTACGAGCTGAGCGCGGCACGCGCGGTGAACCCGACCAGCAGATTGCCCGGCAGCGCCGCGGCGGCCAGGACCAACCCGGCCAGCAGGCCGGTGAGCAGCACGGTGAACAGCCGCGACAGCGGCGAGCGGGGGGCGGCCATGCAACCCAGGATTGCCACAAATAACGCCAACCGACCACCCCCGAAGCCCAATTGTCAGCAACTTCACGGCACCCCACAACCAGCACGCCCGCGCCCCTCCACAGCGGTGATCAAGAGGTTTGCGTCAGATACGGGCCGATTCTTGACGCGAACCTCTTGATCACCGAGGCGGGGTGGGGTGGCGCTCGGTGGGGCGGGTTAGGAGGTTGGGGGGGTGGAGAGGCTGGCGTTGGCCGCGTCGTCGGCGGTTTGGCGGGGCATCAGGCGGCCGCTGCGGTAGCCGATGCCGATGCCGGCGATCAACACGAAGATCGCGCCGAAGGTCTGGAGCGACCCGATCAGGGCGCCGCCGAGGCCGAGCAGCGGCGCGGCGATGATCAGCATGACCCCGTCGCCGAGGCTGAAGGTGCCCGAGCGGGACACCGCCCACCCGGTGAGGAACCACCCCACGCTGTAGAACGTCGCGCCGAGCAGGACCAGCGACCGCGCGGTGGTGCCGAAGACCGGCGTCTGCTCCTCGAAGCCGGCGAACGGCAGCATCAGTACCGTGCCGGCGATGCTGACCAGCAGCCCGGCGGCGGCCACCCGGCGGCTGCGGGTCGCGGCCAGCAGGCCGGTGAGGGCCAGCAGCGCGAGCAGGCCGAGCCAGACCGCCGCCACCCAGCCGATCAGGTACACCGCCCGGCCGTCCGCCGGATACGGGTCGTTGCCCACCCCGCCGTCGCTGGCCATCGCCACCGCGCCGTAGAGGATGGCGTACGCGGGCAGCAGCCACACCGCGGCCCGGGCGAACCGGCGTACCGACCAGGCCCAACTGGCGTTCGTGGCGGGGGCGAGCGGAGTGGGCTCGCCGACGAATGGCAGTACGCCGAAGCCACCGCCACTGCGCCGGGAGCCCAGCGGCGCGACCGGATCGTGCGCGCCGGGTACGGGGGCCGAGGACCACATCCGATTCGCCGGATCCTTCATGCGTCACCTCGCTCGTCCACGAGCGGTGCGAGACGCGCCGGGGCGCCCCGATTGCCTGGTCACCACCCGTCCTAGGACCGATCGTGGCAGGCGTCGGAGCGCCCCATGAGTCTTTCTCGTATTTACCCGGCCGAACGCCGACGTTGGCTGCCCGCCGCCTCAGCGCCGCGCGAACGGCCGCGCGTGCCGGGTCAGCCGCGCTCGCGCTGGTCCGTCGGGTCGTTGACCAGACTGTCCGGGGTGACCGGCTCCGGCGCGGGCAGACCCTGCGGCTTGTTGCCGCCGGTGGCCTGCGCCTCGGCGACGCGTACCTCGTCGTGGATCTGCTGGGCGGCGGCGGCCGCGGCCTGCGCCGCCTCCGCGGCCTCGCGCTCGACCTGGCTCGCGTGGTCGGCGGCCTCCGGCGCGGGCAGATCCCCCACCATCTGGCTCAGCCCACCGAGCGCGCCACCCATACCCTCCAGGGCCTTGGTCAGCTCGGCCGGCACGATCCAGACCTTGTTGGCGCTGCCCTGGGCGATCTGCGGCAGCGCCTGCAGGTACTGGTACGCGAGGACCTTTTGGCTCGGGTTCGCCTGGTGGATCGCGTCGAACACCGTCCGGATCGCCTTCGCCTGCCCCTCGGCCTGCAGGATCCGCGCCTGCCGGTCACCATCGGCCCGCAGCACCGCGGACTGCTTCTCACCCTCGGCGGTGAGGATCTGCGACTGCTTGTGCCCCTCCGCAGTGAGGATCGCGGCGCGACGGTCCCGCTCGGCGCGCATCTGCTTCTCCATCGAGTCGCGGATGCTGGCCGGCGGCTCGATCGCCTTGATCTCGACCCGGGTCACCTTGATGCCCCAGCGGCCGGTCGTCTCGTCCAGCACCCCGGACAGGTGCCGGTTGATCTCGTCCCGGCTGGTCAGGGCCCGCTCCAGGTCGAGCGAGCCGATCACGTTGCGCAGCGTGGTCACCGTCAACTGCTCGATGGCCTGGAGGAAGCTGGAGATCTCGTACGTCGCCCGGACCGAGTCGACCACCTTGAAGTAGAGGACCGTGTCGATCGAGACCACCAGGTTGTCCGAGGTGATCACCGGCTGCGGCGGGAAGCTGACCACCTGCTCCCGCATGTCGACCTTGGTACGCACCGCGTCGATGAACGGCACCAGCAGGTTGAGGCCGGGGCTGAGGGTGCGCTTGTACTTTCCGAGCCGTTCCACCACGTCCTGGCGCTGCTGCGGCACGATCCGCACAGCCTTGGCCAGCGTTATCACGGCGATCAACGCCACCGCGATGATCAGCACCCCGACTATCGTCATCCCGTTCACCCTCTCGCTTCCGGCAGCTCGCCGGCGGAAGAAACATCGTCCTGCCACACCAGGGCGGTAGCGCCCCGGACCTTTATCACCCGAACCCGCTCACCGGGCTCGAAAGTCTGCGTCGTGTCGTACGGCCGGGCCGTCCACATCTCACCGTCGATCTTGACGAGGCCGTGGTCGGCGTCCACCCGCTCCAGCACCAGCGCCGTGGAGCCCTCGATCGCCTCCACGCCGAACGGCTGTTCGCCGCTCTCCAGCGCGGACCGGCTGTGCCGCTTGATCACCGGCCGGACCACGACCAGGCTCAGCGCGGACACCACGGCGAAGACCAACGCCTGCACGGCGACCGGCGCACCCAGGGCCGCAGCGCCCGCGGCGGCGAACGCGCCGACCCCGAACATGATCAGAAAGAGGGTCGTCGTGAAGATCTCGGCGACCGCCAGCACCACACCCAGAACGATCCACACCACCGCGTCCACACCACGATCGTGACACGCAAATGCTCGCGCAGCCTCTTCAGGAAGATCAGTAGGCTCGGCGAGACCCATCCGGCGGCGGCCCGACCCGAGGAGAACCGTTGACCCTGCTACCCGAGACCGCCCGACAGATCGACAACCAGGTCGCCCAGGCACAGGCCGCCGGCCACGTCCCGTCGCTGGTGCTGGGCGTGGTCCGCGACGGCGCGCTGGCACACCTGGCCGCTGCGGGCGAACACCCGCGCCCGGACGTCGACCTGCAGTACCGGGTGGGCTCGATCAGCAAGACGATGACCGCCACCCTGATCATGCAGTTGCGCGACGCCGGCCGACTGGCTCTCGACGACCGGCTGGAGCAGCACCTGCCGGACACCGGCCTCGGCGCGCTCACCCTGCGCCAACTCCTCGGGCACGCCAGCGGGATCCAACGCGAACCCGAGGGCGACTGGTGGGAGCGGAACGAGGGCGTCGACCTACCGACCCTGCTCGCCGGGGTCACCGCCGACAAGATCACTTACTCCCCGCACACCACGTACCACTACTCCAACCTGGCGTACGGGCTGCTCGGCGGGGTGCTCGAACGACTCACCGGGACGCCCTGGGCAGACCTGCTCGACCAACGCATCCTCACCCCGCTGGGCCTGCGCCGGACCACCTACGCGGCCACCGAGCCGTACGCCCGCGGCTACGTCGTCCACCCCTGGCACCACACGTTGCGGGAGGAGCCGCGCACCGACACCGGCGCGATGGCCCCGGCCGGGCAGCTCTGGTCGACGATCGAGGACCTGGGCCGCTGGGCCGCGTTCCTGGCCGAGCCCGACCCGTCGGTGCTGGCCGTCGACACGCTGACCGAGATGTGCGCCCCCGTGGTGATCAGCGACCTCGACTCCTGGACCGGCGGGCACGGTCTGGGGCTGGAGCTCTACCGCGACGGCGAGCGCGTGTACGTCGGGCACGGCGGCTCGATGCCCGGGTACGTGGCCGCCCTCGTGGTGCACCGGTCCAGCCGTACCGCAGTGGTCGGCTTCGCCAACTCGTACGGCTTCCCGATCACCGCACTCGGCCGTCGACTGTTGACCACCGTGCTGGACGCCGAGCCGGCGTTCGGCCAGCCGTGGCGGCCGGCCACCACCGCGCCCGCCGCCGACGTGGCCGAGCTGACCGGCCGCTGGTGGTGGATGGGCACCTCGCTGGACCTGAGCTGGGACGCGGGCGAGCTGGTGGCTCACGTACGCGGCGAGCGGGTGAGCCGGTTCACCGCCGAGGGGACGGACCGCTGGCGGGGACGCTCCGGCCCGGAGAACGGCGAGATCCTGTCGGTGCTACGCGACGACGACGGACGGGCGACGGCGATCGACATCGCCACCTTCGTCTTCACGCGTAGCCCGGACGAGGCCCCCTGACCCGCCGCCCGGCCCTGGGCGCCTGGCGGGCGGTCACGACGGACCAGGCGGTCAGGCGGGCTCGGTGACGAAGTCGATCAGACGCTCCATGGCGTTGATCAACGGAGTCTCGACGTCGGCGAAGCTGTTCACCCGGGACAGGATGTGCCGCCACATGTCGGCCGGCTCCGCCACCCCGAGAGCCGCGCAGACGCCCTCCTTCCACGGCCGCCCCGGGGGCACCACCGGCCAGGCCGCGATGCCCAGCGCCGCCGGCTTCACCGCCTGCCACACGTCGACGTACGGATGCCCGGTCACCAGCACGTACGGCGAGGTCACCCGGGCCACGATGCGGCTCTCCTTGCTGCCCGGCACGAGGTGGTCGACGAGCACACCCAGTCGTCGGGTCGGACCGGGGGCGAAGTCCCGCACCGCCGCGTCCAGGTCGTCGATGCCGTCCAGTGGCTCCACGACCACACCCTCGATCCGCAGGTCGTCGCCCCAGATGCGCTCGACCAGCGCGGCGTCGTGGATGCCCTCGACCCAGATCCGGCTGGCCTTGGCGACCTGGGCGCGGACGTTGTCCACCGCCACCGAACCGGACGCGGTCCGCCGGCGGGCCGCCGGCACCGGAGCGCGGGTCGGGCGGCGCAACGTCACCGGGCGGCCGTCGAGCAGGAACGCCGCCGGCAGCAGCGGGAAGTTGCGCCGTTTGCCGTGCCGGTCCTCCAACACCACCGCGCCGGCCTCGAAACCCACCACCGCTCCGCAGAAGCCGGAGTCGGCGTCCTCCACCACGAGATCCGCTTCGGCGTCCACCTCGGGGGTGACCTTCCGCCGCCGCCAGTCCCCCGCCAGCACGTCCTCGCCGTATCGCCCCGCCATGTAGATCACGCTAACCCGCCCTCCCCCACCCCCTCCCCCCGACACACCGCCACTCCCCACTCCCACCCCGCGTCGCGTCGTCCCGCCCCGCCCCGCCGTGTCGTGTCGTGTCGTGTCGTGTCGATCATGGAGTTGTGGTGGTGCACGAAGCACTACCAACCGCCAGCTATCAGGCACCACAGTTCCATGATCGACGCAATGAGGGGCGGGACCCCGGGGTGGGGCGTGGCAGGTGGGGCAGGGCGGCATGGGACGGGGCGAAGGGGGCAGTTCGGGGCAGGGAGGGCGGCCGGAGCGGCAGCCGAGACAGGGCCACCGATCACCACGTACCCTTTCGGCATGTCCACCCCCGCAACGGGCGCGGCCACGCTTGCGCCGCGCCGGTCGAGCCGGTTCGTTGCCTGGGTGCGCGCGTGGCGCGCTGGGTTGGTGCCGTACGACGAGGTCGCCGACGCCATCGCCGGCGACGAGGAACATCTCGTCGCGGACGCCCCGGGCACCTGGACCGACGTCCCGCTGGGTGCCGCGCTGCCCACCCTGGCCAAACTGTCGCCCGACGAGATCCGGCTGGTGCTGCCCGCGCCGGGTGACCCACGGGGTCTGCCCGGTCCCGGGGACTTCGCCGGAGCGGCGCTGGTGGCGGGCGAGGCGGTGGTGGCCGGTGGGCTGGGCCTGATCCCGCAGGTACGCAGCCACACCTCCGGCTCCGGGGACTGTTTCGAGACGGTGCTGTGGCGGGTCTACCCGCTGCCGGCCGACGCGCCGGCCGCCTCGCTGTCGCTGCCCGGGGCCGCCGAGGCCGAGGCCGAGTTGGCCGCCGCGCTGGCCGAGACGACCGCCGTGCTGACCCGGCTCGACGTGGCCCAGTGGCGGCCCGAGCTGGCCGGCGCGCTGGCCGCGCTGCGCCGCCCGGACGGCACCACCGACCTGCCACCCGGATTCGACCCGCGGGCCCGCCGGCTGTTCGCCCGGGCTGCGGTGCTCGACCGGGTGCTGGCGTTGGCCGGGCACGCCGCCCCGGGCGGCGCCATTAACAACTACGAGGCGCAGCAGCGCGACGCCGCGCTCCGCCCGCTCACGGCAGCCTGCCGCCAGGCCCTGGTAGCCGCCTGCAACGCCCCCCTACGCCCCTGACAACACCCCACCCCCGCGCCCCGCGCTGAGACGCCACACCCCCGACACCGCGCCGATCTTGCACTTTCTGCTGCGACCTAAAGGACGTAACGCCCCATAGCGGCGACAGTAAGTGCAAGATCGACGAGAGCGGGGCGCGCGGGGCGCGGGGCGGGGGGGCGGGTTACACCTCGTCGATCAGGTCGGCGACGGAGTTGACGATGCGGGACGGGCGGTACGGGTAGCGCTCGGCCTCGGTGCGGCTGCTGATACCGGTGAGCACCAGGATGGTCTCCAGCCCCGCCTCCAAACCGCAGAGGACGTCGGTGTCCATCCGGTCGCCGATCATCGCGGTGGTCTCCGAGTGCGCGTTGATCGTGTTCAGCGCCGACCGCATCATCATCGGGTTGGGCTTGCCGACGAAGTACGGCTCCACCCCGGTCGCCTTGGAGATCATGGCGGCCACCGAGCCGGCGGCCGGCAACGCCCCCTCGACGGACGGGCCGGTCACGTCCGGGTTGGTGCAGATGAACCGGGCCCCGTCGTTGATCAGCCGGATCGCCTTGGTGATCGCCTCGAAGCTGTAGGTGCGGGTCTCGCCGAGCACCACGTAGTCCGGGGCGAAGTCGGTGAGCACGTACCCGACGGCGTGCAGCGCGGTGGTCAACCCGGCCTCGCCGATGACGTACGCGGTGCCGCCCGGCCGTTGGTCGGCGAGGAACTGACCGGTGGCCAGCGCCGAGGACCAGATCGACTCCTCCGGCACGTCCAGCCCCATCCGGCTCAACCGGGCCGTCAGGTCGCGCGGGGTGTAGATCGAGTTGTTGGTCAGCACCAGGAACGGCTTGCCGGAGGCGCGCAGCCGGTTGACGAACTCCGGCGCTCCGGGCACCGGCTGGCCCTCGTGCACCAGCACGCCGTCCATGTCGGTGAGCCAGCTCTGCACAGGCTTGCGGTCATGCATCGGGGCCCCCAGCAGGCGTCGGTCGGCGGGTCGGTACACAGCAGACGGTGGGACAGGTGTCCCACCTGGGCAGATCCCCGAGGCGGCGGCGCAGCTGCGCGCCGTCCGGGTCGGTCCGTTCGGTGACCAGCTCCCGGACCATGGTGACGAAGCGCGGGTCGGTACCCGGGGTGCCGGCCCTCACGAAGTCGAGGCCGAGCTGCTTGGCGGTCTCCAGGGCCTCGGTGTCCAGGTCCCACACGACTTCCAGGTGGTCCGAGACGAACCCGATCGGGCTGACCACCACGCCGGTGACGCCGTCCTCGGCGAGCGCGTTGAGGTGGTCGTTGATGTCGGGCTCCAGCCACGGCACGTGCGGCGGGCCGGACCGGCTCTGCCACACCAGGTCGTACGCCAGGTCGGGGGCGGCGGCCGCGGCCACCAGGCGGGCGGTCTCGCGGAGCTGCGCCTCGTAGCGGCCGCCGTGCGGGCCGGCGTTGGCCGCCATCGAGGTGGGGATGGAGTGGGCGGTGAACACCAGTCGGGTGGTGGCCCGCTTCGCGGGGTCGAGCTGGGCGAGGGCGGCCCGGACCGCGTCGACGTGCGGCTCGACGAACCCGGGGTGGTCCCAGAACTGCCGCAGCTTCTCGATCACCGGCGCGTCGGGCCCGACGGCGGCGCGGGCGGCGGCGATGTCCTCCTGGTACTGCCGGCAGGACGAGTAGCCGCCGTACGCGCTGGTGACAAAGGCCAGCGCGCGGGTCACGCCGTCGTCGCGCATCTGGCTGACGGTGTCGGCGAGCATCGGGTCCCAGTTGCGGTTGCCCCAGTAGACGGGCAGGTCGACACCGTGCGCGGCGAAGTCGGCGCGGACGGCGGCGAGCAGGTCACGGCACTGCTGGTTGATCGGGGACACCCCGCCGAAGTGCTGATAGTGCTCGGCGACCTCGGCGAGCCGCTCGGGTGGCACCCCCCGGCCACGGGTCACGTTCTGCAGGAACGGCATCACGTCCTCGGGCCGTTCGGGCCCGCCGAAGGACACCAGCACCACCGCGTCGTACGCCATGGGGTCATTCTGGTACCTCGCCCCCGACGGCCCGGCGACGCCCCCTGCCGGCGCGGGCGGCCGACGCGTCAGGAAGGGCCCCCTGCTATACGGCAAGCGTTAACAGGGTGCCCTTCCTTGCGACGTCAGGCGCCGATGGCGTGGTAGCCGCCGTCGACGTGCACGATCTCGCCGGTCGTGGCCGGGAACCAGTCGGACAGCAGCGCCAGGCAGGCCCGCGCGGCGGGCTCCTGGTCGGTGAGGTTCCAGCCGAGCGGGGCGCGCTCGCTCCAGGCGGTCTCGAACTGGTCGAAGCCGGGGATCGACTTGGCGGCGATGGTGCGCAGCGGCCCGGCGGCGACCAGGTTGCTGCGGATGCCCTGCTTGCCCAGGTGCAGGGCCAGGTAGCGGGAGGCGGACTCCAGGCCGGCCTTGGCGACGCCCATCCAGTCGTAGACCGGCCACGCCTTGGTGGCGTCGAAGGTCAGACCGACCACCGCGCCGCCGGACGACATCAGCGGCAGCGCCGCCATCGCGAGGGACTTGTACGAGTAGGTCGACACGTGCAGGGCGGTCGCCACGTCCTCCCACGGCGCGTCGAGGAAGCCACCGCCGAGGCAGCTCTGCGGGGCGAAGCCGATCGAGTGCACCACGCCGTCGAGCCCGTCGACGTGCTCACGGACCCGGTCGGCGAGGCTGGCCAGGTGCTCGGCGTTGGTCACGTCGACCTCGATCACCGGCGCGGGCTCGGGCAGCCGCTTGGCGATCCGCTCGACCAGGGAGAGCCGGCCGAAGCCGGTGAGCACGACCTGAGCGCCGTTCTCCTGGGCGAGTTTCGCCACCGAGAAGGCGATCGAGGCGTCGGTGATGACACCGGTGACGAGCAGCCGCTTACCGGCGAGCAGTCCGGACATGCAGGGTTTCCTCCGTAGTCAGAGAAGGTCAGTGGCCCATGCCGAGGCCGCCGTCGACCGGGATCACGGCCCCGGAGACGTACCCGGCGCCGTCCGACGCCAGCCAGGTGACCACGGCGGCCACCTCGTCCGGGCTGGCCATCCGGCCGGCCGGGATGGACTTGCGGATCTCCGCCTTGCGGTCGTCGGACAGGCCGGCGGTCATGTCGGTGTCGATGAAGCCGGGCGCCACCACGTTGGCGGTGATGTTGCGGCTGCCCAACTCGCGGGTGACCGAGCGGGCGACGCCGACCAGGCCGGCCTTGCTGGCGGCGTAGTTGACCTGCCCGGCGCCACCGGAGAGGCCCACCACCGAGGAGATGAAGATCATGCGGCCCCACTTGGCCCGCAGCATCTTGCCCGAGGCGCGCTTGGCGACCCGGAACGCGCCGGTGAGGTTGGTGTCCACCACGTTGGTGAACTGCTCCTCGGACATCCGCAGCAGCAGCGTGTCGTCGGTCATGCCGGCGTTGGCGACCACCACCTCGACCGGGCCCAGCTCGGCCTCGACAGCGGTGAACGCGGCGTCGATCGAGGCCGCGTCGGTGACGTCGGCGCGTACGCCGAACAGCCCTTCGGGGGCCTCGCCACTGCGGTGGGTGACCGCCACCCGGTCGCCCTGCTTGGCGAAGGCCTGCGCGATGGCCAGGCCGATTCCCCGGTTGCCGCCGGTCACCAGCACGGTACGGGCCACGGTTCCTCCTTGCGACTGCTCAGCATGGACGCGTCGGAGCCTAGGCGTTACCCGCAAGTAAGCGCTAACGGGTGTGGCGTCCCACCCGGGTACGACGTGGGGATCAACCTGCGGGGGCACGCCTGGTGGCGCCCTCGGCCCGTAGCCTCCGGGTGGTGAACCGGCAACCTGTCGTCGTGGCTCTGGGAGCGCTGGGGCAGGCTTTGTGGGGCCGGGACGCCCCGCCGGCCCGGCCGCTGCTGGCCCGCTGGCCGCGGCTCGCCCGGTACGCGGCCCCGGCCGGCCTGCTCGCCGCGCTCGGCCTCTTCTGGATCACACTGGCCGTCGAGCTGGATCTGGGCCTTCCGACGCTGGTGGCGGTGCTGTTCGCGGCGATGACCGTGGCGCCGCTGCTCGCGCTGCCCCGGCGTCCCCTGCTGGCCTGGCGGCTGACGGTGCTGGCCCTGCTGGTGTGCACCTTCAACGCGCCGGCCAACCAGCCCGGACCGTGGACCCCACCGCTGGCCCTCGGGTCGGTCGCGGTGGTCGCGCTGACCGTCGCGCGGGTCGACCGGCCGGTGCTGGCCTGGGTGGTGGTGATCACGGCGGTGCCGGTGCTCACCCTGGTCCGCCCCGAGAACCGGGCCGCCGTCCTGGCGCTGCTCGGCGCGCTGGCGATCGTCGGCGACCTGATCCGGCGCAACCGGTTGTCCCGCCGGGCGCTCGCGGCGCAGACCGAACTGAGCGAGCGGGAGCAGGAGCGCCGCGCGGTGCTGGAGGAGCGCACCCGGATCGCCCGTGAGCTGCACGACGTGGTGGCCCACCACATGTCGCTGATCGCCGTACAGGCCGAGACCGCGCCGTACCGCCTCGACGACGTGCCCGCACCGGCCGCCGCCGAGTTCGCCGCCATCGCCGGCTCGGCCCGCGACGCGCTGACCGACATGCGGCGGCTGTTGGGGGTGCTGCGCAGCGAGGCCAGCGGGCCGCAGACCGCTCCGCAGCCCGACCTGGCCGACCTGGGCGCGATGGTGGACGCGGCCCGTCGCGCCGGGCTGGCCGTGACCCTGGACGCCGAGCCGCCGGGTCCGGTGCCCGCGCCGGTCGGGCTGGCCGCGTACCGAATCGTCCAGGAGGGCCTGGCGAACGCGGCCCGGCACGCGCCCGGCGCCGCGGTGCGCGTCACCGTCCGCTCCGGTCCGTCCGCTCTGGAAGTACGCGTCGACAACTCCCCGCCCGACGCCCCACCGACCGCCTTCCCGCGCGGTGCCCCACCGACCGCCGACGGCGGGGCGGGGCACGGGTTGACGGGCATGCGGGAGCGCGCCACCTCGCTCGGCGGTACGTTCACCGCCGGGCCGCTACCCGACGGCGGGTACGCGGTGGCGGCCGAACTGCCGTACGAGGTGGGGAGCCTGGACACATGATCAAAGTGCTGATCGTCGACGACCAGGCGATGGTCCGGCAGGGCTTCGGCGCGCTGCTCGCCGCCCAGCCCGACCTGCTGGTGGTGGGCGACGCCGCCGACGGCGCGCAGGGGGTCGCCGCCGCCCGTCGGCTCGACCCGGACGTGGTGCTGATGGACGTGCGGATGCCGGTCCTGGACGGGCTGGCCGCCACCCGTCAACTGTTGGGCGACCGCTCGGCGCAGCGCCCCCGGGTGCTCATCCTCACGACGTTCGACCTGGACGACTACGTGTACGAGGCGCTGCGCGCCGGCGCGAGCGGCTTCCTGCTCAAGGACGCGCCCGCGGCCGACCTGGTGCAGGCGGTGCGGGTGGTGGCCGCCGGGGACGCGCTGCTCGCCCCGGCGGTGACCCGTCGACTGATCGCCGAGTTCGCGGCCCGCCCGGACCGTCGCCGGCCCCGCCCCACCGACCTGGCCGGGCTGACCCCGCGCGAGACCGAGGTGCTGCGGCTGATCGCCCGGGGCCGCAACAACACGGAGATCGCCGCCGACCTGGTGGTGGCGGAGCAGACCGTCAAGACGCACGTCGGGCGCATCCTGGCCAAGCTCGGCCTGCGCGACCGCGCCCAGGCCGTGGTGCTGGCGTACGAGACGGGTCTCGTCGCCGCCGGCGAGTAGCGCCTCGGGGCCACCCGGGAGACAGCTCCCCGGTACGACGACCGAGACCCGTTCGCCCCCGCACTCTCCCCTCTCGGACGTCATTCGGGAGGGGAGAACATGGTGCGACGACGAGGTGTCACACGTGTCGCTCTGAGCGCGTTGCTCGGGGCGGGCCTGGTCCTGCCCGGCACACCGGAGCCGGTCACGGAGGTGGGGTTCGTCGAGGCGTACCCCGGCACGGCGGCGGCGATGCGCGCGGCCGGCGCCCCGTACGCGGACTGGGCGGCGGACGGACGCCGTTTCCTGGCCTTCGACCCGCGCGGCGACGGGCGGGCGGTGGAGGTCCTCGGCGACCTGGCGGGCGCGGACCGGATCGCGGTGCTCGTGCCGGGGGTGGGCAGCACGCTCGCCGACTTCGACCGCGGACTGGGCGGGGTGCCGCGGCGGGCGCCGTCGGTGCAGGCGGGGCAGCTGTACGGGCAGGTCCGGTCGAGCGACCCCACGACGCGGGTGGCCGTGCTGGCCTGGCTCGGCTACGACCCGCCCGACGGGTTGGTGGGCGCGGCCAGCGACGCCGACGCCCGGCGTGGGGCGACCGGACTGGCCCGGCTGCTGCGGGAGCTGGTCGCGCGCCGTCCGGCCGCGACGATCACGCTGATCGGGCACAGCTACGGGGCCCTGGTGGCGGCGCTGGCGGCGGCGCACGCCCCGGCGCAGGTCACCGACGTGGTCAGCCTCGGTGGCGTCGGCGCAGGTGTGCCGCGCGCCGACGATCTGCGCGCCGGACTGCGGTTCTGGGCGGCCGAGGCGCCGTCCGACTGGATCCGCCGGGTGCCGTCCGTGCGGTTCGCCGGCCTCGGGTACGGGCGTCGCCCCGGCGATCCGGCGTTCGGGGCACGCCCGCTGCCGGTGGACGGGGTGTCCGGGCACGACGACTACCTGACCACGGGCACCGCCACCCTGATCGCGGTCGCGGCGGTCGTGCGGGGCGCCGGTCCGGTCGAGGACGCCCGATGAGCCGCGACCGTACGGTCGACGCGCTGCGGGCGTACGCGATCGGCGGGGTGGTGCTCGGACACTGGCTGGTCACCGGGCTGGTGCTGACCGGTGACGGCGGGCTGCGTCAGGCCAGTCCGCTGACCGCGCTGCCCCCCCTCGCCCCGGTCACCTGGGTGCTACAGACGCTCGGGCTGTTCTTCTTCGCCGCCGGCTTCGGTTCGGCCCGGTCGTTGGCCCGTCACCGGGGCACCTCGGGCGGCTGGCTGGCCCGCCGTTCGCGTCGGTTACTGCTGCCCACGGTGGCGCTGCTGGGCACCGGGGCCGCCGTGCTGCTGGCCGCCACCGTTGCGGGCGCGCCGGAAGACACACTCGCCGTCGGGCTCCACCTCGCGACCAGCCCGCTCTGGTTCCTGGCGCCGCTGCTGCTCCTGGTCGCCTTGAGCGGCCCGCTGCGCGCGGCCGTACGCCGATGGGGAGTTCTGCGCTGCGCGCTGCCGGCGGTGGCCGTGGTGGCGGCGAGCGACCTCGCGGTCCGCCTGCTGCCCGACGGCGTCACCGTGCCGCCGGTCAGTGTGGTGGCGGCCTGGTCGGTGCCGTACCTGCTCGGCGTGGCGTACGCCGACGGACGGCTGGCCGGCCGGCGGGCGGCGGGACTGCTCGCCGGTGGCGGGGCCGTGACGCTGGCCGTGCTGGTGGCGGTGGGCTATCCGATCAGCGCGGTCGGCGTGCCCGGTGCCGGCGTGTCCAACCTGAACCCGCCCTCGCTGCTGGCCGTGGCGCTGGCGGTCACCCAGGTCGGGCTGGGTCTGCTGGCCCGCGCCGGGTGGGAACGGCTGCTGGACCGGCCGCTCGTGGGCCGGGCGGTGGCCGCGGTGAACAGCGACGCCGTGCGGATCTACCTGTGGCACCAGCCGGTGCTGGTCGCGGTGACCGCGCTCACCGCCCGGGGTGGCCTGGACCTGCCCGGACTGCACACGACGCCGGACGGCCCCGGGTGGGTGCTGGCCCGGTTCTGCTGGTTGCCGCTGCTCGCCACGGTGCTGGTCACGGTGGTACGCGGCGGGCGCGGGAGCGCCTCGACGCCGCGTCCGCCCGGGCCGGACCGACCGCGCGGTGGAGCGCTCACGGACCGGTCGGCCGAGTGCGTGCCGAGAGCGGCTCAGGTGTACGATCATCGACGTTCGGACCGGGCCGACCTGCAGGAGGTGATCGCTGTGCGAGATAGCGATCCTCCCAGTCGTGGCCGGGCCGATGGTCAGCCCCGCTGAGCCACGACTCAGTCTGGCGAGCTGACCCCGCTCCGCTCCCACACCACCTCGGCCAACGCCGCGGTGCGTGCCGCGCCGTCCGGTCACCGGACGGTCGCCGGGAGCCGCCCGGTCACGACTTCGTGTGCGCGTCCCCACCCCCTGCGGTCCGCCCCCGCTCGCGGACCGTCCAGCCGCCACTCGGAGCCGTCCATGAGCCGCTACGTCGCCCCGCTGGGCTTCACCCTCGCCGCCGTCTGGGTGGCCGTCGTCTTCGTCCTGGCCGGCGGCGGTCACTGACCACCACCGGCCGTTCGTCGGCCGCTCGCTTCGCCGTCCCGGCCGACGGGCATCCCGCCCGTCGGGCGCCTCGGACCCGCGCCGGCCGACGGGCGTCCCGGCCGACGGTCAGATCATCCGTGACGACCAGAGCAGGCTGAGCGCGCCGGCGCAGAGCGCCAGCAGCAGCGCCAACCCGGCGTACCACTGGGTCACCTCGCGCGGCTCGGTCCGGAAGCCGATCGAACTGCCCATGTCCTGGTAGACCTGCTTCAGCTCACTCACCGAGGCCGCCTCGTAGAAGTAGCCCTCGGTCGTCTCGGCCAGCTCGGCGAGGGCCAGCCGGTCCACCGGCACCCGTTGGAGCTGCCCGCCGATGTCGACCTGACCCGTGTCGGTGCCGAACGCGATGGTGGAGACCGGCACGTTGGCCGCCTGCGCGGCGGCCGCCGCCTCCTCCACCGACCGACCCGAGGTGCGGAACCCGTCCGACAGCAGCACGATGCGCGCCGGCGGGATACCCGCCGCGCCATCGGCCGGCACCGACCGGATCGCCTCCAGGCAGGTGAACACCGCCTCACCCGTGGCGGTCGCCTCGGCCAGCACCAGCCCGTCGATCCCGGCGGTCACCGCGTCCCGGTCCTTGCCCGGCGGCACCAGCACGTTCGCCGCCTTGGCGAACGAGACGAGGCCCAGGTTGTAGCTCGCCGGCAACTCGGCCACGAACTGCTTGGCCGCCTCCTGGGCGGCCTCCAACCGGTTCGGCGCCACGTCGTCGGCCTGCATCGACAGCGACACGTCGATGGCGAGCATCACGGTGGCCCGCTCCAACGGCTCCTTCGTGTCGATCGCGGGGCGGGCCAGGGCCGTGGCGAGCACCAGCAGACAGAGCAGGAACGCGGTCGCCGGCACGTGCCGCCGCCAACCCAGGCCCTTCGGCGCGACCGTACGCAGCAGGTCCACGTTGGTGAACCGCATCGCGTACGCCCGGCGGTGCAGTTGCCGCCAGACGTAGAACGCGGCGAGCGCGAGCACCGGCAGCACAGCCAGCAACCACCACGGTTGCAGAAAACGGATCATCGTGTCGTCCCCCGGGTACGCGCGTGCCGCTGCGCGGCCACGAAACGCACCATGTCGAGCAGCCAGTCTCGGTCCGTACGCAGACGCAGGTGGGCCGCGCCGGCGCCGCGCAGCGCGGCGGCGATCGTGGCCCGTTGAGCGGCGGCGGCCTCCGCGTAGCGCTGCCGCAGCCGGGGGTCGGCGGTCTGCACCTCGTGCAGCTCACCGCTCTCCGGGTCGACCACCGGAAGCACCCCCACGTCGGGTAGCTCCAGCTCGCGGGGGTCGACCACCTCGATCGCCAGCACGTCGTGCCGTACGCGCAGCTTGCGCACCGGCCGGGCCCACTGCTCGGCGGGCGCCAGGAAGTCCGAGACCACCACGGCCACCCCGCGCCGCCGGGGCGGCCGGTTGAGCATGTCGACAAGCGCGCCCAGGTCACCCCGGCCGGGCTGGATCGCCGTGCCGGCGACGGCCCGCAACAGGCCCTGCGCCTCCTTGCGACCGGAGCGGGCCGGCAGGCGGGTGAACGCGCCCGGACCGGCCGGAGGCGGCCCGCCCCGCCAGCGCCGCGCCGGTGTGGACGTGCCGCCGCCGGTGCCGATCACCGCGCCGATCCGGTTGCCACCGCGCACGGTCAGGTGGGTGATGGCGGCCGCGGCGGCCACCACCACCTCCCGCTTGAGCCACTGCCCGGTGCCGAAGTCCAGGCTGGCCGAGAGGTCCAGCGCCAACCAGGTCTCCAACTCCCGGTCGGCGACCGTCCGTCGCACGTGCGCGGTCGTGGTCCGCGCGGTCACCGGCCAGTCCATCCGGCGTACGTCGTCACCGGGGCGGTACTCCCGCGACTCCCCCGCCTCGCTGCCCGGCCCGGGGAGCAGACCGGCGTAGTCGCCCTGGAGCAGACCGTCGAGCTTGCGGGTGACCAGCAACTGGAGTCGGGAGAGCACGGCCTCGCTGCGGTCACCCAGAGGGGCGGGACGAGGGGTGGGTGAGGTCACGGCCGCTGCCCGGGCCAGCCCGCGCCGGGTGGTGGGGCGCTCGACGGCGGGGTGGCCTGCTGCCGGGGCGCGACCGACGGAAGCGGAATCGTCGACATCACCCGCTGCACGATGTGGTCGGCCGGCACGTCGTCGGCGAGCGCGTCGTAGCTGAGCACCAGCCGGTGCCGCAGGATGTCCGGGGCGATGTCCTGCACGTCCTGGGGCAGGGCGTAGTCCCGTCCCCGCAGCAGCGCCAGCGCGCGGGTGGCCCGGACCAGACCGAGCGAGGCGCGCGGGCTGGCCCCGTACTGGATCAGTTGGGCGACGTCCGGCATGCCGTGCTCGGCGGGCGTACGGGTGGCCAGCACCAGACGAACCGCGTAGTCGACGAGCGCGTTGTGCACGAAGACCTGGTCGGCCTTGCGTTGCAGAGCGATCAACTCGGGGGTGTCGAAGACCGCCGTCGGTTCCGGCGCGGCCACGCCCATCCGGTAGACGATCTCCCGCTCCTCGGCATCGGTCGGATAGCCCACGACGATCTTCATGAGGAACCGGTCCCGCTGAGCCTCGGGCAGCGGGTAGACACCCTCCTGCTCGATCGGGTTCTGGGTGGCCATCACGAGGAACGGGTCGGGCACCCGGTGGCTCTCCCCGCCGATGGACACCTGCCGCTCGCTCATCACCTCCAGCAGCGCCGACTGCACCTTGGCGGGAGCACGGTTGATCTCGTCGGCGAGCAGGAAGTTGACGAAGACCGGGCCCAGCTCCACGTCGAACTTCTCGCTCGACTGCCGGTAGATCCGGGTGCCCATGATGTCGGCCGGCACCAGGTCGGGGGTGAACTGCACCCGGGCGAAGGACCCGCCGACGACCTTGGCGAGGGTCTCCACGGCCAGGGTCTTGGCCACGCCGGGCACACCCTCGAGCAGGCAGTGGCCGCGCGCGAGCAGCGCGACGAACATCCGCTCGACCATCCGGTCCTGGCCGACGATCACCCGTTTGATCTCGAACAACGCCTTCTCCAACAGGGTGGCGTCCTGTGCGGGCGTGGTCACCGGGGCGGGCGCCTGGGGTGCCGCCCCGTTGGGCGTCGGGGCGTCGGGCGTGGTCGGCTGGGCCACCGGTCCTCCACAGCGTTTGTCGGTCGTCGCGGCTGGTGCGGTATCAAGACTCGCATGCCTTCCTGAGTGTCGAGGTGGGGAGAACCCGATTTTCGCCACGCGGTCCCGAGCATCGAATCGCGCGTCACGGGTGGACAGGGACCGGGCCGCCGCGTGTACGATTCATCCCGTCGCCGGGCGGCTCCCCCCGTGGCCGCCCGGCGCTCAAACTTCCTCCCCGGCCGCCCTAGACTGGCCCGGATGAACGTCCCCACCCCCGCCGACGAGGCCCTGGTCTGTTCGGCACGAGGCTGCCGCGCCCCCGCCGTCTGGGCCCTGAAGTGGAACAATCCCCGCCTGCACACCGCCGATCGGCGCAAGACCTGGCTGGCCTGCGCCGAGCACCGGGAGACTCTCGGAGCGTTCCTGGACGCCCGTGGCTTTCTTCGTACCGTCACTCCGGTGTCCGGATCGCCTACCCTCGACGTGTGAGCGAGCGATGAGGCACAGCAGCGTGGCGGTGCGGGGCGCGTGGAACGGATCTGGTCGATGAGTCCGGAGGACCGCGCCGACCCACCGGCTTCCCCCGGCCCCACCGCCCCGTCCCCACCGACCTCCCCGGCGGCGGCACCGCCCAGCATCGCGCCGCCGCCCGGCGCCTTCCCGGCGCCCGGCACGCTCGGCCCGGACCCATCGCCGCCGGACGCCTCGTCGCCGGCCCCGCTGCCGCCGAACGCCGTACCGCCGTCGCCCGGTCACGCCGCCCTCTCGCCCCCGCCCGACCTGCCGGCCCCTGGCCTCCTGCCACCTCCCGGCCCCGTGTCGGCTCCCGGCCCTTCGGCGGTGGGCAACGTCTCCGCGACGTCGGACCGCGACCCGTTGGAGCCGTGGCCCGACACCGTACGGTGGCAGCCGATCTCGACCGACCTGATCTGGGTGGAGTTGATCCGACTCGCGATCGTGGTGGCCATCGGCCTGGCCGTGACGGCGGTCGGCTGGGCACTGAGCGGTCACTGGCTGTTCGGACTCGCCCTCGCCACCGTGCTGGTGCTCGGCGGGTGGCGGGCCACGGCCATCGTCCGGGCGGTACGCGCCTGGGGCTACGCCGAGCGCGACGACGACCTGCTCGTGCGGCACGGACTGCTGGTCCGACGGTTGTCCATCGTCCCGTACTCCCGCATGCAGTTCGTCGACGTGAGCGCCGGCCCGCTGGAGCGCGCCTTCGACCTGGCCACCGTGCAGTTGCACACGGCGGCGGCCGCCAGTGACGCGCGGGTTCCCGGCCTGCGTCCGGCGGAGGCATCCCGACTGCGCGACCGGCTCACCGCGCTCGGCGAGGACCGGGCGGAAGGGCTGTGACCACCCGCGCGGGCGACCGCCGACGCCATTGGGCGCTGGCTCGATGAGCGAGAGCCCCGTGGAGCCCGGCACCGTGCCGCCACCCCCCGACAGCGACGCGTCCCCCGCCGGCCCGCCGCACGTTGGTGGGCTGCCGCACGCCGGTGGGCCGCCGCACGTTGGTGGGCCGCCGCATCCTGGCGGGTTTTCGGATGCCGGCGGGACGCAGTACCCAGCTGCGCCGCTGCACGCTGCCGCGCCGCATCCGGCCGGGCCGCCGCATCCCGCCGGGCAGCACGGGGCGGTCCAGCCGTGGCCCGCCCCGGTGAGTGGCGGTGGCGGGGAGCCTCGACAGCGGCTGCACCCGCTCAGCCCGCTGCTGCACGGTGCCAAGTCACTGGTCGTGGTGATCGCCGGCCTGTCCTGGTCGACACTGTCGCGGGTCGGCTTCGGTTGGTTCGCCGCCATGGTGGTGGTGCTGGCGCTCGGCGCGACCGTGCTGTCGGTGATCAGCTGGTACAACACCGGCTACCACGTGGTGGGCCGCGAGCTGCGGGTGCACGAGGGGCTGCTCTGGAGGCGTACCCGGGCCATCCCGTTGGAGCGGTTGCAGGCCGTGGAGGTGGTCCGGCCCCTGCTCGCCCAGCTCACCGGCTTGGCCGAGCTGCGCCTGGAGGTCGTCGGAGGAGGCAAGACCGAAGCGCCGCTGGCGTACCTCGGGGTGGCCGACGCGGCCCGCCTGCGGGAGCGGCTGCTGGCGCTCGCCGGACGCGTGGTGCCGCCCGGCGACACCGCGCCCGCGACGCAGGTCGAGACGCCGACGGCCGTGCGGGCTCGGCCACTGCACGCGGTACGCAACCGGGACCTCCTGGTCAGCCAGTTGCTCACCCCGCAGGCGTTCCTGCTCCCGTTCGGCGTCGCCTTCGTCGTGGTGCAGTTCGTCACCGCCGGGTCGTGGTCGTTCATCGCGGTGGCGAGCACGCTGACCGCGATGGCCGGTGTGCTCCTGCAACCGATCCGTCGGGTCCTCGACGACTGGAACTTCCGGCTGGCTCGCGACGGTGGCACCCTGCGGGTACACAACGGCCTACTGGAGACCCGCGCGCAGACCGTGCCGCTGGACCGGGTCCAGACCGTACGGGCCACCTGGCCGCTGCTGTGGCGGTTCAACGACTGGCTGCGACTGCGGTTGGAGGTGGCCGGCTACTCGCTCGCGGAGGCCGACGACCGCAACCGACCGGACCGGCTGCTGCCGGTGGGTGACCTGCCGACCGCCACGATGATCGTCGGCGAGGTGCTGCCCGGCGTACGCCTGGACGCGCTGACGCTGAGCCCGCCACCGCCCCGGACGCGTTGGCTGCACCCGCTCGGACGCGGCGCGCTCGGCGCGGGACTGTTCGATCGGGTCTTCGCCACCCGGTCCGGGCTGCTCACCCGGCAGTTGGCGATCGTGCCGTACGCCCGCATCCAGAGCGTGCGCGTCGTGCAGGGGCCGGTGCAACGCCGGCTGCGCCTGGCGACCGTGTACGCGGACACGGCCGGCGGCTCGGGCGCGGCGGCCCAGGACCGCGACCTCGCCGAAGCCTGGTCCCTGGCAGCCGAACTAACCCGCAGAGCCCACCAAGCCCGCCACCAAACCCCCTAACCCCCACCCACACCCCACCACTGCGGTTGATCAAGAGGTTTGCGTCAAGAATCGGGCACTCGGTGACGCAAACCTCTTGATCAACAAGGACGGATCGGTCAGTGGTCGGCGGGGACCGAGCGGTGGGTGGTGGGGGTGCTGTCTGGAGTCGGGGGATCGGGCTGGTTGGCCGGGGGGTCGGGCTGGTTGGGGGGCGGTTGCGTTCCGGCCTTCGGGTGGCGAGTGCGGTAGGACCTCCACGCCCGCTCGGCAAGGCCGACGACCAGGTAGGTCAGCCCGACGTACGTCCAGCCCACCAGCACGTCGATCACGTAGTGCTCGCCGGAGTAGACCAGGGTGAAGGTCATCGCCAGGGGGTACGCGAGCAGCAGCGGCCACCAGCGGCGACGGGTGGTGTGCAGGAAGAACAGCACCACGAACAGCGCCCACGCGGTGTGCAGCGACGGCATGGCGGCGACCGGGTTGGAGGCGATCTGGCCGGCGTTGAGCACGTTGCCGGCACCGTGCATGCCGAACGCCTTCCAGCCCCGGGTGGAGATCCGCGCCACCTCGGTGAGCAGGCCGTTCTGCGCGGCCCACCAGGGCGGCGCGGCCGGGTAGACGAAGTACGTGACCAGGCCGGCGGCGCACAGGAAACCCCACCGCCGCATGTAGGCGGCCCAGCGGTGCCGGTCCCGCATCCAGAGCACGGCGGCGGCGGCCAGCGCCACCACGAAGTGCGAGAAGTACACCCAGCTCGCCGCGATGTCCCACCAGTGCACCTGTGGGCGGTAGAGATGCTGCTGCAACCAGACGGTGGGCACCTCCCCACCGGTGGCCCAGCCGAACATGAACCGGTCGGCGACGATCAGCTCCATGGCGTGCGGGGTGGCGCCGTTGTCGGCGAACCCGCGCGAGAGGTTGTACGCGGCCAGCAGCAGCACCACCGGCACCCAGTCCCGGGCGAAGCGCAGGTGGCTGCGCCACGGGCGGTCGCTGTTCCAGGCGATGGTCCCGAGCCAGATCCACACGAAGGCGTACGCCGGGTCGGTGGGCAGCCCGATGCCGAGCCACGCGGCGACGAAGGCGACCGCCCAGATCGTCATGGCGACGATGCGCCGACGACCCGCGTCCGGGGACGCGGGTGGGTCGGTCCGGGCGGGGGGCTGGGGGTCAGTCACGACGGCCATCGCGGTCAAGGTTAACGACGGCTACGGCATCGACCGACGGGTACCACCCGGCGGGGCGACGCACAGGTGGGAGGGCGGGCGGCGCCGGGATCGCCGGGCGCGTGCTCGACGGGGTCGCCGAACACCTAGGCTGACGACCATGCAGGAGCAGCCCGAGCCGGCCCTCGCGCCGGGTCTGACCGCCCAGGTCGAGCTGACCGTCACCGACGCGGACACCGCCCAGGCGGTCGGTTCGGGGGACGTACCGGTGCTGGGCACACCCCGGGCGCTCGCGCTCGCGGAGGCGGCCACCGTCGCGGCCACGGCGACGGCGATGCCGCCTGGTTCGACGACGGTCGGCACCCGGGTCGAGCTGGAGCACCTCGCGCCGACGGTGGTGGGCCGCACGGTACGGGCGCAGGCGCTGCTGACGACGGTCGACGGTCGGCGGTTGTCGTTCGAGGTCAGCGTCTCCGACGGCGACCAGACGGTGGCCCGGGGCCGGGTGGACCGGCTCCTGGTGGACCGGCAACGCTTCGTCGACCGGGCCGGGCGGGCGTCGTGAGCGGCGGGTTCGTCGAGGTCGCCGACCGGGTGTACGTGCGTGTCGAGCCCCTGCTGCGGGTCAACGTCACCCTCGTCGTCGGCGACGACGGGGCGCTGCTGGTGGACACGCTCTCCTCGGCGGGGCAGGCGACCGAGCTGGCCGCCGCCGTCCGGGGAGTCACCGACCGTCCGCTGACCCTGGTCAACACGCACCACCACTACGACCACTGCTTCGGCAACGCCGTCCTGGCCGGCGAACCACCCCGACCGGTGTACGCGCACGAGCGGGCCGCCGCCGCTCTGCGCGACGACCCGGAGGGGCTGCGCCGGGAGGCGTACGAGGAGGTGCGCGCGGAGCACCCGGAGCTGGCCGCCGACCTGGCGGACACCCCGCTGCTGACCCCGACGCACGTGGTGCACACGGAGACGAGGCTCGACCTGGGCGGCCGGCGGGTGCTGCTGCGGCACCCGGGGCGCGGGCACACCGACTCCGATCTGGTGGCGCACGTGCCCGACGCGGACGTGCTCGTCGCCGGCGACCTGGTGGAGCAGAGCGGCCCGCCCGCCTTCGAGGACTCGTACCCCCTGCAGTGGCCGGACGCGGTCGCGGACCTGCTGCGGCTGACGACGCCGGGCACGGTGGTGGTCCCGGGCCACGGCGACGTGGTGGACGTCGACTTCGTCCGGGCCCAGCACGCCGAGCTGGTACGGCTGGCCTGGCTGATCCGGGCCGCGCACACCGGCGGCGCGCCGCCGGAGCGGGTGGCCGCCGAGGCGCCCTTCGGGGCACGCGCGGCCCTGATCGCCGCCCGCCGCGGCTACCGCGAGCTGAACGGCGAAGCCTGACCCCGAAACCCGCGCCGATCTTGCACTTTCTGTGGCGACATACCCCGGATACGGGACGAATCGTCAACCGAAAGTGCAAGATCGGCGCGGAAAGGGGGGAAGCTAGACCGCCGTGCGGCGCCACTGTTGGTTCGTGGCGGTGGTGCAGGTGGATTGCACGGCGCGGGCGCCGTCGGTGGTGGCGGCGTTGAGGATGGTCAGGCACTTGTTGCTGTGTCTCGCTATCAGCTGGACTGCGCCGGTGGTGCCAGTGTCCTGGACGCGCCACTGCTGGTTGGTCCCCCCGTTGCAGGTCCACTGGGTGACCCGGACGCCGTCGGCGGTCGCGGACGCGCCGCCGTACACGTCCAGGCACTTGCCGCTGTGCACGCTGACCACCGTCTGGTAGCCGCTACCGGCGTCCTGGAACCGCCACCGCTGGTTGGCCTGCCCGTTCGCGCTCCACTGCACGATGTCGGCACCGTCGGTCGTGGCGTTGTTGGAGACGTCCAGCAGCTTCCCGCTGTGCTGGGCGGCGAGGGTGTACGCGGTCGGCACCGGCACGGTGCTTCCCGGGGTCAGCCGGTACAGCCCGGAGCCGTGGGCCGCGAGCGAGCGGGTGAGGGTTCCGGTCACCGTGCCGAGGGCGGCGCCGGACCACAGGTCGGTCACGGTGGCCGAGCCGATCCCCAGGTCGGCCAGGTTGACCGAGACGTTCGCCGTGCCGCTCTCGCGGTTGAACAGGGCGAGGTAGCGGTCGGTGCCGCCCGGCACGTCGGCGGTCCACGCCTGCCGGGTGCCGCCGGTGAGCTGACGGTTGTTGGCGCTGTTCTGGTCGACGGCCAGCACGGCGGTGTTGGTCATCAGCGCCAGCTCCGAGGCGCGGTTCTCGACCAGGTTGCCGCCCCACATCAGCGGCGCGCGGTTGATCGCCCAGAGTGTCATCAGGGTGCGTTGCTCGTCCGAGGTGAGGTTGGAGTAGCGCGGTGAGCCGACGGGCCCGTACTTGGAGAGCCGGCCGATGGGGATCATGTCCGGGTCGGGCCAGGCGCCGGTGGCGCGGTACGGGGTCCAGTTGCGGAGTTGGTCGAAGAGGGCGTCGACGGACGACCAGTTGTCCCAGAGGTCGTTGACGATCCGCCACATGTGCGCGTTGGCCTGGACGTGGCTTCCGCTGGCCAGCGGGGTCGCGCCGGGCGACAGGCTGAGCACCATCGGACGGCCACTGCGCTGGATCGCCAGCTTGTAGCCCTCGATCTCCGCCTGCCGGTAGGTCGGCGCGGCGATGTCGTCCACCTTCACGAAGTCGATCCCCCAGGACGCGAGCAGTTGGAACACCGAGTCCAGGTAGCTCTGCGCGCAGGGGTTGGACATGTTCAGGCCCCACATGAGGTTGAGCCAGGCCGCGGTGGTGCTGTTGTTGATCTGGTTGGCGCGGCAGCTGGTGCCCGAGATCGGGACGTTGTCGGCCACCGCCTGGCGGGGGATGCCCCGCATCAGGTGGACCCCGACCTTCAGGCCCTGGGCGTGGATGTAGTCGGCCAGGGGTTTGAACCCGTTGTCACCGGTGGCGGAGGGGAATCGGGTGGTGTCGGGCAGCAGCCGACCGTTGGCGTCCATCCGGAGCCGGGGTTGCAGGTTGGAGTCCTGGTTGGGGCTGTTGTTGTGTCGTCCGGGGTAGTACCACCCCCAGTCGATGACGATGTACTGCCAGCCGGACTGCCGCAGGTTGGTGGCCATGTAATCGGCGTTCGCCCGTACGTCGGCCTCGGTGACGCTCCAGTTGAACGAGTCGTAGCTGTTCCACCCCATCGGCGGGGTGCTGGCCACCGCGTTGTCCCAGGCGCGCGCCGGCTCCGGAGCACTGACGGCGACGCCGCCGACGGCAACCAGGGCGACGACCAGTACGGCGGCGAGGCGGCGGAATGACGGTGGTACCAGGACGAGTCTCATCGGAGTCTCCCGGATAACACGCAGGAAATAGGCAGACGCCGATGTTAACGTTCACATAACAGGGACGTCAACCAGCCGTCACCCGCCCTCAACCGCCGAAGCGGCGTTCGACCTCGACGCGGGTGGGCATGGCGGTGGCCCCGCCCGGCGACTCACAGACCAGACCGGCGACCCGCAGCGCGAACGCCACCGACTCGACCCAACCCGTCGGATCGGCCGGCTCGCCGTCGCGGAGCAGGTCGGCGATGAGCGCGGCCATGACCGAGTCACCGGCGCCGGTGGCGTCGACGGCGTCCACCTTCGGCGCCGGCACCCGCACCGGGTCGGCCTCGGCGGCGGCCAGCACCGCGCCGGCCGCGCCGAGCGTCACCACCACGGTGGACGCGCCCAACTCCCGCAGGTACGCGGCGACCCCCTCGACCGGCTCACCCGGATACAGCAGCGCGGCGTCGGCGCTGCTCAACTTGACCAGGTGCGCGCCCGCGGCGAACTCCGCCACCACCTGCCGCAACCCGTCCATCGCGACCGGCCCGTCGAGCAGTCGCGGACGGACGTTCGGATCGAGGACCCGCAGGCCGGTGGCGAGCGACCAGGCCCGGCGGGCGGCGGCCAGCGTGCCCGGCTCGAGCAGCACGATCGAGCCGCAGTAGAGCACGTCGGCGCCCTCGGTCAGCGCCAGGTCCACGTCGTCCGGGCCGAGCAGGCCGTAGGAGCGCGGCTCGCCGTAGAAGTGGAAGTCCGGTTCCGGGCCGGCGTACGTCACCACCGCCAGCGTGGTCGGCGCGGACACCGTGACCGCACCGGCCAGGCCGACGCCGACCCCGCTCAGGAAGTCGCGGATCCGCTGGCCCAGCACATCGTCACCGAGCGAGCCGACGAACTCCGCCGCCCCGCCGAGCCTGGTCACCCCGACGGCGACGTTGAGCGGGCCGCCACCGATGACCTGCCGGTAGACCCGCTCCCCGTCGACGTCGCCGTCGAGCAGGTCGACGAGCGCCTCGCCGAGCACCACCGCGTACCCCATCAGAGCCCCCTCGCCGTCGGCGGCCGCGACGGCCGTCTCGCCCCAGGCTGGCACAGCGGGATCAGTCCGCGTGGTGGATCGGCCCGTCGGTCGCGGCCAGGGGGCGGCCACTGCCGCCCCAGCGGGCCGCGACGATCTGCGCGGCCACGCTGACCGCGGTCTCCTCGGGGGTACGACCGCCGAGGTCCAGCCCGATCGGTGAGGCCAGCCGGTCGAGCTGTGCGGTGCTGAGCCCCGCCTCGCGGAGCAGCTTGTGCCGTTCGTCGTGGGTACGTCGCGACCCCATCGCGCCGACGTACGCCAGGGGGTGGCGCAGGGCCAGCGCCAGCAGCGGCACGTCGAACTTCGGGTCGTGGGTGAGCACGCAGACGACCGTGCGCCCGTCGACCCGGCCGGCGTCGATCTCGTCCCGCAGGTAGCGGTGCGGCCACCGCACCACCACCTCGTGCGCGTCGGGGAAGCGCCGGCCGGTGGCGAAGACGGGCCGAGCGTCGCAAACGGTCACCCGGTAGCCGAGGAACGCTCCGATCTGCGCCACCGCCGCCGCGAAGTCGATCGCCCCGAAGACGATCATTCGGGGCGCGGTGGCGTACGCGGCCACGAAGAGACTGAGGCCGCTGCCCCGGCGCTGTCCCTGGTAGCCGTAGCCCAGGACGCCGCTGTGCCCGGCGGCGAGCAGCCCGAGCGCGTCGTCGGCCGCGGCGTCGTCCAGCCGGTCGTCGCCGAGCGAGCCCGTCACCCGCCGCCCGGTCAGCACCAGCCGGCGACCCAGCCGCCCCGCCGGGTCGGGCGTGTCACCGGCATCGGCGGCCACGCAGGTGACGACCGCGGCCGGCTCGCCGGCCTGTCGCGCGGCGGCGACCACGTCGAGCTGCGCCAGGGCATCGCCGTCGAACCGCTCGACGAACACGTCCAGCAGGCCGCCGCAGGTGAGCCCGACGGCGTACGCCTCGTCGTCGCTGACGCCGTAGCGGACCAGCTCCGGTACGCCGGTGTCGAGGACGTGGCGGGCCCGCTCGTAGAGGTCCGCCTCGACGCAGCCGCCGGAGACGCTGCCGGTGACCGTCCCGTCGGCGGCGACCAGCATGGCGGCGCCGGGCGGCTGCGGCGCGGATCGCCAGGTGGCGACCACGGTGGCCAGGGCGACCGGCTCGCCGGCCCGGCAGCGGCGGTGCAGTTCGTCGAACACGTCGGGCACGCGCTGCCGCCTCCTTCGTCTGCGCGACGCCACGGGCGGCGCAAGGCGACCCGAGGCGGGCGATCTGCGCGGGAAGACCGTCGGGGCGCAGACCATCACTATAGGAAGGAACCCGCCGGACCGGATAGGAGTCCGCCGAGCCGACGCCGGCCCGCCGGGTTTGACGCATCGAGGAACGACTATTGCGCCGGTGGCGGACGACGTGGTGGGATGGCCCGTGCCGGGTGGTGCGAGGGCTGTCGCGCTTCCGGTTGCCGGGTTGTTGGACGCGAGGGCACCGGTCCAGGACAGGACCGTCGATGGCGTGTGTCCGCCGGCCGATCTTCTGCCGGGGCGCGCCAGGGTGATCGTCGTATCCGCTTGCGGCGGGGCGGCCTCGGGCGGCACGCCTCGCGAGTCAGGAGAACCCGTGAACCGTTCCCGTACGGCCGCAGTGCTCACCGCGGCCCTGACCTTTGCGCTGGGCGCCGTCGCCCTGGCGTCCAGTCCACAACCGGCGGCCGCGCACGGCGCGGCGATGACGCCGGGCAGCCGCACCTACCTCTGCTGGCAGGACGGCATGAGCCAGACCGGCGAGATCAGGCCGAACAACCCGGCCTGTGCCGCCGCCGTGGCGCAGAGCGGCACGAACTCGCTCTACAACTGGTTCAGCGTGCTGCGCTCCGACGCCGGTGGCCGGACCACCGGCTTCATCCCGGACGGGCAGCTGTGCAGCGGTGGCAACACCGGCTACCGGGGCTACGACCTGGCCCGCACCGACTGGCCGCTGACCCACCTGACGTCCGGCGCACGGCTGGACTTCAAGTACAGCAACTGGGCGCACCACCCGGGCACCTTCTACTTCTACGTGACGAAGGACAGCTGGAGCCCGACCCGTGCGCTGGCCTGGAGCGACCTGGAGGAGCCGTTCCTGACGGTGACCAACCCGCCGCAGCGCGGCGCGGTCGGCACCAACGACGGTCACTACTACTTCAGCGGCAACCTGCCGTCGGGCAAGAGCGGTCGGCACATCATCTACTCCCGCTGGGTGCGTTCGGACTCGCAGGAGAACTTCTTCGGCTGCTCCGACGTGACGTTCGACGGTGGTAGCGGTCAGGTGACCGGTGTGGGTCCGGGCGGATCGAACCCGACCACCCCGCCGCCCACGACGCCGCCGCCCACCACGCCGCCGCCGACGACCCCGCCACCCACCACGCCCCCGCCCACCACGCCGCCGCCGACCACCCCGGCGCCGACCACGCCGCCGCCGTCCAGCGGTGACTGCATGGCCGTCTACTCGGTGACCAGCACCTGGCAGGGCGGATTCCAGGGACAAGTCACGATCATGAACCACGGCAGTACGCCGTTCTCCGGCTGGACCGCGAGCTGGACCTGGCCCAGCGGCCAAGTGATCAACCAGGTCTGGAATGCCACCCAGACGACGTCCGGCGCCTCGGTGACCGCGACGAACGTCTCGTACAACGGCACGGTCGCGCCCGAGGGCACGACATCGTTCGGCTTCCTGGCCAGCAGCACAGGAACGAACACCCTCCCAACGGTCACCTGCGCCCGTCGCTGAGGTACCCCTGAAATGATCAAGAGGTTTGCGTCACCCGGAGCGCTTCCGGTGACGCAAACCTCTTGATCGACAGGGTGGGGCGGCGGGTCAGCGGACCATGGAACCGACCACCGGCTTCGTCAGCAGGGCCGACTGGTTGCGCTGGATACCCGGGTCGAGCGTCTTGGCCACGAAGATGGCGTGCCAGATGCAGAAGATCAGCACCGTCCACACCTTGCGGGAGTGGTCGAACTCCTCCCGCTTGTGCTCGTCGAGCAGCCGCAGCGCGTACGACAGGTCGAGCAGGTCACCCGCGCCGGAGGTGCTCAGCACGTGGCGGGCCCACTCGTACATCTCGCCGCGCAGCCACACCCGGGTCGGGGTCGGGAAGCCCAGCTTCTTGCGGTTGACGATCGCCGGCGGGACGACGCCCTGCAACGCCTGACGCATCGCGTACTTGGTGGCGTCGGAGCGCGGCGGCAGCTTCAGGTCCACCGGGATCTTCGCGGCGACGTCGAAGACCTCGCGGTCGAGGAACGGCACCCGCACCTCCAGCGAGTGCGACATCGAGATCCGGTCGGCCTTGACCAGGATGTCGCCACGCAGCCAGGTGTAGAGGTCGACGTACTGCATCTTGGTGACGTCGTCCAGCTCGGTGCACTCGGCGTAGATCGGGGCGGTCACGTCGGTGTAGCGCACCGAGGGGTCGTAACGACGCAGCAGGTGCTGCTTCTCCTCCTCGGTGAACATCCGCGCGTTGCCGTAGTAGCGCTCCTCGATCGGGGTGGTGCCCCGCTCCAGGAAGCTCTTGCCCTTGACGCCCTGCGGGATGGCCTTGGAGACCGCCCGCAGCCCCTTCTGCACACCACCGGGCAGACCGTTGACGGTGCCCAGCGACAGCGGCTCCCGGTAGATCGTGTAACCACCGAAGAACTCGTCGGCCCCCTCACCGGAGAGCACCACCGTGACGTGCTCGGCGGCCTTCTTCGCCACGAAGTACAGCGGCACCAGCGCCGGGTCGGCCACCGGGTCGTCCAGGTGCCAGACGATCTTCGGCAGCGCGTCGATCATGTCCTGCGGACCGATCTTGGTGGGGATGGTGGTGACGTCCAGGTGCCGCGCCGAATCCTGGGCGACGTCGATCTCCGAGTAGCCCGGGACGTCGTAGCCGACGGTGAAGGTCAGGATGTTCGGGTTGAACTCGCGGGCCAGCGCGACCACGGCGGTCGAGTCGATGCCGCTGGACAGGAACGAGCCGACCGGCACGTCGGAGCGCATGTGCATGCGCACGCTCTCGCGCAGCGTCTCGCGGATCTCGTGGTACAGCTTCTGCTCGTCGTCGACCGGCGCGGGCCGGAACACCGGCCGGTACCACCGCCGGACGTCGATCCGCCCGCCCGGGGTCCAGGTCAGGTACTCCCCCGAGCCGATCCGGCTGATGCCCTTGTGCAGCGTGCCGGGCTCCGGCACGTACTGCAGCGTCAGGTAGTGGCTCAGGTTCGCCGCGTCCACGCCCGCGTCGCCCTGGTAGTTGCTGTGCGCGAACGGCAGCAGCGCCTTCTTCTCCGAGGCCAGGTAGAGGCCGTCGGCGGTCTCCAGGTAGTGCAGCGGCTTGATGCCGAAGTAGTCGCGGGCGCCGAACGCGCGCCGCTCCTGCCGGTCCCAGATGACGAAGGCGAACATGCCGCGCAGCCGGGTGAGCACCTGCTCGCCCCAGTAGTGGTAGCCGGCGACGATCACCTCGCCGTCACCGGCGGTGGCGAACTGCGCGCCGAAGTCCCGGATCAGCTCGTCGCGCAGCTCGATGTAGTTGTAGATCTCACCGTTGAAGGTCAGCAGGTAACGGCCGTTCGCGTAGGGCAGCGGCTCGTGACTCGACGCGACGTCGATGATGGCGAGCCGCTTGTGGGCGAACACTCCGTCCGCGTACCGGCCGGACGCGTCGCCGACCACCTCGACCCCTGTCTCGTCCGGGCCGCGGTGGTGCAGGCATTCCAATGCTCCGGCGATGTGGTCGCGGTGCGCGGCGGCGTTGCCGTTCGCGCTGAAGAAGGCCAGGAGTCCGCACATGGTCGTCATCTTTCCACGCGCTCCGTCGGCCCGTCGCAGCCGTCCGTCGTTCGGGGCGCTCCCGGCCGCCACCACCGCGAACCGGGCGCGCGGTACCGTCGGGACCAGCCACGAGCGGAGGGGAGCGGCGCAATGACCGAGGAACGCAAGAGCACCGAGGGTACGCCGACAGACGGCACGGAATCGCACGATCCGGACTTTCCGGAGGCGTTCCTGTCGTTCATGCGGCAGGGCTGGCGCGACACCGAACTCCCGGTCACGCCGCGTCCGGAGGTCCCCAACTACGCCAAGCGGCGGGCCGCGCTCTCCGCGGCCTTCCCGGGCGAGACGCTTGTCATCCCGACCGGCGGCGAGAAGGTCCGCGCCAACGACACCACGTACCCGTTCCGGCCGGGCAGCGACTTCGCCTACCTGACCGGTGACCACGACCCGGACAGCGTGCTGGTGCTGCGCCCGAACGGCTCGGGCCACGACGCGACGCTGTACATGCGGCCCCGCTCGTCCCGGGAGACCGACGAGTTCTTCCGCAGCCGGCACGGTGAGCTGTGGGTGGGCCGGCGGCACACCCTCGGCGAGAAGTCCACCGAACTGGACCTGCCCACCGCCGACCTGACCGGGCTGGAGGCGGCGCTGGCCGACCTCGCTCCGGGGCGTACCCGGGTGTTGCGCGGTTTCGACGCCCAGGTGGACGCGGCCGTGCGCCCCTACGACGGGCCGCGCGCCGAGGGGCAGCCGGCCCGCGACCGGGAGCTGGCCATCGCCATCTCGGAGCTGAAGCTGGTCAAGGACGAGTGGGAGATCGGCCAGCTCCAGGACGCGATCGACGCCACCGTCCGGGGCTTCGAGGACGTGGCCCGCGTCCTGCCGGCCGACCGGGCCGTCTCCGAGCGGCTGCTGGAGGGCATCTTCGCGCTACGCGCCCGGCACGACGGCAACGACGTCGGGTACGGCTCGATCGTCGGCGCGGGCGAGCACGCCACGATCCTGCACTGGGTGCACAACCACGGCGCCACCCGCCCGGGTGACCTGCTGCTCATGGACATGGGGGTGGAGGGGCGCAACCTCTACACCGCCGACGTGACCCGGGTGCTGCCGGTCGACGGCCGGTTCACCGCCCTGCAACGCCAGGTCTACGACATCGTGTACGCCTCGCAGCAGGCCGGCATGGACGCCATCCGCCCCGGCGTGAAGTTCAAGGACGTCCACCTGACCTGCATGCGGGTGCTCGCCGAGGGCCTGTCCGACCTGGGCCTGCTGCCGGTGAGCGTGGACGAGGCCATGGACGAGAAGTCCTCGGTCTACCGGCGCTGGACGCTGCACGGCTTCGGTCACATGCTCGGCATCGACGTGCACGACTGCTCCAACGCCCGCAAGGAGACCTACCGCGACGGCGCCCTGGGCGAGGGCTACGTGCTCACCGTCGAGCCGGGTCTCTACTTCCAGCCCGAGGACGAGCTGGTCCCCGCCGAGCTGCGCGGCATCGGCATCCGCATCGAGGACGACGTCCTGGTCACCGCGACCGGCGCGGTCAACCTGTCGGCCGGCCTGCCGCGCACCTCCGACGAGGTGGAGACCTGGCTGGCCGAGCAGCGCGAGGCCGGGCCCCGCCTGCCCGGCTGACCCAAACCCCACCCCTCGACCTCGACCCCGAGCCCCTGGGGTCGCCGCCTCGGCATCGACCTGGGCCTGGCCTGGGCCTCGTCCAGGCCAGGCCTGGTCCTGGCCGATGCCTGGACCTTGTCCGAGCCTGACCTGGTCCTGGCCGATGCCTGGGCCTGACCTGGTCCTGGCCTGGGCCTGGACTGGGCCTGGCATGGGCCTGGCCTGGGACTCGGGCCTCGGTCTGGACTCGTGGCCGGCACGCTCCGGACCACCGCCCGCGGCCCGGCGCGTGCTACCGGGCGAGATCCACTCGACTTCCTTGATGTCGGGGTTTCCGATCCGCTCGAAGAGCGCATCTTCCAGGAACCCGAGCCGATCACCCACCAGCGGCGCCGCCGAAGGCCGCGCGCCGGGCGGCAAGGGGCGCCTCGTGGTGTTTGGGCTGCTCACACCTCTTCCGGTCCCGCCGGACCGTTACGGGCTCGTGCCCTTACTTGAGGCATATGCGGGGTTTTCTCGGATACGTCCGCCTCGCGAAGATAGTTCTCATACGGTGGGCATCAGAGGCTACAAGCCATTTGTAGCTGGTCGTGGCGCTGCGGGCGGTGCGACCCCGTCTGGTAGTAGGAAGGGCGGAAGGCTCTGATGTCCGATGACATAACGAGTACCGAAGGCGGGGCCTCGACGGCTCCGCCAACACGACGACGACGGGCCCTGTGGGTTGCCGGCGTCGCGGGCCTGACCGGGGTGGTCGGTCTGGCCGCCCTCGGTGGCGTCGCCGCACGGGACGACAAACCCACCTCCGCCCGGGTGTCCGACGCACAGCCGTCGACGAACCGGCAGAACGTCAGCGACGCCGGCGCGAACGCCGACGGCGGCAAGGAGGACGGCGGCAAGGAGAACGGTGGCAACGACGAGTGGAGCGGCGGCGACTGGAGCGGCTTCGACGACCGGGCCAGCAAGGACGACAAGCGGGACGAGAAGGATCGCGCCAAGCAGGTGCCCTGCGACTCGGACAAGCTGATCCAGGCGATCACCTTCGCCAACAGCGGCGACGGCGGTGTCCTGGAACTGGCGAAGGGCTGCACGTACACCCTGACCCGCAACCAGGACGGCAACGGCCTCCCGGTGATCACCGAAGCCATCACTCTCAAGGGCGAGCACACGACCATTGGTCGTGCGGCCACCGCCGACTACTTCCGCATCCTGAACGTCGGCCCGGGCGGGCAGCTCACCCTCAAGGGCCTGAGCATCAAGGGTGGGCAGACCATCCAGCAGGCGATGACCGTGGAGCCGGCGACGGTCTGGGGGCCGTACTCGACCTCGGCCCGGACCACGGCGGCCACCACCGCAGCGGGCGCCGCAGCCCAGCCGGCCACGACGGCGGCGGCGAAGTCGGCGACGTCCACCGCCCCGGCCAAGGCAGCGGCCGCCAAGCCGACGACAACGACGGCCAAGCCGACGGCGGCCAAGCAGGCAACGACCAAGCAGGCGGCGGTCAAGGCTGCGGCGGTCAAGGGCTCGGCCGCCAAGCCGGAAGCGAGCAAGGCGGCGGAGCCCGCAGCAGCGACCAAGGCGGCAGCGAAGCCGGCAGCGACAACGGCCAAGACGGCCACGGCGGCGAAGGCAGCGGCCGCCAAGCCGGCAACCGGAACCGCAGCCAAGCCGGCAGCGGCAACCGCCCCGGCCCCGACGACGACGGCGACCGGAGCTCAGGTGGCGCCGCTGGTGGAGGAGCCCGGGTTCAACGACGGCGCCGGGGTGCTCGTACAGCCCGGGGGCCGGGCCGAGATCCTGGACAGTGAGCTGCTCTACAACCAGTCCGGCGGCAACGGCGGCGGGTTGGCGAACTTCGGCAGCGCCAGGCTCAGCAAGAGCACCGTCGCGCACAACACCGCCTTCTTCTTCGGCGGCGGCATCTTCAACGCCGGTGTGCTCCAGGTCGACGAGTCGAAGATCAAGGACAACACCGGCATCATCGGTGGTGGCGGTATCTCCAACGGCGCGGCCGAGATCTTCACCGAGTCCGTCGACGGCGGTGCGGTCTGGGTCTACAAGAGCGAGATCACCGACAACGAGACGCTCGGCTTCGGCGGCGGCGTCCTGGACGTCGAGGGCACCACGACCCTGCACGACACGAAGGTCACCGACAACACGGCGGTGCTCGACGGGGGCGGCGTTGCCGTGGCCGACAGTCAGCTCACCCTCAAGCACGCCACGGTGGCCAGGAACAGCGCTGGCCGCGACGGTGGCGGTGTGGCGGTCGTCTCCGACAGCACCGCGACGATCGAGGACACCGCCATCAAGGACAACACCGCGGGGTCCGCCGGCGCTGGCCTCTTCAACGACGAGAGCCGCACGACGCTGCGCGACAGCGAGGTCGTCGGCAACCGGGCCATCGGCCCGTTCGCCCGCGGCGGCGGCATCGTCAACACCGAGGGCAGCGAGGTCACGCTTTACCGGACGAAGGTGGCGCACAACTTCTCCACCCTTGAGCCGGGGGGCATCTTCAACAGCCTCGGCGGCACCGTGCGGCTGGACGACGAGTCCGCCGTCACCGCCAACCGTCCGACCAACTGCTTCAACGTTTTGGACTGCTTCGCCTGATCGGGTGGGGCTGAACCACATAGAACGCCCCTCCGAGCCGCCAACGGCTCGGAGGGGCGTACCCATTTGGGCAGGTCACGGGCCCGCAGGCCGACTTGGGCACTGGTGTGTCCATCCGGGCCTCGGTGAGGGCAACATGAACCTAATGCGGGGTTGTTTCGGATACGCCCGCGAGGCGAGGAACATTCTCATAAGTTGGTTTTGGGAGCTACAACCGATTTGTAGCAGGGGACGACCGTCTGAGGGCGGCGACCCTGTCTGGTACGAGGAGAGGGCAGAGAGCTCCGATGTCCAACTACCTAACGAACAACGAAGCCTCCGGGCGGGCGACGGCCAAGAGCCGCCGCAAGCTCTGGCTCGCCAGCGGCGTGGCCGGTCTGACGGGCGTGATCAGTCTCGCGGCGGTGGGCGTCGCGGGCAGCGCCGGGGCGGTCGGCCTGAACTGGAACACCGCGCAGGTCAGCAAGGACGGCGACCAGCACGGTGACGAGGGTCGTGACTGGGACAAGGACCGGGACAAGGACAAGGGCAAGGACCGGGACAAGGACCACGAGCGTGGGAAGGAGGTGCCCTGCGACACCGACAAGCTGATCCAGGCGATCGTGTTCGCCAACAACAAGCACGGCGGTGTGCTGGAACTGGCCAAGGGCTGCACCTACAACCTGACCCGCAACGACTACCAGGGCAACGGCCTGCCGGTCATCACCGAGAACATCACCCTCAAGGGCGAGCACACCACGATCGCCCGCGAGGCCACGGCCGACTACTTCCGGATCCTGAACGTCGGTGCGGGCGGCCACCTCACCATCAAGGGCCTGACCATCAAGGGTGGCCAGACCCTGGAACTGTTCGACAACGTCGAGCCGGCGGCCGTCTGGGCGTCCTACTCGGACTCCGAGGCGATCGCGGCGCAGGTGAAGGCCGGCACTCCGCTGGAGCAGGCCCTCACCGCGCGGCAGGCCAACCCGAAGGCGGGCCTGAAGGCCGCGCCGAAGGTGACGCCGAAGGCCGCGACGAAGGCGGCGCCGGGCGCGGTCACGCCGCTCGTCGAGTACCCGGACGACAACGACGGCGCGGGCATCCTGGTGCAGCCGGGCGGCACCGCCGAGATCATCGAGTCCGAGGTCGTCCTCAACCAGTCCGGCGGCAACGGCGGCGGTGTGGCCAACTTCGGCACCGCGAAGATCTGGCACAGCACCGTCGCGGGCAACACCGCCTTCTTCTTCGGCGGCGGTGTCTTCAACGCCGGCCTGCTCAAGGTCGAGGAGTCGAAGATCAAGGACAACACCGCGATCATCGGCGGTGGCGGCATCTCCAACGGCGCCGCGGAGATCTTCACCGAGGACGTCGACGGCGGCACGGTCGAGCTCAAGAAGGCCGTGATCAGCGACAACGAGACGCTGGGCTTCGGCGGCGGCTACCTCGACATCGAGGGCAACACCACCGCGTACGACACCGAGATCACCTCGAACACGGCGGTCCTCGCCGGTGGTGGTCTGGCCGCGGCGGACAGCCAGCTGAACCTGCACAAGGTGACGGTGGCGAAGAACAGCACCGCCGGGGTCGGTGGCGGTCTCGCCATCGCCTTCGACAGCGCGGTGACCGTCGAGGACAGCTGGATCAAGGAGAACACCGCCGGCTTCTTCGGCGGCGGGGTCTTCAACGCCGGCAGCGTCCTGACGCTGCGCAACACCGAGGTCGTCGGCAACCGGGCCATCGGCCCGATCGGGGTCGGCGGCGGCATCTTCAACATCTTCGGCGAGGTCAACCTGTCGAAGACGAAGGTTGCCAACAACTTCTCGACCTTCGCGCCGGGCGGTGTGTTCACCTTCTTCGGGCCGGTGAACGTGGACGACAAGTCCGCCATCACCGCGAACCGCCCGACGAACTGCCTGGCCATCCCGGGCGGCGCCATCGAGAACTGCTTCGCCTGAGCACCACACACGAAGCACCAACAAGAGACCGGCCCCCTTCCGCGCGACGCGGAAGGGGGCCGGTCCCCGCTCACTTCTGGACGAACACCGCCACGCTGCGCGCCGGCACCGTGAAGGTGCCGGCCGCCCGGTCGAACGACGCCGTCCGTAGCGTCGGGTCGGCCGAGTTGACCAGCACCGGGTGCAGCGACACGTCCGCGCCCCGCAGCCCGGTCACCGTCTGCGTCGCCGTCTCCGGAGTGCCGTTGAAGACGACGGTCAGCGCGGTCCAGGCCCCGCCCAGACCACGCGCGTCAAGCGTCATGGTCAGCACGCCCGGGGTCTCCGACTCGCCGGACAGCGGGAACGCCACCCGCCGCTGCACCTGCTCGGCGCTGCCCAACCCGAACACCGGCGACGACGCCCGGACGCGCAGCAGCTCGGCGTACCGGGCGTCGGTGGTGCCGATCGCCGAGCAGTCGGGCACCAGGGCCGGGTCCGCGAGCAGCGGCTTCGCGTACGGCCACTTGTCCTGGTTGTCCTGCGCCGGTGGCAGGCCGACGCCGAACCCGTTGCCGCTGGCGCAGTCCCAGCGGATCTGGTTGAACCAGTCACCGGAGTTGAACGAGTTGCGATCCAGCGACTTCGACCGCAGCCGTTCGGTGCCGGCGGTGACGAACCCGGCGCCCTGCCCCAGCACCACCGTGCTCAGCGCCAGCACCTGCATCCGGGACCGGTCCGCCGCGCTGGTGCCCTGCGGCAGCTTGTACGCCAGCGCGTCGTACAGGATCTCGTTGTCGTGCGCGTCGACGTAGGTGACGGCCTCCCCCGGCGCGGCGGTGTACCCGGCGGGCGAGCCGTTGTAGTCCACCTGGGCCCCGGTGACCGTACGCCCCGAGGTGTCGGTGAACCGGTAGTCCCGCAGGTTGCCGGTGAGGCCCACCTTGATCAGGTCGTGGGCGTGTAGAAGACGGGTCTTCTGCTCGGCCGCCGAGCCGTTCACCGGGTCGCCGTTGGGGTCGGTGTAGAGCCCGGAGGCGAAGCCCTGCACGCGCGGGTTGGCGTCGAACGGGCCGCCGCCGCGCACGGCGTCGCGCAGCCGGTCGTTGAACGTGCCGACACCCGTGCCGGCCATGTTGGCCTGGGTGGCCTGCTCGAACCGGGCGTCGTTGGCGACCTCGCCGAAGTTCCAGCCCTCGCCGTACAGCATGATCGCCTTGCCGTCCACGCCGTCGCGGGCGACGGTGAGCCGGTCCAGGGCCGCCCGGACGGCCAGGATGTTCGCCTTCGGGTGGTGGCCCATCAGGTCGAACCGGAAACCGTCCACCTTGTACTGCCTGGCCCAGGTGACCAGCGAGTCGACCACCAGCTTGCCCATCATCGCGTGCTCGGGCGCGGTGTTCGCGCAGCACGTGGAGTTGGCGACGGTGCCGTCGTCGAGCAGCCGGTGGTAGTAGCCGGGCACCACCTGGTCGAGCACCGACCTGGGGTCGACGCCGGCCGCCGCCGTGTGGTTGTAGACCACGTCCATGACCACCCGCAGGCCGGCGTCGTTCACTCCGGCCACCATCCGACGGAACTCGGTGGTCCGCGCCGCCCCGCTAGGGTCGAGGGCGTAGCCGCCCTCCGGCACGGTGTAGTGCAGCGGGTCGTACCCCCAGTTGTAGCCGTCGGTGTCGGCGACGGCCGCGACGCACGTCTGCTGCTGGTCCGAGTCCGGCGGCAGCGCCGCCAGGTCACAGGCCGGCTGGCGCTGGTCGGCCCGCTTCTCGGGGATGGTGGCGAAGTCGAACGCCGGCAGCAGGTGCAGGTGGGTGACGCCGGCGTCGCCGAGCGCCCGCAGGTGTTTCATGCCGGCGGTCCCCGGGTCGGTGAACGCCAGGAACGTCCCCCGCCGCGGCGCCGGCACGGTCTCGTCGGCGATGGAGAAGTCGCGCACCGACAGCTCGGAGATCTGCGCCTTCGACGAGGGCACCCCGGCCGGCTTGCGCAGCGTGCGCCACCCCGGCGGGGCCAGCGCCGGGTCGTCGAGATCGACGAGCTGGCTGTGGGTGGAGTCGGCCGCGAGGGACACCGAGTACGGGTCGGTGACCGACGCGGTGACCATCCGCTGCACGGCCGGCTGCCACGCCCGCACCCGGTAGCGGTAGTACTTCCCCGTCCAGGCGTGGCTGCCGCGTACCGACCAGACGCCGGTGCGGTCGTCGCGGCGCATCGCCACCGTCTTCGGCGCGGCCGTGGGCGAGTCGAACAGTTCCAGCTCCACCGTCCGCGCGGTGGGGGCCCAGAGCGCGAGGCTCGGCGTCCGGCCGGCGAAGGTCGGGCCGAGCGTGACCTGGGTGGCCCGGGAGTACACGTCGTCGAGCACGCCGGGGATCTGCACGCCGGTGGCGGCGAGCAGCTTCCCCTGGGCGTCGCGCTCGGTGACCAGCAACTGCCCGCGCAGCGCCGCCGGCACCTTCGCCAGGTCACCCCGGTCGAGGGTGAAGGCCCGGTAGGACCACAGGTGCCCGAACGCCGCGCGCTGGGCCTCGGTGAGCCCGTTGCGCTGCGCGCGCAACGGCAGACTGGTGTACGCCCCGGACAGCTCCCCGTCGACGACGCTCACCCCGCCGGCCGGGGCGGCCACCAGGGCGTACACCCGGCCGTCGGTGGGTGGGGTCTGCCAGGCGATGGTGGACCGGTCGATCCAGTGCGCCTTCTGCTTGCCGATGTCGGTGTCCCCGCCGGCGCTGGTCGCGGTGGACGGCAGCAGCCGCCCCGGGGTGGCGGCGAGCAGCCACACCTCCCGGCCGGCGCTGGCGAAGTCGAGCCGCTGGTCGTCGGGCAGGTCCTTGGTGTCACCCTTGTGCAGGATGTAGTTCAGCCCGGTCGCCCCGGCCGCCAGCGGCACCCGGAACACCGCGCCGAACGCGTCGGTCGAGGTGGGCGCGAGCGGGCTGGCCCAGTCCGTCGGGTTGGCCGCGCCGTCCCACAGGTGCAGACCCCACCCGTCGTAGTTGCCGTCGGCCCGCCGATAGTGGATCACCGCGGTGCCCTCCTCGACCGCCGGGTCCGGTTGCCCGGTGGCCGCCTGCCGGCTCGGATAGACGGTCGCGTCGCCCTGCTTGAGCCAGATCTCGCCGGTCCGGGTGACGTCCATCGTGCGGTCCTGGGCGACGTCCTTCGTGCCATCGGAGTCGACGACAACGAAACCCACGGACTTCGCGCCCGGCTTGAGCTTCACCCAGGCGAACCGGCCGTAGGAGTCCTCCCCGGCGAACGGTTGCCCGGTGGGCCACTCGGTGACGTACGCCGGGTCGATGTCGCCCCAGGCGTACAGCCCCCAGTCGTCGTACCCCCCGGCCGGACGCTGGTAGTGCACCACCGCCCACTCCCGGGATCCACCCAGCTCGGGCGTGCCGACGACGGCGACGGACCGGGCGGTGGCGGTGCGGCCCCGGCCGTCCCGGACGACCGCGCGGTACTCGACGCGGGTGCCGCCGGCCAGCCCGTCCAGGTCGTGGTGCACGGTGTACGGCGCGTGGTCGGCGCTGCCCAGCAGCGTCCACCGGCCGCCGCCGACCCGCGCCGCCACGGTGACGGTCGACAGCGGGTCGCCGGTCACCTGCGCGGTGACCGCCGCCCGGGTCGCCACCGACGCGTCCGGCGCGGGGCTGGTGATGGCGATGGTCGGCGTGCCGCTCGCCCGGGCGATGGGGCTGCCCGCGCGGTACACGGCCGCCGACAGCGGCGGCACGGTCAGCGTGACCTTCCCGTCGCCACCGGCCTTCGCGCTGGCGGACGCGCCGTAGATGCCGGTGAAGGTGGCGCCGGCCGACCAGGTGTCCACGCTGACAGTCTGCGCGGTCGCGGCGTTGTTCACCGCCACGAGGTACTCGGTCCGGTCGGCGGCCGCGACGCGGGAGGCGGCGAAGACGCCGGGACCGTCGGCGGCGTACCGGGTGACCTGGATGCCGTCGCGCAGCGCGGGGTGCGCCTGGCGCAGCCGGCCCAGCTCGGCGATCGTCCGGTACAGCGGGTGGGCGGTGTCGAACTGGTCGCTGGCGTGGGTGCGGTCGGTGCCGAGCAGGTCGTCGTCGAGGTAGTCGGGCACCTTCGAGGCGAACATGTCCTGCCGGGCGTCCTTGTCGCCACCGGGGCCGGTGAAGCCCTGCTCGTCACCGGAGTAGATCACCGGCTGGCCGCGGGTGAGGAACATGAGCTGGTGGGCGAGCTGGTCGCGGCGCAGGTGACTGGTCGGGTCGGTGCCGCCGCCGACGATGAACGACCCGATCCGGCCCATGTCGTGGTTGCCGAGGAAGGTCGTCAGCCGGCCGGCGTCGGTGTCCCGGGCGGCGTAGAGGTCGTCGCGGGCGTACACGTCGGCGAGGGCCTTCGCCGAGCCGCCGCCCGCCGTGTAGCCCCGCGCGGCCTCCTGGAACGCGAAGTCGAGGGTGGCCGGCAGACCGCCGCGGCGCACGTACGTCGACGTGACCTCCGGATCGGCGCTGTACACCTCGCCGAAGACGAAGAAATCCTTCTTGCCGGCCTTCTCGGCGGCCCGCTCGACGCCCCGGGTGAACTGCGGCCAGAAGTCCATGTTGACGTGCTTGACGGTGTCCAGCCGGAACCCGTCGACGCCGGTCGCGCCGATCCAGTCCCCGTACGCCTTGGTCATCCCCTGGACCACCTCGGGCCGTTCGGTCCACAGGTCGTCGAGACCGAAGAAGTCGCCGTACTCGCTGTTCTCGCCGGTGAACGTGGAGTCGCCCCGGTTGTGGTACATGCTGGCGTCGTTGAGCCAGGCCGGCACCTTCACCGTCGCGTCACCCGGCTCGGGAAGGACCGGCGTGTACGGGCCGGCGTTCGCGTCGACGGTCGGGAAGTCCCGGCTGCCGTCGGCGTAGTTGCGGTCCTCGAAGGTCCGCCCCCGCGCGTCCGTGTACGGCGAGGTCGCCTTGTCCACGTAGGCGTAGCGGTCCTCGGCGTACCTGATGACGTCGGCGGTGTGGTTGACCACCACGTCGAGATAGACCTTGATGCCTCGCCGGTGCGCCAGCGAGACCAGCTCCTTGAGCTGGGCGTTCGTGCCGAAGTGCGGGTCGACCTGGGTGAAGTCGGTGATCCAGTAGCCGTGGTAGCCGGCGGAGACGTCGTTCCCCTCACCCTGCACCGGGCGGTTCTTGAAGATCGGGGCGAGCCAGATGGCGGTGGTGCCCAGGCCCTGGATGTAGGCCAGCTTGTCGATGACGCCCTTGAGGTCACCGCCGTGGTAGAAGCCCTTGTCGGCCGGGTCGAGACCGGTGCGCAGCCGGTCACCGGTCAGCCCGCCGGAGTCGTTGCGGCGGTCGCCGTTGGCGAACCGGTCCGGCAGGACGAAGTAGAACTGCTCGGCACGCGCGGCGTCGGCGCCCGCGGCCAGCAACGCGTCGGCGCTGGGCTCGTCGCGCCACTGCACCGCGCCGGTTGCAGTCAGGGGATCGGCGCCGGACGGTCGGGGATCGGCGTCGGCGCCGAGGGGGCGGGCGGATACCGGCGTGCCGACGAGGGTGACGGTGAGCAGGCTGACGAGCGCGAGCAGGGCGGTACGGCGTATCGGCGGGGGTTTCATCGACGGCCTTCCTCTGGTCGTGATTGGCCGCACGCTAACCCTTGCCGCAACGATCTGCAATACCTTGCAAACAAAGTCGTAACAGAGCAGCAAACTTGCGGAAGGCTCGCTCAGAACCCGCTACAACGCGCCCCGTCGACAGTGCACCCGCGCGGCGTCGAGGGCGCCCGCTCCAGATGGAACCGCAGCGCCACCGACCCACCGGCCGAAACGTCCACCCCGCTGACGTACGTGAAGCCGCCGTCGAACTGCCGCAGCGTCCCCTGGGGTACGCCCTCCACCCAGGTGGTCACCAGCCGACCACCGGCGAACTCGAACCGCACCGTCCACCCTCGGTCCACACCGGACGCGTTGACGATCAGCACCTCGCCGATGAAACCGCCGTCGAAGCTCTGCACCACCCGGTAGCGTCCGCTCACCGCCGACGGCTGCTGCGGCGGCCGGACCGGCGGTCGCGCCGACGTCGACGCAACCGTCGGGCCGACCGTCGACGGCCGCGACGGGACCGGCGTGACCGGCGCGCTCGGCGGCAGCCCGCTGGCTCGCGGCGACAACCCGGGCAACAGAGCCGAGTTCTCCGGCAACGGCGTCGGCGACAGCCCGGACGGCGACACCGGCGCCTGCGGCAACGGCAGACCCGCCGGTGGCGGCCCGCCGTCCCGCGCCGGACTACGCCCCCGGTACGCGCCCAGGGCCACGAACAGCAGGACCACCATCACGACGACACCGGCGCCCACCACGATCCACGGCGACGACGCGATGGCCGCCGGACCGTGCGACGGTCGCGGGGCACGACGCATGCCGGACATGTACCTCCCTCAGCGGGCCGTCCGGGCAGCCTAGCGATCGACGGCACACCCGGAAAGCGTCGGCGTCGCGCGCGACGCGGCTCGACGCACGGTCAGCTGAGCCGGCACTCCACCCCGTTGATCACGCACCGCACCGGACGCTGCGCCGATCCATCCCAACTGACCCGCAACCGCAGGGTCTGCGTGTCACCGGCACCCAACGACTCTCCGCCGCTGAGCACGAACGCGCCGTCACCCTGAGCCGCCACCGAGATCCCCGCCGCGCCGCTGACGCGCAGGCCCCGCGTGTCGTCCGCGAAGGCCAACTCCACCCGCCAGTCCACCGACCGGTCCGACCCGTTGGTCACCGACAGCGTCGCCTCGGTCGCGTTCCAGCCATCCGTACCGACCTTGTACTGCGCCGACACCGCCGGGTCCTTCGTCGCCAGGGCCGCGGCGCTCGTCGCGCCCGGCGACGGCGACTTCGTGGTGGCGCGCGGCGACGGCGTCCGGCTGCTGCGCGACGCGCGCGGTGACGCCGACCGCCGCTCCAACCCACCCGTCGTCGGCGCCGACGACGCGGCAGCCGGCGTCGTCGGCAGGAACACCGGCGGCGCGGCCTGCGGCGTGCCTTCCCCCTCCCGGGTACGGAACGACAACAGCGCGACCACCAACAGCACCGCCAGCGCGCTGACGCCCACCAGCACCACGATCCACGGCAGCGACAGCACCACTCGCGCCGTCCGCGGACCTCCCGCGCCGTCCGGCCCCACCGCCATCAGGTCTCCCCTCGTCCCACCGACGCGACAGCGTAGCCAGCGCCGGGCGGACCGGAAACCTGGCGGGTACGGATCGGACCGACCGGCCCCCTCCGTACGGAAAACGGCTCGGATGGGTCGACGCTCCGCTGGCGGTCAGCCCGTCCGGACGACCGTGCAGATCAGCGGCCCCTCACCCGAGGTTCGCAGCAGATAGCGGTACCGCTCCCCCGGCACCGCACGCCCCTGGCTGTCCAGGAACTCCCACTCGACCGACACCAGGGTCAGCAGCGCGGACACCGGCTGCACGTCCTCGATCCGGGCGTGCGCGGCGATCAGCTCCCGGTCCTGATAGTCGGGCGCGGCGCCCACGAAGGACAGCGCGACCGCCGCCAGCGAGGTGAACGAGAAGCTGTACGTGTCCGCCACCACCAGCCCGGGCAGGGCGTAACAACCACCGAGGGACGGCAGGTCGCCCGAGGTCAACGCGACGCCGTACCGGTCGAAGAACCCGGTCAGCGTGTCGAGATCCGTGGAGGCGTTCACGGCGACAGCAATTGCCCCGCACCGGGTGGACCAAACCTCGGGTCGATCCTCAGCGGGGCGGGACCCGCACCTCGATCTCCGTACCCAGTCGGGCGCCCCCGGCCAATCCCAGGTCGTCACCACTCCAGAACCGGCCCGGGTCGTACCAGTTCGGACGCTTGCCGGCGGGCAGCAGGCCCATCGCCTCGTAGGTCACGGCCACCACCTCGGCGCAGTACGCCGTCTCCAGCGCCCGGTCCCGCGCGGCCGCGCTGGCCGGAGCGGCAGTTGTCCCCCGGTTGGCCGCGGTGCCCGCGGCGACCGGGTCGGCCCCGTTGGTCGAAGCGGTCGGAGTGGCCCCGGCGGTCGGGGTGGCCCCGCTGGTCGAAGCGGTCGGGGTGACCGAAGCGGTGGGATCGACCCAGGCCGCTTGGGCGGCCCGCGATACGGCTCGGAGTGCCGCCCGGCCAGGACCCGGCAACGACGGCACCCGGCCGCGCACCCACCGCCACGCCAGCTGCGCGGTCGACGGGAACGGCGTGCCGTCCAGGCGTGCGACGGTCCGCAGCACCGCGCGTTCCATCTCGCCCTCGGCCGGCGGGTCGAGCTGCCGCAGCCAGGCCCGCTGACCGTACCGGTTGGCCCACACGCAGACCGCGTCCCGCAGATCGTGCAACTGAACACCGCGCTGGTGCGTGCCCGACCACAGGTCCGGCAGGGACTTGCCCAACTCCGCGTGCCACATCAGCGGCGGCATGTCGTCCAGCACGACGGCCATTCCGACGTGGTTGACCGGACTGTTCGTGGTGAACTGGATCGCCCGGTCCGGCACGCTACGACCCCGGAACACCCACACGTCGCCGGTGCGGGTCAACTCGACGGCCTCATCCAGGCTGATGCTCATGAGGGACTAGCCTAGGCCGATGCGGCAACGAGTGCGGTGGTGGAAGGTCCTCGGCCTGGCCGGCCTCGCCGGGGTGGCAGCGTCCGGTGTGGTCATTGCCCGGGCGGAGCGGCGCCGACGCGCGTACACCCCGGAGGAGATCCGGGAGCGCCTGCGGGAACGTCACGCCCAAGCCAATGAGGCGGCGGACTCCGCCTAACCACCCGCCGGTCCAACCTCCGGCAACCTGGGGAAGTCCGTGCGGAACGTGGCGCGCGGGCATGATCGCGCTCGATCCTGGTTGTAGTGGCCTCGAGCGCGCGGCGAGGGCCCTCTTTCCTGGTTCAAGCACGATCTTGCTCCGTGTGCACCCTCTCAGACCCGTCGGGCTCGTGCGCCCTGCTCGGTGAGACAGCACTTTCTGGGACGTTGCTGCCTCACAGCCGGCTAAGGCAGCAACATCCCCGAGCTAGTTGCATCCTGTTTGTGCTGGTGGGTGGGTGTTGACGTGGTGGTGTGGGGTGTTTTCGTGCTGGCCGAGGGCTTGTTGATCTTTGGTGT